>JAYUHO010000036.1:0-6890 GCA_043766915.1 Cypionkella sp.
GTTCAATCCGTTTCAGCGACTGGTTCATATGTTCCATCCCCGCCGCATCGATCAGACTTTTCTTCCCCAACCCTTCGGCGTGGCGGTTGAACAGATCAACCAGCATCCCCCGCACCCGGCGGCCCTTTTCCGTTAACCGCACCCGCACTGACCGGCGATCCACCTCTGATCGTTGATGGTGCATATAGCCCAGTTCGACCAGCTTTTTCAGATTATACGACACGTTGCTGCCCTGATAATAGCCGCGCGATTTCAATTCGCCCGCCGTCACCTCATTTTCACCAATGTTGAACAACAACAGCGCCTGCACCGAGTTGATCTCAAGAATGTTGATGCGTTCAAATTCATCTTTGATCACATCCAGCAACAACCGGTGCAACCGTTCCAGCAGGGCCAGATTTTCCAGATAGCCCGCACTCAGGGCCTTTTGTGAGCCGTCCAGCAGGGGGGTAAAAAGCGTCATGTCCATCTCCATCCAAGGAATCTGAGGACAGAATCGGCACAAAACACAAACATAACGTAAACTCGAACCAGATTTATCGAAAAACCTGTCAACCGCGCAGACGGGTCCGGGAAAATACCCCAATCTCGGTGATTAGATCGGCCAAAGCAGCGGGCGCGTCCCCCTGCCCCAACACCCAAGGCAACAGGTCTTGGTCGTTCTCTTCCAGCAAGATATCGTAAACCGCCAGCCGCGCGTCGGACATCCCCGCCAGGTGGGCATCGGCATAGGGACCAAGCACCAGATCCATCTCTTTGGTGCCGCGCCGCCACGACCGCATCGCCATGCGTTTCAGCCGCGCCTGTGCCGTTTCCATACTGTCATCCCGCTTGAACCGAACCGCAGTGCAGCCTATGACACCCACGCCGCCCTTTCCAGCCCCGGAGCATCCTATGGCCTTCCTGTCCGACACTCTTGCCCGCGTCAAACCGTCGCCCACCATCGCCGTGACCACCAAAGCGGCGGAATTAAAGGCCCAAGGGCGCGATGTGATCGGTCTTGGCGCTGGTGAGCCGGATTTTGACACGCCACAAAATATCAAAGACGCCGCCAAGCGCGCGATTGATGCGGGGCGCACGAAATATACCCCTGTTGACGGCATCCCCGAGCTGAAAAAAGCCATCTGCGCCAAGTTTCTGGCCGAAAACGGTCTGACCTATGCGCCGGGTCAGATCAGCGTCGGCACCGGTGGCAAGCAGATCCTGTACAACGCCCTGATGGCCACCTGTAACCCCGGCGATGAGGTGATTATCCCCGCGCCCTATTGGGTGTCCTACCCCGATATGGTGGAATTGGCGGGCGGCACCCCGGTGTGTGTGGTGGCGGGGATCGAGACGGATTTCAAACTGTCACCAGCCCAGCTTGAGGCCGCGATCACCCCCAAAACCAAGTGGTTCATCTTCAACTCACCGTCCAACCCAACCGGCGCTGGATACACCCGTGCCGAGTTGCGCGCCCTTTGCGATGTGCTGCTGCGCCACCCCCACGTCTGGATCATGTCGGACGATATGTATGAACATCTGGTGTTCGACGATTTCGTCTTTACCACGCCTGCCCAGGTGGAACCGGCGCTTTATGACCGCACGCTCACCTGCAACGGCGTGTCGAAAAGCTATGCGATGACCGGCTGGCGCATCGGCTATGCCGGTGGCCCCGCGCATCTGATCAAAGCGATGGGCACGATCCAGTCGCAATCCACCTCGAACCCCAGCTCGGTTTCGCAATACGCGGCCCTTGAGGCGCTGACCGGCCCGCAAGACTTTCTCGCCCCGAATCGCGCGCTGTTTCAACGCCGCCGCGATCTGGTGGTGGCGATGCTGAATGACGCCGTCGGCATCACCTGCCCAAAACCCGAAGGCGCGTTCTACGTATACCCTGACATTTCTGGCTGTATCGGCAAGACCAGCCCCGCAGGCACCAAAATTATCAATGACGAGGTGTTTGCGACCGCTTTGCTGGAAGAAACAGGCGTGGCGGTGGTGTTTGGCGCGGCCTTCGGGCTTTCGCCAAACTTTCGCGTCAGCTACGCTACGGGCGACGAGGTGTTGCGCGAAGCCTGCGGTCGTATCCAAACCTTTTGCGCGTCATTGATCTGAGGCCATCCATGCCGGGCGATCTGCCGGACTATTACTTTCGAATCCGTGAAAACGGTGCTGCGGTGTTTCTGGTGGATACCGAGAACCGCCAACGCCGCATTGATATGGAAGAAATCGCCATCGTCAACGTCAAGAACGGCAACATCAAACCGCACGGCGACCGCGATTTGACGCCTGCCGATCTGGCGGCGATCAAGCAATGGGTGACCGCGCGGCAGGCGTTACTCGCGGCGCGCGATGTCGATGATATCCTGCGCAGCGTTGATCACATGAACCTGACGACACAATGGGTGCAGTCAAAAGCTGATGACGCGCAATTGGAAGCGATCACCGACCTGTTGTTGCTGGCCATGCACGACCTGCGCTCGGTTTTGGTGCGCAAAAAGGCCGAACGGTTGTTGAAGGGCGAGGCGGCGGAATAGGAAAAATTTTCGACGAAATTTTCTCCCCAACGTCAGGATTTGCGGGCCAGATGCCAGAACCGCCACATCAGGCTGACCGCCGCCGCCAGCAGCCCGCTCACCAGCCCCAGCCACAGACCAACGCCGCCCCATCCCAGCCCGAAGGCAAGATAATAGGCCACCGGAATGCCGATCAACCAATAGCTGACGGCGGCGGCAATCATCGGCACACGGGTATCGCGGATACCCCGCAACAGTCCCAACGCCATCACCTGCATCGCATCGGTCAACTGAAACAACGCCGCCACCGCCAAAAGCTGCGTGCCAAACACGATGATGGCGGCGGATTCGCGTTTGGCCTCGTCCAAAAACAGCGCGATGATCGGTTGCGCCATGGTCAGAAACAAAACCACCATCGCGCAGCCAAATCCGAACGACAGCGCGATCGCCACGCGGGCCCCGTCCCGCAGGCTGCGCGCATCGCCGGCCCCATCCGCCCGCCCGGCCCGCACCGTGGCCGCATTCGACAGACCCAGATGCACCATGAAGGTCAGGGCCGCCACTTCCATAGTGATGCCATGCGCGGCCAATTGCACCGTGCCGATCCAGCCCATCATCAGGGCGGTGGCCTGAAACAACCCGCTTTCGGCCAACCCGGTCAGCCCAATCGGCCAGCCCAACCGAAACACCTGCCCCATCGCCTGCCAATCCGGCCGCCAGAACCGCTGAAACAGCCGAAACCGGCGCAAGTCGGGCTGCCAGGCGGCATAAAGGGCGATCAGCACAAAGGTCAGCACCTGCACCGCCAGCGACGATATCGCAGCCCCGCGCACACCCAACTCCGGCGCGCCCCAATGGCCGAAGATCAGCGCATAGGCCAGCACCCCATTCACCCCAACCGCCGCCAGCGTGGTCCACAGTACCACTTGCGTGCGCTCTAACGCGGCCAGATAGCTTTTCATCGCCATCACCAGCAGCGCGGGGATCATCCCCAATCCGGCGATGCGCAAAAAATCCTGCGCCAAGGCAGCCACTTCGGGCTTTTGCCCCAAGACCCGCATCAACGGATCAGACCACCAGAACAACGGATAGCTGATCACGCCAAACCCGATCGACAGCCACAGCCCCATCCGGGTGTCACGGCGCACCCGCGTCTCGTTCCCCTGCCCCAGCGCCTGAGCCACCAGCGGCATCACCGCCTGCGCAAACCCCGACCCCAAAATGAAAATCACGAAAAACGTCGAGGTCGCCAGCACAACGGCGGCCAGCTCTGTCACCCCATACCAGCCCAGCAGCACAGTATCCGTGACGTGCAACGCCATTTGCGCCAGATGGCTGCCAATCAGCGGCAGGCCAAGCGCAAGCGTGGCGCGGGCATGCGCGGGATATGTCATCACCGGGGTCATGCCTTGGCATTTACGCGCCGCTGGACAGAAGCGCAAGCGCGGCTACAGCGACGTATCCGGCGTCAACCATTGTTCTAAGCGTATGTATAGTAAACGAAAAGGCGGTGGCGCCCCAGGCACCACCGCCCATTCGTGGGGGGAAAGGTTTTGGTTTTAAGGAGGATCAAAATCGTCACTGCAACATGACGTGGTGATATCTGGCTTGCCAAGATGTCGCATACCCCAAATGCGGTAGAGGGCAAAGAATCTGCAAAAATACTTAACGCCGGGGCAAATATTTTTGCAAAATATCCAGAACCATTGGCCACTGCGCAAAGAATAACAGCTGCCCGGTGTTGGGCACAAAGCTGATCTCCAGATGCGGATAATCCAGCATCAGTTCCTTGATGGTCTGCACCGGGGTTTGCGGGTCTTGATCGCCTTGCAGCAACTGCACGGGCACAGTGACCGCGCGCACCAGATCGGACCAGTCTTTTTCCGATCCGATACATTCGCGGGTGAACGCCTCATGCGCCAGAATCTTGGCCCCCAGCGACACCTCTGATCCGGCCAGCACCGCCTCGCGCACTTCGGGGATGGCAAAGGCCTCCATATCCGCCTTCGATCCGCCGTTCACTTGGGCAAAGAACTTTTCCTTGCCCAAACGTCGCGCCAGCGAGAACCCGGCCTGCACCAGAAATGGCAAAACCTTGGGGGCATAGCGGGCATTGGCCAGAATGAACCGCTGCCATTTGTCCATCCGGTCATATTGCGCCGCGGTGCGCAGTGGCAATTGCGTCGCACAGCCCAAAATACCCGTCACCAATCCGGGCCGTTTCAGCGACAGGTTCAACGCAAAGCGCAAATCCGCCCCCATTGGAATGACGGCAGTGCGGGTGATCCCCAAACGATCCAACACGGTCAGGTAGTCTTGCGTGACCCCTTGCAGATGATCGGCCCCGCGCGGATGCAATTCCGTGCGCCCATAGCCCGCCCGCACCGGCACGATCACCCTGATCCCCCGCGTCCGCGCCGCACGTTCCGCTGTGGCAGGCCAGCGGATAAAGCCGTAATCCAGATGCATGAACACACAAGGCGCCCCCGAGGGCGAGCCAAATTCGATCCACTCCAACCGCCGCCCATCCGCGCCGGTTGTCTGCTGAAATGACAATTGTTCCAGCGCGCCCATGCGGTTGGGCACCGGCCCCGCCCCTTCGGTGGGCATGAATGCCACATCCATCAAGCCCAGCACCACGCGGATCAATTCCGATTGGCTGTGGGTTTCGGTTTTCGCCAAGATAGAGCGAACCTGGGTGCGTACGGTTTCGGCAGACCGCCCGCGCGAGTCTGCGATATCCTTGATCGGCAGGCCCAGCGTCATGCCCTGCACAATCTCAACTTCCGCCGCCGTCAGCCCGAACGCCTCTTGCACCGTCACCTCGAACCCTTCGGGCCAGACCAGTTCGGTTGACATCACCAAGGCCAGAGGCTTGGCATTGTCCGAGGTAATCGGGCCAATACGCACGATCACCGGGCTGCCGGTGATGGACGACCTTATGCGCAGCGTCACCACCCGTTCGGCCTGCCCCGAGGCAACCTTATAGATCACTCCGCGCAGCAGGCTGATGTCTTCAGCATCAAACGGCAGATCAGACAGATGCGCGCCATCTTTCAGGCCGAACGCCACGGCAGCGGGCCGGTTGAACGCCGCAATCCCTGCACCGCCATCCGACAAAAACGCCGCAGATCGCGGGATGTCTTCCAATACCGACCGATACACCGCCTCGCCGCGCGTGGCCTCGAACCGCTCCAGAAACACCGTGGCGCGGCGCAGGTGGGCCTCTATTTCCTCATCCTCCAATTCAACCGCTGACTCGACCAAGCCGGTCCGGGTGGGGCCCTGCGCCACTTCCCACACCGCCATCAGGTCTTCCAGACGGATCGGATCAACAGCGACGTCGTAAAGCCTGTCCACAATCTCGGCGCGGTAAGCACTGTCGATGAGATGCGCGGTGTCTGAAGGGGGAAGCGGATCTTTCATGCCTATGAAGTGACTCAACCGAAGATATACGGCAAGATGTTTTGGGTGACGCTAGGTAAATAGTACCCTGTCTCTGCTTCCGCGCCGCCTGTCTGGCTGCGCTTTTGTTTGGGTAATGAGCAAAAGCACAGCACCAAGGCCCCTTTCGGTTGCCAGCCAAGCGGCCTAACCTGCAGCCACCGTGTTTCCCCCCGTAGCGAAAAAAAGAGGTTCTTCGTGATAACTCTCTATGGCGTTTACCGATCCCGGGCGTCGCGGCCCCTTTGGCTTTTGGCCGAACTGAATATGAAATTCAGCCATATTCCGGTGATGCAAGCCTACCGTTTGCCCCAACCCACCGCCGCCGATGCGCCCTTCAACACCGGCTCGCCCGCGTTTCTGGCGGTGTCATCCCTGGGCCAGATACCCGTCTATACCGAAGGCGATCTGGTGCTGATGGAAAGCCTTGCGATCTGTCTGCATATCGCGCGGCAATATGGCGGCGCGTTGGGGCCGCAAACCCCCGCCGAAGCGGCGCTGATGGATCAGTGGACGCTGTTTGCGGCCACGGCGGTCGAAGGGCCGGGGTTGGAAATTCTGTATGTGGTCGACGCGGGTGGTGATAAAACCTCCGAAGGTCAGGCCAGCATGGCGGTGAATGCCGAGAAACTGCGCAGACCTTTGGCCCGATTGCAGGCGCATCTGGAGGCCACCGATTGGATGGTCGGCGCGCGGTTCAGCGTGGCAGACATCATCATGGCCGAATGCCTGCGCTATGCCCAAAGCCATCCGACGCTGATAGCCGAATTCCCCGCCATTGCCGGATGGCTGGCCCGCTGTCAGGGACGCGCGGCGTTCAAGGCGATGTGGGCCGCGCGGACGGCAGAATAGCGGGGCTCTGCCCCACCGGGTTGGCTAAAGCGTATTGCTTTCAATGGGGTTCACCCCAGTGAAAGCAACACGCAACATTCCAAGTCTCAGTTTGTC
>JAYUHO010000037.1:0-2571 GCA_043766915.1 Cypionkella sp.
ACCCCACCCTTAATCGCGCGGTGGTAGCTCAGTTGGTTAGAGTACCGGCCTGTCACGCCGGGGGTCGCGGGTTCGAGTCCCGTCCGCCGCGCCACTTTCACTTCACCCCTCAGCCCTTTGATATCACAGCTTGATCCGGTAGCGGATGTGGCCATCACTGGGCACGATGCTGTCATAAAGCCGCCTTGCGCGGGCATTGCCCTCATCGGTGTTCCAGTAAAGCCGCTGCCAGCCGCGGCTGCGGGCCAGATCGGTCAGATCGGCAATCAACGCCCGGCCAATGCCAGCCCCGCGCGTGGTGGCATCGACGAACAAATCTTCCAGATAACAATCCTCTCCCAGCACCCAGGTTGAGGCATGGTGTTGATGTATCGCAAACCCCAAAGCGCGGTCGCCGTCCACCGCCAGTCGCGCCTTTAGCGCACTCTCCGCCGACATCAGGCGCGCCCAGGTATAATCGGTGATCGCGGGGTCCAGATCTACGTCGTAAAACGTCAGATATTGCTGCCACAAATCCCGCCAAGCGGCCTCATCCCCGGCGCTTGCATCCCGGATGACAAAACTCATGTCAGCCGCGCCAGAATGCGCGCCCATGACCGGATGCCTTTGTGGAAACTTTCCACTCCATATTTCTCATTGGGCGAATGGATTTGGTCATCGTCCTGCGCAAACCCCACCAACATCGCATCCATATCCAGATAGGTTTTGAAATACCCTGCAATCGGGATCGACCCACCACAGCCAACATAGGCCGCAGGAAGGCCCCATTCATCGGTCAGGGCGGCACGCGCCGCCTCAAACGCCGGGTTGTCGATCGACATCACCCCTGCGGGCGAATTGCCGTGGCCGTGGAATTCTGCCGTGCAATCGGCGGGCAGTTGCGCGCGCACCCACGCGCGGAAGTGGTCGCGAATTGCGTCGGGGTTTTGATCGCCGACCAGCCGGAATGAGACTTTGGCATGCGCCTCGGCCGGGAGGACCGTCTTAAACCCATCGCCGGTATAGCCGCCCCAGATGCCGTTCACCTCGGCAGTCGGCCGCGACCAGATCATTTCCAGCGGCGTGCGGCCAACTTCGCCTGCGGGCACCGACAGGCCGACATCGCCCAGGAATGCGGCATGATCAAAGGCCAGCGATTGCCACTGCGCGCGGATCGCATCGGGCAATTCGGTGACGCCGTCGTAAAACTGCGGGATGGTGATGCGGCCCTGATCGTCATGCATCGCCGCCAGAATACGGGTCAGAACCCGGATCGGGTTGATCGCAGCCCCGCCATACATGCCCGAATGCAGGTCTTTCGATGGGCCATGAATGGTGATTTCTTCGCCCACCAACCCGCGCAACATGGTGACGATTGCCGGGGTTTTTGAGGCAAACAACCCCGTGTCGCAGATCAGCGCGATATCGGCGTGCAGTTCGGCGGCGTTGTCTTGCAGAAACGGGATCAACGAGGGCGAGCCGGATTCCTCTTCGCCCTCAAAGAAAATCGTCAGCCGCCCCGGCAGGCTGCCATGCACGGCCTTCCACGCGCGGCACGCCTCAAGAAATGTCATCAACTGGCCCTTATCGTCTGACGCGCCGCGCGCCCGGATCACGCGGCCTGTGGGTGTGTCCTCGATGATGGGGTCAAACGGATCGCGCGCCCACAACACCAGCGGGTCCACCGGCTGTACATCATAATGGCCGTAAAACAGCAGGTGTTTGTTGCCCGCACCGCCATGCGCCAGCACCATCGGATGGCCCGGGGTGAGGCGTTTTGAGGCCTCAAACCCCAGCGATTGCAGGTCTGCCACCAGCCAGTCGGCGGCCTGATCGCAGGGGGCGGCATAGGTGGGATCGGTGGAAATCGACGGGATACGCAGCAGGTCCATCAACCGCGCCAACGCGTCGGGCAGGGTGGCGTCGATCTTGTCGAGCACAGCGGACAGGGTCATGATTTTCTCCGGCGGTTGGGGCAGATTACAGCCTAACAGGCAGTCAGGCACTGTCCATAGCCCGCGCACCGCGCTAAGGCTGGCAATGGGTTTTGGGATGAGAATGGCCATGCGGTTCGGGATGATGACTTTGGCGATGATCGGGTTGGCGGCGGCGGCGCAGGCCGAACCTTTGGATGGCAAGTCGGCCAAAAAGGCGCTGTTTGCGTCCGTGAAGGCCGAGGTTGAAATTTTGCCAGAGGCGGGATTGCCCAAAGATCAGGCGCTGGTGCTGAAATCAGTCGGGACGGCACAGCTTTATTATGGGGCCATCGCGATTTCCCCGGAAAAGGGGCTGATGTTTGAAACCACAGTTGCTGCGGCCAATTATCATGACGTTGCGGCGGCGTCTGCTGCGGCGCTGGCGGGGTGTAATGCGGCCAAACGAGGCAAGAAAGACTGCGTTGTGGCGGCAGTGATCCGGCCCAAAGGCTGGAAAGTCAACGGCCTGTCATTGTCGTCGGATGCCACGGCGGGCTTTAAGTCTGAGTATAAGATGGCGGGGTCCGCCATGGCCATCTCTGCGGCATCAGGCGCATGGGGGATTGGCGTGGATGGCGACGCGGCAATCGCGGCTTGTGTGGCCAGAAATGCGGCG
>JAYUHO010000038.1:0-6875 GCA_043766915.1 Cypionkella sp.
TACCCCACACACCTTTGCCACCGATGATGATCAGGGTTGACGCCACAGCCGCACCAAAACGCCCCAGATAATTGGCGGCTGGTTCGTCCGTGGCCACCATCCAGCCGGGGTCTTCGGGGGAATAACTGCCCAGCAACAGCGCAAAGCCGATGGCCGCAGCGATCAGCGCCAGACCCAACAGTTCGCGGCCGCGCTTTTCCAACATGGCTTGGGTGTTCTGATCCAACAAAGGATCCCGCTGCCGAACCTGATATGACGCCATTTTACCCGCCTTTAACCGTAGAGACAGTCGCGAAGCTGCAAAAGCCCGCGCTGAGTTTCTGCTTTTGGGGCCACAAGCGCGACCCTGATGTAATTTTTGCCCGGATTGTCGCCGCCCACGTCGCGCGACAGATATTCCCCCGGCAGCACTTTGACGCCCGTTTCGCGCCACAGCTTTATCGTGGCAGCTTGGCCATCTTCCACCGGAAGCCACAAAAAGAAGCCGCCTTCGGGGCAGGTAAACCCCTGGAGGCTGGCGAAAATCCGATCGGCAATTGCGAATTTTTCTTGATACAAAGCGCGACTGGCATCGACATGCGCCTCGTCCCCCCAAGCGCGTTCGCTGACCCGTTGAATGGGCAGCGGCACCGGTGATCCGGCATAGGTGCGCAGTTGGCGCATCCGCGCGATGCCTTGCGCGCCACCTGCCACAAAGCCAGACCGCATGCCGGGCAGGTTTGATCGTTTCGACAGCGAATGAAACGCAAAGACACGTTCAGGATTTGCATTTGTCGCGGCCGCGACCTGCAGAATACCGGGGGGCGGGGCGCTGCGCCAAATTTCGGAATAACATTCATCGGCCAAAATCAGAAAATCGTGCTTTTCGGCCAGCGCCAAAAGCTGGGTCCAATAAGCGCGGCTGGCCACCGACCCCTGGGGATTGGCGGGCGAGCAGATATAGGCCACGGCGACACGGTTCAGCACAGCATCGGGCAGGCCCGCGTAATCCGGTAAAAATCCTGTGGTGGCGGTGGCGGGCACATAGACGGGTTCGGCCCCGACCGTAAGCGCGGCCACGCCGTACACCTGATAGAACGGGTTTGGCATCACCACGACAGGCGCACCCCCCGCTTTAACTTCGGGGCACAAGGCAATGCAGGCGTTAAACAATCCTTCGCGGGTGCCGTTCAGGATCATCAGGCGGTCTTGGGGAACATCCGCGCCGTAGCGCCGCGCGATCCAACCAGAGATGGCCGCCAGCAGCTCCGGCGTGCCTTCGTTTGGCGGATACATCCCGAATTCGTGCAAGTGTTCGGCCAAAACAGGCCCGACAAAATCGGGCATCGCATGTTTCGGCTCGCCAATCGTCATCTGAAGGGGGGGGCACCCCGGTTCGATGCCATCCAATAGCCGTCGCAGACGCGGAAATGCGTATTCTGGTAGGTTCAAAAACCGTGTCGGAAACGCCATTGCTGCCTCGTTTCAGGGTCATATCGCCCCGATTGGGTGCAGGATAACCAGATCACGCGGCGCGGTCCAGAAAAACCCATGCAGGACTTGGGCTTGCGACACGAAGCTGTGACTTTTTCGCCCGGTGTCAGGGGAAAGGGCCGTGCGTCAGGCCAGGGCGCGTTCTGCTGCGATGCCAAGCCGCAGAAGACGTTCTTCCTGACCTGCCAGAGCCATCAGTGAAATCCCGCAAGACGGCTGACTGGTGGGCAGGGTCAGCGCGCACAGGCCCATCAGATTGCCAATGCGGGTGTTGCGCAGGGCCAGCAGGTTTTCGGCAACGAAGAAGTCGATATCGGCCAGCAAACGCGCGGCGTTTGGCGGCAGGATGGGGGATGTTGGCAGCAAAATCGCATCAAACCCAGCGGTTTTTTCGGCCCAGATAACCCGCAGTTCCTCCAAACGACGCCAAGCCTCGATATAGTCCGAAGCTTTGATATGCGCCCCAGACCGAAAGCGTTCCAGAATGCGCGGGAACATCTTTTCGGGGGCTTTTTCAATTGTGGGGCCCCAGATGGCATAGGCTTCGGCGGTGAACAATACGCCTGCAAGGGCCATTGCCTCGATCACTTCGGGGATTGCGATGTCGGTGATATGCGCGCCTGCACGGGCCAGACGGGTCAGGGCATCTTGGAACCCCTGCGCGGGGCGGTCGCGCAGATCGTCCAGCGCGACCGTTTGCAGCACCATCACCCGGGTGCCCGACAGGGTGGAGCCGGCCAGATCGGCGGGTTTGCGGCCTGCAAGGGCAGCCAGCAGCAAGGCGCAATCTTCAACACTGTGGGCGATGGGGCCGATGGTGTCGAATTTGGCGCACAGCGGCACGGTGCCTTGCAGGGGCAGCAGGTTTGATGAGGTTTTCAGGCCGACCAGATCATTCCACGCGGCGGGAATACGCACCGATCCGCCGGTATCAGACCCAATGGCGGCGGGAGCCAGCCCGAAGGCCACCGAGGTGGCCGCGCCAGAGGATGAGCCCCCTGCAACCGCCGCCTCGTCATTCACGCAAGGCGGGGTGGCGGTGATGGGGTTCAGACCCAACCCCGAGAACGCCAGTTCTGACATGTGTGTTTTACCAAGTAAAACAAGGCCTTGGTGGGTAGCCGTGGTCAGAACGGCGGCGTCCTGGCCGGGCGTGCGGCCTGCCAGCAGGGCAGATCCGGCTTCGGTAGCCACGCCTGCAGTGTCGAACAAATCCTTCCAGCTGACCGGCACGCCGTCAAGCAGTCCGCGCCGATGGCCCGATTTGGCGCGGGCAGCAGCACCCATCGCCTCGCCCCGCGCGCGGGTGGCGGTGGTGCGGGCATAGATGCGGTCCGCATGGGGATGGCTGGCGATTTGATCCAGAAAAAATTCGGTTAACTCAACCGGATTGATGCGGCCTTTGCCAATATCCCGGCCAAGGTCGGCGGCTGTCAGGTTGGACCAAAGTTTGCTCATGTTTTCCCCGCCGTTTGGGGAAAGGTAGCGGCAAGGCGGCGCATGGACAATCCTGCATCGGCGGCCATAGTGGTTCTATGGAACAAGATGCAGATGTTTTGATCGTGGGCGGCGGGCTGAATGGCCCGGCGTTGGGTTTGGCTTTGGCGCAAGGCGGCTTGCGGGTGATCGTGATCGACGCGCGGGCAGCGCCTGCGCGGGCCGAGGCGGGGTTTGACGGGCGCGCCTATGCGCTGGCGATTGCGTCAAAGCGGCTGTTGTCGGTGATCGGGGTCGGGGAGGGATTGGCAAAGCTTGCGCAACCGATCCTGAAGATCAAAGCCAGTGATGGGGTTGTGGGGCGCGGGCCTGCGCCGTTTTTCCTGACCTTTGATCACGCCGAGATTGAGGAAGGCCCGATGGGCTTTATGGTGGAAGACCGCCACCTATACGCCGCATTTCTGGCGGCAATGGATGCTGCGCCGGGCGTGACGTTGATTTCGGGGGAAACCGTTACCGGGCAATCGGTTGCGGCCAGCGGTGTTGAGGTGGTGCTGGCATCGGGGCGGCATTTGCGGGCGCGGGTGCTGATTGGCTGCGATGGGCGCGGGTCAGGCACGGCCACGCGGGCGGGGATTTCACGGATGGGGTGGAAATACGCCCAGACCGCATTGGTGACCGCGGTTTCCCACGCGGGTCATCACGAGGGCACCGCGCACCAGTTTTTCATGCCGGCGGGGCCTTTGGCGATTTTGCCGCTGGCGGGTGGCTATCATTCGTCGATCGTGTGGAGCGAGGATGTTGACGCGGCGGCAGCCATTCAGGCGTTGTCTGACGCCGAGTATCTGGCCGCCTTGCAGGCGCGGTTTGGGGATTTTCTGGGGGAAATTGCACTGGCAGGGGAGCGGTTTACCTATCCGCTGTCGCTCAGCCTTGCGTCGCGGTTTGTGATGCCCCGGTTGGCTTTGGTGGGCGATGCGGCCCACGGCGTGCATCCGATTGCGGGGCAGGGGCTGAACCTGGGGTTCCGCGATGTGGGGGCTTTGGCGCAGGTGATGATTGAGGCCGCGCGGCGGGGCGAGGATATCGGCGCGCTGGATGTGCTGGAGCGCTATGAACGCTGGCGGCGGTTTGATGCCACGACCCTGGCCTTGGGGATGGATGGAGTGAACCGTTTGTTTTCCAATAACAATCCGGTGCTGCGCGCGGGGCGGGATTTGGGACTGGGGATCGTGAACGCGGTGCCTGCGTTGCGGCGCGGGTTTATGCGGCAAGCGGCAGGGATTTCAGGGGATTTGCCGAGGTTGTTGGCGGGGCAGGTTATCTGAGGATCTGGGGGCCATTGCTGCCCTGATATCAACGGGGGGTTCACACCCCCCGTCTCAATGGCGCTGCCATTGAGACTCCCCCGTGGGATATTTTTGAACAGAAAAAGAAAATTTTATATATTTTTGATAGGGTCAGGCGAATGGGCCTGCCCTTTTTTACGGCTTCCGCGTCGTCGTCATTGTCTACTCTAACGCCCGTGCCTCTGTGACCAGCATGATCGGAATGCCGTCGCGGATCGGGAAGGCAAGATTGGCGGATTTCGAAATCAGCTCGTTGGTTTGCGCGTCATAGGTCAGGGTTGCGTGGGTGACGGGACAGATCAGCCCTTCAAGCATGCGGCGGTCTGGGATGGTGGTTTCGGTCATTGCAATACCTCGTCGCTTGACCCGCCACCGCGCAGGGAAAATTCGATGAGCGTCACCAGTGTTTCGCGGCGGGTGACCAACGATGGCGCTTCGAGCAGGGCCTGTTTGTCTTCGGGGGCAAAGGGCAGCAGCATCGACAGCGAATTGATCAAGAGTTCGGTGTCAGCCTCTTTCAGCCCCGACCAATCGGTGCCCATGCGCTGTGATTGGAAAAACCGCGCCAGCAAGGCAAAGAAGCTGTCGCGGTCAAGGCCTGCATCGGCCTCGTCCGCCCCTAAATCGCGCGCGAATGCCGTCCACTCTACCGAGCAGCGCCGATAGGGGGTGAAGCCCAGCACTTCGTCCCGCAAGCGGAACCGCGAGATGCCCGTCAGCGTGACCATATAGCGGCCATCTTCGGTTTCGGAAAACGCTGTAAGCCGTCCGGCGCACCCGATAGAGGACAGGCGTTTTTCGCTGGTTCCCGGCACGTCGCGCGGTTGGATCATGCCAATCAGCCGATGCGGCGTTTTCATGCAGTCTTCCAGCATCGCAAGATAGCGCGGCTCAAATATATGCAGGGGCAGGCGCGCCCTTGGCAACAAAAGCGCACCCGGAAGCGGGAACACGGGGATGGTGTCGGGCAGTTCGGAAATTTTCATCATGCCCCTGCAGATAGGACGCGCAGGGCGTCAGGCAAATATCATCGACGACAGCCGTCGGCGACCGGCCAAAACAATCGGGTCCTGCGGCTTGAGCGCGTCAAAGATGGTAAACAGTTGCTTGCGGGCGGCGCCATCGTTCCAGTCGCTATCAAGTTTGAAAACCGCCAGCAAAGTATCGACCGCCTCCTGGGCCTTGTCGGCGGCAAGCAGCGCCAGCGCCAGATCGAACATCAGCTGCGGGTTTGTCGGATCGGCCAGATGAGCTGCCCGCAGATCATCCTCGGGGCCCGCCTTGGCGGTCTGGCGGGCAAGGTCAAGTTTCGCACGCACCGGGTCAATCTCTTTGGCCGATGCGATGGCGGCCGGGATGGCATCCAGCAGTTCTTGGGCTGTGTCGATATCGCCCATGGCCAGATGGGCGCGGATCAGGCCGGAATAGGCTGCGGGATTTTCGGGCTCTTCTTCCAACACGGCGGCGAATGTTTCAGCGGCGTCGGCAAAGTCGCCATCGATCAGCATTGTCTCGGCGGCCAAAATGGCATCTGCCAACCCGCCATCAGGTTCGGTGGCAAGGGCGGCCATCTGATCGACAAAGCGTTTCACCTCGGAGGCCGAAACAGCGCCCTGAAAGCCATCGGCGGGTTTGCCTTGCCAAAAGGCATAGACGGTGGGGATGGATTGAATGCGCAACTGCGCGGCCAGAGCCTGATTTTGATCGACGTTGATCTTGACCATCCGCACGCGGCCCTTGGCGGCGGTTACGGCGGCTTCAAGCTGGGGGCCCAGCGTTTTGCAGGGGCCGCACCAGGGGGCCCAGAAATCGACGATCACCGGGACAGTATTTGACGGATCGATCACGTCTTGCAGAAATGTAGCTTCGGTGCCGTCCTTGATCAGGTCGGGCGCGACAGGGGCGGTGGGTGTTTCGGTGATCCCGAGCATGGTATCCTCAACTGGCAAAGGCTTTGACGGTATATGCGCGCCGGGGACAAGAAGTTGAAGGGGCAAGATGCATTTTCGCGGCACTTGCCCTTAAAATGGGTTGCGTGTGCCGGGGGCCGGGGCTTTAGTATTTTGGTGCAAAAAGGAGAGTTCGCATGACCGTTCTGATGACCTATGGCGACAGCAACACGCATGGCACGCCGCCGATTATCACCATCGGCGAGTATGACCGCTTTGATGCCGCAACGCGGTGGCCAAGGCGGGTGGCGGCGGAATTGGGATGGGAAGTGGTCGAGGAAGGTCTGCCAGGACGCACCGCACAGTTTGATGATCCGATCATGGGCAGTCATATGAATGGGCAGGTCGGGTTGAAGATGGCGCTGTGCAGTCATGGGCCGATTGATCTGTTGACGATCATGTTGGGCACCAATGATGTGAAGGCGCGGTTTGGGGCTGGGCCCGAGATGGTGGTGGGGGGGATTGCATCGTTGTTGGATATTGCCCAAGGGGTGGAAATGCAGACCCGTCATGGCGGGTTTCAGATATTGCTGATCTGTCCGCCGCCGGTTGTTGAAGTTGGGCCGATCAAGGCGGAATTTTACGGCGGGGCGGCAAAATCTAAGGGATTGCCCGCGCCTATGGCGGCCTTGGCGGCGGCGCGGGGTGTTGGGTTTCTGGACGCAGG
>JAYUHO010000039.1:0-6855 GCA_043766915.1 Cypionkella sp.
GCCTTGGCGTAGCTTGCAGCAATCAGCCGAAGTATACGGCGCGGGCAATGGCCCAAACCAAAGGATCGTCCGGACCATGGCGTTTTACGATACGATAGACCCGCGTTTTGGCAGCTATGTCATGGGCAATGCGCCCGTCAAACAACTGGCCACCGGTTTTGATTGGGTCGAAGGCCCGGTATGGTTTGGCGATGCAGGCTGTTTGCTGTTTTCAGATATCCCGAACAATCGGATTCTGCGTTATACGCCGGGTGGTGGCATCAGCACATATCGGGCTCCGTCCAACTATTCGAACGGTCATACGCGTGATCATCAGGGGCGGTTGCTGTCCTGCGAGCATGGCACCCGGCGGGTGACGCGGACCGAGTTGAACGGCGACATTACGGTTATTGCCGACGGATACCTTGGTAAGCCGTTGAACTCTCCCAATGACGTGGTGGTGCATTCCGATGGCGCGATCTGGTTTACCGACCCGCACTATGGGATTTTGACCAATTACGAAGGCTTTCAATCAGCGCAGGAATTGCCCTGCAACGTCTACCGCGTCGATCCGGATGGCAGCCTAGAGGCAGTGCTGACCGATTTTGCCTGCCCCAACGGATTGGCATTTTCCCCCGATGAACAGACGCTTTATGTGGCCGATACTGGCCGCATGTTCAGCAATGACCCGCAACATATCCGCAGCTTTTCCATGGCGTCCGGACGCCCTGTTGGTGGCGCGGTTTTCCACACCGTTGCGCCCGGCTGCGCCGATGGCATCCGCTGCGATACCGATGGCAATCTGTGGTCTTCTGCGGCAGACGGCGTTCACTGCATCGCCCCCGATGGCCATCTGATGGGCAAGATTCTGATCCCCGAGGTGGTGTCGAACCTGTGCTTTGGCGGGCGGGCAAAACATCAGCTTTTCATCACCGCCACCACCAGCCTATATGCGATTACCTTGAACCGTGCCGGAGTGCAGATGCCATGACCCAACCCACCGCGCAAATTGGCCTGATCGGTCTTGGCACCATGGGGGCGATGCTGGCCCTGAACATCGCGGAAAAGGGCTTTCCGATTGCCGTGTGGAACCGCACCACCGCAGTGACGCATGCCTTTAAGGCAAATGCAGCGGGCTTGGCCGCAATGATCACGCCGACGGATACCTTGGCCGATCTGGTTGCCGCGATCAGACCACCACGTGCAATCATCTTGATGGTGCCCGCTGGCCCCGCCGTCGATGAACAAATTGCAGCCCTGCGCCCGCTGCTGGATGCGGATGATCTGATCATTGATGCGGGCAACGCTGAATTTCACGACACCAACCGGCGGTCTAAAGAGGCTGGTGCCGGTCCGCAATTTATGGGCATCGGCGTGTCAGGGGGCGAAGAAGGCGCGCGGCATGGCCCGGCCATCATGGGCGGCGGACGCAGGCAGGACTGGGACCGCGTTGCCCCCATTCTGAACGCCATCGCCGCAAAGTACCAAGGTCAGCCCTGCGCCGACTACATGGGCCCGGACGGAGCGGGCCATTTTGTCAAAGCGGTTCACAACGGCATTGAATACGCCGATATGCAGATGATCGCCGAAGTTTACGGTGTGATGCGCGATGGCATGGGCATGACGGCGGCCCAGATCTCAGCAACACTGCGGGATTGGAATAAGGGTTCTCTGCAATCCTATCTGATCGAAATCTCCGCCGAAGTTGCCGCGGCCACCGACACGCATTCCGGGAAACCGATGCTGGACATGATCCTTGATCGCGCGGGCCAAAAGGGCACTGGCCGCTGGACGGTGATCGAGGCGCAGCATCTGGCGGCCCCTGTTCCTGCGATAGAGGCCGCTGTGATGGCGCGCAATCTGTCATCGCGGCTGGAAGAACGTCTTGCAGGTCAGGCCGCTTTTGGCGCGGCTCCGCAATCGCTGGCCAAGGGGGCCCTGACGCTTGATCAACTGGAACAGGCGATGATCGCAGGCAAAATCCTGTGCTATGCGCAGGGCTTTGCGCTGATCTCAGCGGCAGCGACGGCATTTGATTGGCCGATGCCCCTGCCCCAGATCGCCCAGGTGTGGCGCGAAGGCTGTATCATCCGGTCGGGCATGTTGAACGATATGGCGCAGGCGCTGACCGATGATCCCACGCGCAACCTGATGCTGGCACCGTTCTTTGCAAAGCATCTGAAAGCCAGTCATCTGGGGTTACGACAAACTATTGCTGCGGGCGCATTGCACGGTTTGCCCCTGCCCGCTTTGGCGTCGGGTCTGGCGTGGTTTGATATGATGCGAACGGCGCGCTCTACCGCCAACATGATTCAGGCCCAGCGTGACTTTTTTGGTGCCCATGGATTTGAGCGAATTGATGGGCTGGCTGACAAGCATGGACCATGGGTTGGGCACGGCATCTAAACCTGAGCCGTTCTTAGGGCCGCTTTCAGAATACAAATGGCGTTACCGCGGTAACAGAAGATTTTCCTACCAGCCCGCGCGCCGTGTTACCGCGGTAACAACCAATATTTGATCGGTGCCAGTAAACATATTACCCCCCTGCCCCACACGCTGTTTGGCCGGACAACAACGCATTCACCATCGTAGTGGTTGAAAATTGGCCTGCCACCGCCCGTTTGGTCAAACTGCGCAGATAAGCCCCGGCAGATCGCACCTTTTCACCCATTTGCAGGATGCACATAACCGTCACCGCAGCCGCAACTGCCCCCATTGCCCGGCGTGCAGTATCCATCAGCCCTCGATCAATGCGCAGCATCGGGGCCAGTACTTCGGTAAATCGGATCAGATCAGGCCAGGTTTCCAGCGGTTCATATGCAAAATTACAACTTGTCGGGCAAGCAGCAATGACATGCGCCAAAGCGGGAGTGTTTTGATGTTTTGTAGGTGCTACCCTGGATATCGGCGTGGCGTTTTCTTGGCCTGCTTTTTCACAGCACTCTTCAGATTCTTTAATTTCTTTAATTGATTTGTGTATGTGCCGGACAAAATGGCCGTCACTGGCGGTCATTGTTGGAGCAGATATCTGTATATCTGTGGCCGTCATTTGGCTTTTGATAGAGTTAATGAAAGCGCGCAAAGCGTCGGCACCCAGGTTTCGGCGCAAGATTTTCCGGGCCTCGGTGGCAAGGGTGGGGCTGGTTTCAATCAGGCTTTGGCGCAACAAAGAAATCTCTTCCCGCAATGCCGCGATCGTATCGGTTTCGACCTTTGATGCGGTCGCTGCGGCGTTGATTTCGGGGTGGCGCGTGAACAGTGGGGCAAGATCAAAGCCAAAGGCATGCGCTGCTTCGCCCAGATGATTGCGGCGCATATAGCGTTTGCCGTTGGGGCTGCTGTGGCGCGTGATCAGTCCGGCGGCGATAAGTCTGGCCAGATGCCGCCGCAAGGTGCGTTCGTTCATGCCATCGGTGCGCTTTGACAGGGTGATGTTTGACGCAAAGACAAATGTCTTGCTCAAATCGGTCTTTGACAAACAGCTGATCAGCCCCCGCAACACCGCTAGGTCGCGGTCGTTCAGGCCAAATGTGGCGCGGGCCTGAACCAGATCAACCAGCACGGCCCATCGGGTTTCGTTCGGATTTGGTTGCGACGGTTGTGGGGGCAATACAACTTTGGTCCCACAAATGGGTTGGGTCATTTGCATATTTGATCATCACGCGAACCCCTGCCCCGCGAAAAATCTGCGAATTCCGGCAATTCACCAAAATTCAGACAAAATTTTCATACCGACCGAATCGGTTGGAATTGACATGTCCGGGCAGGATGTTACATCTGGAGTGCGAGTACAGATGAGGGCCTTCCGGGATTTATCTCGGGGGGCTTTCTGTTTTTTGGGGTTCTGTCGTGCCTCCTTTCAGGGTTTCGGGGTTGATCTGGTGTTACGCATCGCAGATCTATGGTCGGCTTTGCGCGGTAACCTCGTCATGCAGCCGCTGAACCAAAGCGTCGCCTGTGGCGTGCAGCCAGGCCGCAAAGGCAGCGTTGTATTTTTTGTCGATGACGATCTTCAGGCGCGTTGGATCGGCCTGAATTTCGGCGATTGTGCGTCCATCGGCTGACTGTACCAGGTGCTTGCTTTGGCTTGGCATACTGGGGGCAGGGCGCAAATGGGTCTTTAATGCACGATCAACCCGATCAAAACGCGCGTCGGTCGCTGTGTCATCATTCAAATCGCCGGGAATAAGCCGCGTTGCATCGCCGTCAACGGCCTTGACGCTGTTGGCCAAATCCATCCAACGCCGCCTGCCGATCCCATCCGCCGCGCCGATGGCATAGATCATCTCGACGGGAACCGTTGTTGTGACCGTATCCATCTGTGACAGGATCGCACGGTTCAGGTTCAGCGCATCTAAAATCAGCGGGGCTTCATATCCCGACGCGCGCAAAGCCTGTGCAAACAGCGCCTTTTCAATGAACGACGGGTCTTTGCGGACCGAGTTTTCCTGCCCCTGTGCCAGCACCGCGTCGCGGTCTGACATGCTGCGCACCATCGCCTTGACGGCAACACCCATCCCGGTGATCGCGGCAAGACGCCTGCGGCCATAGATCACCTGATACCGGCCACTTAGACGCGGATGGGGGCGCACAAGAATGGGCACTTGTTGGCCATACGCGGCGATGCTGGCGCGCAGATCGGCGACATCCTCATCGGTGATTGCAAGGCGGTCACGATGGCCGGTATCTTCAATCAGGTCGGGGTCCAAATCTTGAATCGAACGTGCGCCAATTTCGCGAAGATTGTTCCGCATGGCTCCGACCGGTCCATACTGAAATGCCTCGGGCAGGGCGGCCGATTTCTGCGGCTCTGGCATCGGTTCCGGCGCTGCGTTGTCAAAGATGTTCTTACGGCCCATCAGTTTCGCCCCCATGCACGTTGGATCGAAAGTTCCAGCTCGTTCGCCACTTTGTTCACCGACTCGACCGCGCGGTCATAGGTGCTGCGGTGAAAATCGCTGCGATTGACTTCGTAAAGCGTTTGTTGCGTCAGGCCGGCATCCGAAACGGCGGTGCTTTTCAAAAAGGGTTCGGTCATCACCCGTTTGCCAAACTGCACCCGCAAAAACCCCGCCATTTGTGTTTGTGGCGTATCGGAAGGTTCATACCGGCAAATCAGATAGCGCATGAAATCATAGTCAAGCGAATGACCGGACTCGCGCACCACCTCCAAAAGCGATGTCGACATTTTCAGAAACTGCGCCAACGAGGCGACATCTATCATGTTGGGAATGACGGTGATCAGCAGGGCGGTTGATGCCACCATGGCCGACAGGGTCAGGAACCCCAGCTGCGGCGGGCAATCGATGAACACCAGATCGTATTGATCCTGCACCTGATCAATTGCATCGCGCAGGCGCAGATAGAACGGCGGCTGCACATTCTGCCGAATGGCGCGGGGTGTTTCGGTTTCGTATTCAGACAGGATCAATCCGCCCGGAGCGATATCCAGATTATAAAAATAGCTTTTGCGAACAATATCTTGCATGGGAAGGGGCGCATCATACCGGATAGCGTCATAGATTGTGCCGCGTTCGGTCAGATCAATTTCGGGCCGCAGTCCCATCATCGACGACAGCGATGCTTGCGGGTCCATGTCTATCACCAGAACGCGGTATCCTTTCATCGCAAACCGCTGGGCAAGATGCGCGCAACTGGTCGATTTGCCCGACCCCCCCTTGAAGGTGCAGGTTGCGATCACCTGCACCTGGTCTGTGCCAACGCGGCCCGGCAGGTATTGCACCGGATCCTTAGCCATCCGCGCCAGCGCCAACCGCACCGCGAAAACATCTTTTGCGCTGTACATTTTGCGGCCGCGGTCATCCAAAGGCACATCAGGAATTTTGCCATCATGGTGCAATTTGCGCAGATTGGTTTGGCTGACGCCCAACAATTCCGCGACTTCGGCCGATGAAAACAATCGCAGATGTTTAAGCGCATCGGGGGCAAAGCTTTTTTGCATGTGGCTGTCCAGCGACTTGGCCAGCGTAAAGGCGTCGCCCTGCAACTCTTCAAACACCATATCTTGTGCGATCAAATGATTTGCGCGATCAGCCATGCCAACTTCCTCATCTGCGCCCCCTCTTTGGAAGGCTTTTGTAACGCTTCTACCCATTTAGGTAGTAAACAGCGTTACCGATCATAGAAATGGCAGCGAAAGGGCTCGATGGCAAGAGTTTTCCACAGGGCACAAAATGTGCCCAAGGTTTGATCCTACGCGAAATCTTGTGCCTTGGCGAATATATGGGGTAGTCAGGGCTGAAACCAGTCCAAGTCATTGATTTCTCGGTGTGCGAAAAGTGTGTTGAATCGCAAAAGGCTTGCACCCCTTGCCGATGATAGTTCCAAAAGACTGAGCATAGCTGCCAGCCACACGGAGTAACTTTTTGGTCCATTGCAGGCAGTGCGATTCGGTGTGGTGGTTGAAATCAGATGAAGAGTGACGCCACCCGACGCCGTCGCGAAGAAAGTTGCATCGTAAATCCTTGCCAGGCCAGCGGTTGAATCCTGCTTTAAGCAACCCGCTTAACGCGTAAGACCAACGCCGGCCGGGCAATTTCTTTGTGGCCCAGATACCACTGCCAATAAACGTATGAAATTCTGCAAGATTTCTTAACCTTGCTACATATCGCTACACCGCGCATACTAACCACAAAATAGATGCTGCGATCCGACAGCATGTGGACATGTCAAACGCGACGCAAGGTAAGTGAGACGGTATAGTGGGTTTTGGGGGCGTTCAGCGTTCGGCTTTGCAATTTTGTCTGGCACTTTTGCTGGCGATCTCGGCTGTCTGGTCGGGTCTTTCGACCGCATCCGCAACGCCATTTACCATGAGTGTGCCCGGGACAACTCTTGTCTTGCCAGTCGGATATC
>JAYUHO010000040.1:0-17793 GCA_043766915.1 Cypionkella sp.
CCATCCTTTGCCCGCACTGTCAGATGCGCCACCGGCACGGCGTCACGCCCGGTCACAACGTCAAACTGAAACGCCCGCGCCAGCATCGCCAGCAACACCACCCCTTCGACCATGGCAAATCCCGCCCCCGTACACACCCGTGGCCCGGCTGAAAATGGAATGAACCCCTCCCGCGCGCAGGCTTTGCCTGCCTCGGTTTGCCAGCGGTCCGGGTCAAAGTCATCGGCCCGGTCCCAAACGCGCGCGTGGCGGTGCAAATGCCAGGGGCTTAGAACAATCTGCGCGCCGGGGGCAACGCTGCGGCCACGGAGTTCCTCCGGGCAGGTGTTCTCCCGCACCATCATCGGCACAGGTGGATAAAGCCGCAACACCTCGCGGAACACATCGCGGGTATAGCGCAGCGTGGGCACTGCCGCAAAATCGGGCGCATCGCCCAAACCCGCCGCCTCTGCGGCCACCCGCGCCTGCACATCGGGGGCCATCGCCAGCATCAGCAGCGCCCATGCCAGGGCCGACGCGCTGGTTTCATGCCCCGCCAGAAAGAAAATCGCCACCTGATCGACCATCTCAGCCGTTTCAAACCGCGCCCCCGTCAGTGGATCAGCGGTTGTCATGATCTTGGTCGCCAGATCATTGGGGGCGGTGCCTGCGGCAATCTCGTCTGCCCGCTTTTCCGTCAACCGGGTGATCAGGGCGCGAATTTTAACCGCCGCACGTTTGGTGGCGGGCCGGTGAAACCGGGGCATCCATTTGGGCAGCGGCAAAAAAGCCGCAAGGTTCAACAGGGGCTGCGTGCGCTGATAGCTGCGAAATTCGGCGAACACCTGTGCCGCCGTTTCATGTTCAATCGGGATGGAAAACAGCGTGCGAAAGATCACATCGGCCGCAGCGTGGCTCATTTCTTCTTCCATCTCAACCACGCCCAGCGGCATCCGCGCCACGGCCGCCTGCCCTGCCGCCCACATCGCGGGAAAGGTATCGCGCAGCCGCCCGCCTTCGAACGCGGGGTCAATAATCCGGCGCTGGCGCTTCCAAACCTCGCCGTTGGTCACGAAAACCGAATTGCCCAACAGCGGCGACAGGCCCTCGCGAATGCGGTTTGACTTGGGGAAATCCTCTGGGCGACGCTTCAGCACCAGATCAATCAACGCAGGATCATTGCACAGATAGCTGCGAAAAAACGGCGTGCGGAATTCGGCCATCCAAGCCCGGTACAGTCGCGCGGGCTGTGCCGACAGGATATCGGCGCGAAACAGTCTGACATAGCGCCACAGCGATACCCGATCGGGGCGCGATACAGGTTTCGGCGGGATCATCGCGCCATCGTCCTATAACCTGACCGCGGCGTTTCAATGCGGCTGGCAGAGGGTTTGCGCGCTGCAAATCGTTCAGACAAGGTTTGTGCACCTGCGGTGATGCGGAAGTAATCATAATCGCCGGGCCGGTCAAACGCGCAAAGATATTGAAAATGCAGCCGAAAAAACCGCCATCTCAAGGCACGCCACCGGTCGGGCGACAAGGTTTGGGTAAAGGCCGCCGAAACCACCAGCGGCCAACGTTTACCTGCCGGGGCCACACCCGTCACCGCAACCGGATCGCACAGCGCAAAGGCACAGCCATCGCCCGGGGCGGTGACATCAACCCAAGTCAGCTCGTCCCGCGCCGCCAAATAGTGCAGATCAGCCCGCAGCCGGTCCGCTTTGGGCAAGAAAGACACCATTGGCACGACGTGGCCAAGGCTGAGAAAGCCCAGCTCGGGCCGCTGCTTTGGCAGGTCCGTGCGGATCATATCGGCCAGAATTGAAACGGCCAGATGCGCCCCCGACGAATGGCCAACCACCAATACCTCATCATAGTCGCCCTGCATCGCGTGGCCAATTTTGGTGCGAAATTCGCTCATCCGCGCCTCAAGTGCCGGGGGATTGGCACCGCCCGCTTGGGCCGAATAGGCATAATCATGCATCAGATAATAGGCGAAAACCTTGTGGTCATAGCGCCGAAACTGCCGCAGCAGCCACACTGCCACCGCAATACCACCGATCAGACCCATCGCGGCGCGGGTGTAAAGCAGGGTATCCGCGCCGGGAACCAAGCCCGTCGCCATCACAACAGCCCCGAACATCAGCGTCCCCAGCGCCACAGCCGCCGCCAGTTGCGCCAACAAAAACACGATCGGATACAGCGCCGCAATCATCGGTCCCTTGCGCAACCGCATCAGCCGAAACAGCGCGCCTGATCCGATATAGGCCCATGCCGTGCGCGCCAGTTGCAGATAGGTGGCAAAAATCCCCTGATTCATCGAGGATTTGACGATATCTGACCACACCAACACCTCAATATCGGCCGTCGCGGCTTGGCCGTCAATGATCGCTTCAACATGCCAGCCATACGGCCCTTTGACCTTTTTCGGCGTCAGTTCAATTGAATAGCTCGAAATCCCCGCCTGCGCGCGGCCCTCGCGGCGATAGAGTTCGCGATATCGACGGGGGTGAAACGGATCATAGCCGGGAATATAGAACACTCTGCGGCGAAAGCTGCGCGCCGTGCTGTCCGGTTCCGTCGCGCCCAAAGTCATCGCCGCCTGTCCTGCACTGATCGCCCCCGCTATGTGCAGATTCAGGTAAATCTGTAGGAAATACTAGCCCAGTGCCGCCAAAAACGGCAGGTTTTCCAACAACCAATAGGAAAACGACGAAAAGCCCCCTGTCAACATCAGCAAGCCGATGGTCCACAGCAGCAGGCCCATGATGCGTTCAATCCGGTCGGCATGGCGTTTGAAAATGGCCACGAGGGGGGCCAATTGCGCAAAAAATGCCGCCACAAGAATAAACGGAATCCCCAAGCCGATGGCATAGACCCCCAGCAACGTCATCCCGCGGGAAATATTGCCCTCTTGCGCCGCCAGCGACAGGATCGCCCCCAGTTGCGGGCCGATACACGGCGTCCAGCCAAAGGCAAAGGCCAGACCCAGCACATAGGCCCCAAACGACGATCCGCCCTGATCGCCCGCGTCAATCCGAACGTCTCGTTCCAGAAAACCGATGCGATAAATGCCAATGAAATGCGCGCCAAAGATCATCACGGTTATGCCCGCAAGCGTGGAAAACATTTGCGCATTGCCAAGAAAGAACGCCCCAAACGCCGAAGCTGCCAGCCCGAGCAGCAAGAATACCGTGGACAGCCCCATGACAAAAAACAGCGCAGGCACAATCGGCGCGCGACTGCCTTTCATCTCGGTCACCGAAATCCCGCTCATATACGCCAGATAGGGGGGCACGATGGGCAGCACGCAGGGCGACAGGAACGACAAAACCCCTGCCACCAAGGCGACCAGCATGGCCGGGATCAGACTTGCGTCAAAGATGTCGATACCGAACATGTGCACCTCGCTTTTGTGCGGGTGTAAAGGTATGGCGCGCAAAGGTCACGCGATTGGTTGTCACATCAGCGTGCAGTGCTTTGGGCTGGCGCAGGAGCCTCCGGCGGAGGTATTTTCGCCGAAATGAATGCGGGAGCTGGGGATGGAGTATGACGTTGATCTCGATTGCATCGGCCTGCTGTGCCCCTTGCCGGTATTGCGCGCCCGCAAGCGGTTGATGGCGATGCAGCCGGGGCAGGTTTTGCGGGTTCTGGCCACGGATGCGATGGCGGCGGTGGATATGCCGCATTTTTGCGATCAGGCGGGGCACGGCTTTTTGGGGGCGTCAACCGTGGATAGCGCCAGCGCCTATTTCATCAAACGCGGCGAAAAATAGCAAAGGGCGGCAGGTTTCCCCACCGCCCGTTGATCTACAAATTGTGATCAGCGGCCCAACGACCACCAGCCCTTTTTGCGGGGCTTTGCCGGGCCATCGTCATCCGGGGCAGCGGGTTCAGCCTGACCTGGCGCGGCGTCTGCCACTACATCGGCAGGCGCAGGTGCAGCCCGCTCTGCAACGACAGGGGCAGAGGTGTCCACGACCACCGCATCCGCCACTTTCGCCTTGGCACGGCTGGCGCGCGGGGCGGGTTTTGGCTTGGCGGCGGGTTCGGCGGCAGGGTCTGCCACCACATCGGCCACCGTTTCAGCCACAGCCACGGCGGCTGCGGGCTTCACTGCTTTGGCACGGCTGCGCGCTGCGGGCTTTTTCGCAGGCTCTGCACCCGGGTCACCCTGGGTTGCATCGGCCACGACCGCAGGTGCGGCAGCCACTTCGGCGGTTTCAACAACCACTTCGGTCCCCGACAGGGCGTCTGGCTTTGGCGCGTCGTCCAGTCTTGGCTTACCACCGCGCGGCGCACGGGTGCGGCTGCGCTTTGGCTTTGGCGCGGCTGCAGACTCGGCAGGCATAGCCGAAGATTTCACCGCAACGTCGTCGTCGTCATCGCCGTCTTCTGCGTCATCGCCCGATTGTGCCTCGTCGGATTGCCCCGGCACACCGGTCTTTTTCCGACGGCGACGGCGACGGCGTTTTTTACCCGTGCCATTGGCCGCATCGGCAGAGTTTGCTACCGCAGGGGCGGCATCGGCTACAGCTTCGGCCTCTTCAACATCATCAATTTCGTCGATGATATCGTCATCTTCTTCTTCGGCCACCGGCGCGCCCATCAGCGAGGCATTGCCCGAAATCACCGACGAGATTTCCATCACCACTCGCGTGGCAGTTTTGAATTTCTCAATCGAATAATCGGGGCTGATCAGGGTTGGATCACATTCGATCCGCACCGCCATGCCATAGCGCGCCTCGATCAACGCGATATGTTCGCGCTTTTGGTTGATCAGGAAATTCACAATCCCAATCGGCGCGCGCAGCAGCACTTCTTTAGACCGCTTGCGTGTGCCCTCTTCCTCCAGCGCGCGGATCACCTGCAGGCCCAGACTGTCGTCCGACCGGATCAGACCCGTGCCATGGCAATGCGGGCAAGGCTGGGTGGTGCTTTCCAACATGCCGGGGCGCACACGCTGACGCGACATTTCCAGCAGGCCAAAGCCTGAAATACGGCCTACCTGAATGCGGGCGCGGTCGGTTTTCAGCTTGTCCTTGATGCGCTTTTCAACCGCCAGATTGTTGCGCCGTTCTTCCATGTCGATAAAGTCGATCACGATCAGACCGGCCAAATCGCGCAGGCGCAACTGGCGCGCCACTTCTTCGGCAGCCTCAAGGTTGGTCTTCAGCGCCGTATCCTCGATCGACCCTTCTTTGGTCGCCCGGCCCGAGTTCACGTCAATTGCCACCAGCGCCTCGGTGATCCCGATCACGATATAGCCACCGGATTTGAGCTGCACCGTGGGGTTGAACATCCCCCCCAAATAGCTTTCGACCTGATACTTGGCGAACAGCGGCATTTGGTCGTCATAGCGCACCACGGTTTTGGCGTGGCTTGGCATGATCATGCGCATGAAATCTTTGGCCACGCGGTAACCCGCCTCGCCTTCGACCAGAATTTCGTCAATCTCGCGGCTGTAAAGATCGCGGATTGACCGTTTGATCAGATTGCCTTCTTCGTAAATCGCGGCAGGCGCGATAGATTTCAGCGTCAACTCGCGAATCTGCTCCCACAGCCGCATCAGATATTCGTAGTCGCGCTTGATCTCGGGCTTGGTGCGCTTGGCACCCGCCGTGCGGATGATCAGACCAGCGCCTTCGGGCACTTCGATTTCGGTGGCGATTTCTTTCAGTTTCTTGCGATCTGCCGCCATGGTGATCTTGCGGGAAATCCCGCCACCACGCGCGGTGTTGGGCATCAAGACGCAATAGCGGCCCGCCAGCGACAGATAGGTCGTCAGCGCCGCGCCCTTGTTGCCGCGTTCTTCCTTGACCACCTGCACCAGCATGATCTGGCGCATCTTGACGACTTCTTGAATCTTGTACCGCCGCGCGCGGGGTTTGCGCGATTGGCTGATCTCTTCGGACACATCCTCTTCGGCGATGGATTCAATCTCATCATCGGTGTCCGAGGCATGGTCGATAGAGCGATACGGCGCATCGCCTTCGGCGTCGTCATTCGACTGATCGTGGTTGTGATTGTGATTTTGGTCAGCATCGTGCGACGGGGATTCTGTGCTGTTGCGCGATGTTTCCATCAACGCGTCGGCCCCGGTTTCGTCCCCCAGATCGACCACATCCATACCGCCGATAGCGCCCGACTGCACGGCATCGCCCGCATCGGCAGTTTCAGCAGCCGCACGCGGCTTTTGCGCCGGGCGGGCGGGGCGCGGACGCGACCGGCGGTTTTCTTCTTCTTCTTGCGCGCGGTTATAGGCGCGCTCTTCTTCTATCAGGGCTTTGCGGTCAGCCACCGGGATTTGGTAATAATCGGGGTGAATTTCGGCAAAGGCCAAAAATCCATGCCGGTTGCCGCCGTAATCGACAAAGGCCGCCTGCAACGACGGTTCAACCCGCGTTACCTTGGCCAGATAGATGTTCCCCGCCAGCTGGCGTTTGTTTACGGTTTCAAAGTCAAATTCTTCAACTTTGTTTCCATCAACCACAACAACCCGGGTTTCCTCGGCATGGGTGGCGTCGATAAGCATTTTCTTTGACATTTGGGTCCATTGCGCCGTGACCTTAAAGCTGCGCCCGGCGGACCGGACGGCAGAATATAAGGGATAAGGCGGCTTGTTCGGGCGAGTGTGCGCGCAGCAAATGGTTGGGCCATGCCCTGTGGGCATCCCTCTACCAAACTTGCCAATGTCGCGCATATCATCGCGGTTCACGTCTGAAAGGCTTGCACCCTTCACCTAAGTAGGCCTGCAAGTTTTCTGATGTATCAGTCACTTACAGACAATTATCCGGCCTTACGGCCGATCCTGTCGCCTTTTGTTTCGGCACTTGCATGGCGCCAGATCAACAAGGCAGAGAATTCCGTGGCACTACAAAAGTGCCTGCAGCAATCTTAGCGGGAAAGCGGTCGCAAAGACAATGGCTGATTTAGCGCCAACGCTTTGGATCGGGTGTAGGGTGTGCCCTTGGGCGCACCGCTGTTGTTGATGGTGCGCCTAGGGGCACACCCTATAACACCGCCTCGACCGCACGGCCCAAGCGTGCCACGGTTGCAGGCACGTCAGCCAACTTATCCAACCCAAACAGCCCCAGACGGAACGTGCGGAACTCTGCCCCCTCGCCCACCTGCAACGGCACGCCCGCCGCAATCTGCAACCCTAGTGCGCGGAATTTCGATCCGTTCTGAACATCGGCATCTTCGGTATAGCTGACCACAACCCCCGGCGCGCCGAACCCTTCGGCTGCCACCGACATCACCCCTTTGGCCGCCAGCATATCGCGCACCGCGCCGCCCAACTGCCATTGCGCCGCCTTTGCCGCGTCAAACCCCATCGCCTTGGTTTCCAGCATCGCATCGCGGAACCCGACAATCGCATCGGTGGGCATCGTGGCATGATAGGCATGCCCGCCGCCTTCATAGGCCGCCATAATCGCGCGCCATTTCTTCAGATCCACCGCAAAACTGTTGGATGTGGTTTCGGCCAACCGCGCCTCGGCCAGCGGGCTGAATACCACCACGCCCGCAGACGGTGACGCCGACCAACCCTTTTGCGGTGCTGATATCAGCACATCGACGCCCGTCGCTGCCATATCCACCCAAGCGCAGCCCGAGGCGATGCAATCCAGCACCATGATCGCCCCCACCTCATGCGCCGCTTGCGCCACCTTTGCGATATAGTCATCCGGCAGAATGATCCCCGCACTGGTTTCCACATGCGGCGCGAACACTGCCTCGGGGCGCATTTCCCGAATTTTCGCGCATACTTCTTCTATCGGCGGCGGCGCGAACGGGGCTTTCGCGCCATTGCCGGTTTGCCGCGCCATCACCACGGTGGCGCTTTCGGCAAAGCCTCCGGCATCAAAAATCTGGCTCCACCGATAGGAAAACCAGCCGTTGCGGATGATCAACACGCGGCCCTGGCCAAACTGCCGCGCCACCGCCTCCATCGCATAGGTGCCACCCCCGGGCACCAAGGCCACCGCCGACCCGTGATAAACCTCGCGCAACAGCCCCGACACATCCCGCATCACGCCCTGAAACTTGGCCGACATGTGGTTCAAAGACCGGTCGGTAAACACCACCGAGAATTCTTCCAAACCACCTTGATCAACATGGGCGTGCGGCAGTGTCATTGTCGTTCTCCATTTCAAGCGACACGATTCTTGTGTCTTCCCGCGAAACTCTATCCGATTTTATTTTGGCCCAAATACTCAAATCCGACAGCGTGGCCAAAAGTCACGCATCAGACCCTACCCAATGGCCCCGGCCTGCGTTCTTCGGTCAACAGCACATTCGCCTCTACCTGCCCCACGCCGGGCAGCGTCATAATGCGCCGCCGCAACACCCGCTCAAAATCGGAAATATCCCGCGCCACCACGCGCAATCGGTAATCGAACAAGCCCAGCACATGCTGCACCACTTGCACCTCTGGGATCGCAACCACCGCGCGTTCAAAATCTTCCAATGAAACCCGCCCCTTGGTGGCCAACTTTACCCCCAAAAATACCGTCACGCCAAAGCCCAGCGCGGCGCGGTCTACCTCTATGCGCCGTCCCGCCAGCACCCCCGCCTGTTCCAGCCGCTTAATCCTGCGCCACGCGGCGGGTTGGCTGACCCCCAACTGCCGCCCCAACGTTGCCGCCCCCACCGTGGCATCTTCGGACAATACCCGCAAAATCGCGCGGTCAATATCATCCAGATCAATCACAACGGCAGCCCGCCGTCGTCTTTGATGGTGGATATCAGCATCAGTGCCTCAATATCGGCGATATGCGGCAGGGTCAGAATGCGGGTGCGGTAAATCTCGGCATAATGTTTCATATCCCGCGCAATCACGTTCAGCCGCACATCAACCCGGCCCAAAAACGTTTCAATCCCAATCACTTCGGGCACGGCGCGGGCGTTTTCCAGAAATTCATCGAACGCCCGCGGATCGGTTTTATCCAGCGTGAACCGCAACGAAACCTCAACCTCATAGCCTAGTTTGCGCCAATCAATCACCATGCGGTCAGCGGTGATGACAAAAGACTGCGCCAGCCGTTCCAGCCGCCGCCATAAGGTGGCAGGCGTGACCGCTGACCTGTCGGCAAGCGTGGTGCGCCCAAGGCCCGGATCGGCCAAGGCATGGCGCAAAATCCGGCGGTCGGTATCGTCAAGCTGCATGATAATTCCGTGAAATATCTTATCGGTGAATGATTATTCGTCAAAATCCGCAAATTTGTCAATAAATGAACGCCCTCACACCCTATTCCCCCTATGCTGCGCCCATCATTCATAAAAGGAGCGCCCTATGCGCGTGTATTACGACCGTGACTGCGATGTGAACATCATCAAAGACAAAAAAGTCGCCATCCTCGGCTATGGCAGCCAGGGCCACGCCCATGCGCTGAACCTGCGGGACAGCGGGGCCAAGAACCTAGTTGTCGCCCTGCGCGAAGGTTCCCCTTCCGCCAAGAAAGCCGAAGGCGAAGGCCTGAAAGTCATGGGCATCGCTGAAGCCGCTGCTTGGGCCGATCTGATCATGTTCACCATGCCGGATGAATTGCAGGCCGCGACCTATAAGAAATACGTCCACGACAACATCCGCGAAGGCGCTGCGATTGCCTTTGCGCACGGGTTGAACATCCACTTCGGCCTGATTGAACCCAAAGCTGGCGTTGACATCATCATGATGGCCCCCAAAGGCCCCGGCCACACCGTGCGCGGCGAATACACCAAAGGCGGCGGCGTGCCCTGCCTTGTCGCCGTTCACCATGATGCAACGGGTAAGGCGATGGAAATCGGCCTGTCCTATTGCTCGGGCATCGGCGGCGGCCGGTCTGGCATTATCGAGACGAACTTCCGTCAGGAATGCGAAACCGATCTGTTCGGCGAACAGGCGGTTCTGTGTGGCGGCTTGGTCGAGTTGATCCGCATGGGGTTCGAGACGCTGGTTGAAGCCGGATACGAGCCTGAAATGGCCTATTTCGAATGCCTGCACGAGGTCAAACTGATCGTCGATCTGATCTATGAAGGCGGCATCGCCAACATGGATTATTCGATCAGCAACACCGCCGAATACGGCCAGTATGTCTCCGGCCCGCGCATTCTGCCCTACGTCGAGACCAAGGCCCGCATGAAAGCCGTGCTGAACGATATCCAATCCGGCAAATTCGTGCGTGACTTCATGCTTGAAAACGCCGTTGGCCAGCCAACGATCAAAGCCTCGCGTCGCTCAAACGACGAGCATCAGATCGAACTGGTCGGCAAAAAGCTGCGCGACATGATGCCGTGGATTTCCAAGGGCAAGATGGTGGACAAAGCGCGGAATTAACGGCGCGGTGCGCCTAAAGGCACACCCTACCAAATGAACATGGGCCGGAGGGGAACCTTCGGCCTTTGGTCATATGCGGGGGTATATTTTTTGGGGCGGGGTGAGGCCTGCTAAACCCATCAAGATCAATCGCCCCGGCGCAGGCCGGGGCCCCGATTCGAAAAAAGCGCTATAAAAACCGGGCTCCCGGCCTACGCCGGGACGATTGGCTGGAAAACGACCCGGAATCCAAGCCGGGGTTCACCCCGCCAAACCTTAACAAACCCCTAAACCGCCCTCGCAACCCCTTGATTTCCCTAGCCCCGGAAAATGTCCACGCGTGGACACACCTTAAACCGCCGCCTCCACCGCCCCCACAATCTCATCCACCACAGACCGCAACAGCCCTTCATCCTCACATTCCGCCATCACGCGGATCAGCGGTTCGGTGCCCGATTTGCGGATCAATATCCGGCCCTTGCCCTTGATCCGGTCCGCCGATGCCTTGATCACGGCCTGCACCGCATCGGCCTTCAACGGCTCCAGCCCCGCCGCGTAACGCACGTTTTTCAACAGCTGCGGCACCGTTTCAAACTGCCGGACCAGCACCGACGCCGCGCTCCCCGTCCGCACCATTTCCGACAAAAACTGCAGCCCCGCAATCAGGCCATCCCCGGTTGTGGCATAATCGGTCATCACGATATGCCCCGATTGCTCGCCCCCAAGGTTGAACCCACCGCGCCGCATCGCCTCGACCACATAGCGATCCCCAACGGCGGTGCGTTCCAGATGCAGGCCCAGCCCCGCAAGGTGGCGTTCCAGCCCCAAGTTGGACATCACAGTGGCGACCAAAGTCCCCCCCGCAAGCCGACCTTCCTCCGCCCAGCGCCCCGCCAGCAGCGCCATGATCTGATCACCGTCAGCCACCCGGCCCGCCTCATCCAGAATCATCACCCGGTCGGCATCACCATCAAGACAAATTCCGACATGCGCGCCGTGTGCCACCACCGCCTCGGCTGCCGTTTGCGTATAGGTGGACCCGCAACGATCATTGATATTCTTGCCGTTCGGCGTCACCCCCACCGGGATCACCTCGGCGCCCAATTCCCACAGCACTTGCGGGGCGGCTTTATAGGCGGCCCCGTTGGCGCAATCTATCACGACCTTCAAACCATCCAGCCGCAGCCCCGCCGGAAAGGTTGTTTTGGCATATTCGCCATAACGCCCCAAAGCATCGTCGATCCGCCTGGCACGGCCGATGTTTTCAGGTTTGGCGGGGATGATATCACCGTCCACCAGTGCCTCAATTTCCAACTCGGCAGCATCTGACAGTTTGAACCCGTCGGGGCCAAAGAATTTGATGCCATTGTCCTGATGCGGATTGTGGCTGGCGGAAATCATCACCCCCAGATCGGCGCGCATGGACCGGGTCAGAAACCCCACCGCAGGCGTGGGCACCGGGCCCAGCAGCAGCACGTTCATGCCGGTGCTGGTCAACCCCGCCGTCAGCGCGTTTTCCAGCATATAGCCAGAAAGCCGGGTATCTTTGCCAATCACCATCCTATGCGCGGTGCTGCCATCGCGGCGGAAATACCGCCCCGCCGCCGCCCCCAGTTTAAGGGCCATCTCGGCGGTCATCGGATAGGTGTTGGCGCGACCGCGCACACCGTCAGTGCCAAAGAGCTTACGGCTCATTCAGCCTCTCCTTTTGTTGCGGCGCGCCACAGCGACAGCGCCTGCCTTGTCTCAGCTACGTCATGTACGCGGATCATCTGCATGCCCTGCGCCACCCCCGCCAAAGCCACGGCCAAACTGCCGGGCAGGCGCTTGGCCGCCTCGGCTTCCGCCCCCAAAGTGCCGATGAACCGCTTGCGGCTGGCCCCCAGAAGAACCGGCACACCCAGATTATGGAACAAGGACAGCCGGGCCAGCAGGGCCAGATTGTGCTGCAAGGTTTTGCCAAAACCAATGCCGGGATCAACTGCCAGCCGGTCGCGGGGAATGCCTGCGGCGATTGCCACGTCAAGCCGCGCGGCAAGGGCATCGTAGACGTCCAGCAGCACGTCGTCATACTGCGGATCGTCCTGCATGGTTTGCGGGTTGGCGATGGAATGCATCAAGATCACCGGCGCATTCAGCGCCGCAGCCGTTGCCGCCATCGCCGGATCAAATCGCAGCGCGGTCACATCGTTCAGGATCGTTGCGCCCGCCGCGAAAGCCGCCTGCGCCACACCGGCCTTGCGGGTGTCGATGGAAATCGGCAGATCCAACCCACCTGCCCGCAGGGCTGCAATCACCGGGGCGGTGCGGGCGATTTCTTCGCTTGCGTCCACTTCCACGGCACCGGGCCGGGTGCTTTCACCGCCAATATCCAGAATATCCGCCCCCGTCGCCATCCGCCGCGCCTGCATCAACGCCGCCTCGGGGCGCAGAAACTGGCCGCCATCGGAAAAGCTGTCGGGGGTGACGTTCAGGATGCCCATGATCCGGGGCGCGGCCATCGACAAGCCGCCAAAATCGGGGCGCGGCGATGACAGCCGATCCCGGGTTTCCGCATCCAGATCACCCACTGCAATCACGCGCGCAGGCGCGTTCCGAGACAGCACTTCGACATGCGAAAACCAACACCATCCGCCGGCAATGGCCAAAGCCCCCTCGGGGCGGGCGGGGTCGGTCATTGGGATCGGGCGGATGTAATTCATAAATCTGTCGTAAGGCGCAAAGCCGGGCGGCGGCAAGGGGGAAGGTTCAGGCCTTTTGCACTGTCACGCGGCTTCCCGCCGGAAGTGCAACATCGCCGTGAACAATCAGGCGGTCGGCGGCCATCAGTTCGGCCAACCACAGCGCCAAAGCCACGGGCGCGCGGCTGTGCGGGCCATCAATCGCGTCAAGCACCAGTTTCGAAGGTGCCCAGACAATCATCTGGCCGCGTTTCATCGCCCAATCAATCTCGGTTCGCGTCGCCACCACCACACAGCGCGGATCGCGGGCGGCAAGTGTCCAGGCGTTTTGTTCGATGGCCAGCAGATCGACGCGGCGTTGGGTGGGGTTGTGGCCGGTTTGCGGGCGCGCCATATCCGGCAACCCGACCGTCAGGATCACCGGCAGGCCGTGGCGCTGCAACTCGTCCAGCAGCGCGGGCAATCCCGGCGATAAAATCGCCGCATTGTCCAAAAACGCCACCACAGGATGCACACTGGCAGACTGGCCGTCGTGGCCCACCACCTGCACAGCCGCCTCGGCCCGGCTGCGGACAATCTCGACCCCCAGTTTGTAGGGGCCGACATCCAGCTTTTCGATCCGCACAAACACCCGCATGGCGGCGGGTTCGGCCAGAATACGTTCGGCCACGCGTTCGGCCAATGTTTCCAGCAGGTTTAACCGCTCTGCCGCAAGTTCGGTGGCAATCGCCCAGGTGATGCGGTCATAGGACAAGATAAGATCGACATCATCGTTCAGCGGCTGCAGGGCGGGGCGCACCTCGACCACCACGTTAAACATCACCCGTTGGCGATGGCCGCGCTCTTGCTGAAACGCGCCGATGTCCACATCAACGATGTGATCGCGCAACGAAATACGGTCGCGCAGATCGGCGCTGGCCGTGGCAACAGCGCGTTCTTCTGGATGCGCAAAGGCAAGGCCGGGATCGCTGGTCATATTGTCTCTCAACTGGCGAAACACGCTGTGGCTAACCTAGCGCCCAGTCGTGCGCGTGGAATGCCCGATGGCGACCAGTGGTGCAAGAGCGACGACTTTAAATCGGGTCAGGTTTGAACGGAATCGGAAATCGCTGCCTGTTACACCGCTCGAACGCGTTTTTCCAGCAGTTTGGTTCGGTCATAAACCTAACCTGTTTTAGTTCTGGCGGTAAAACAGATGCGCGCCGATTGCGGTTGTTTGCGCAAATCGCCGGGACCACGACGGATTCACCGCGCGGGTGTGAAAGTAGGTGGCCCCCGCCGTTAACCCGCGTGGAGCGCCGTCCAGCATCACCCGGGCAATGCGACCCGAAAGATCAGCTGCTTCGCGTTCCGACATCACGTCGCGGTTTCCATCGCAGTTATAGGAAAACTGACAACCGCCACGCCCGCCCTGCTGAACGACGCCGCACACAGTGCCCGGAAAACGCCCGCTGTCGACGCGGTTCAGGATAACTTCGGCTACAGCGAACTGGCCCTTCAGGCTTTCGCCGCGTGCCTCAAAATACAGCGCTTTTTTTAAGCACTCCCACTGCGAATCGCCGGTCGGTGCAGCTTGGGAATAAAGCCAGGCGGCGCTGTATTCGATCAAAACGGCTTTTGCCGGATCGGCGGCAGCTTTTGCAGTGGCATCCGCTGCAGGCGCTTTTACTTTGACCAGCTTGGCTGCGGGTTTTGGCACAACCAGCTTTGGCCCCACGGCCATCGCCGTGCGTTCGGCATTCGACATCACGTCTACGGTCTGATGTTCCGCCCCCAACAACGAGGCAAACTGCGTTCCGATCACCCCTGCAGGATCGGTAGAGGTGCTGAGTTTGACTTCGGCAGCAGCCATTCCGGCAACAGCACAGAGCGCCGCGACGGCGGTCATCCAAACGATGTTCAAGCGCATTTTATGGTGGCCCCGGTATGGTTTCAGTCGCAATTTTGCAGCACCAAAGGGGCAGACCCTCTGACGAGCAATTGGACTAACGGCTGAAACAGGGCCTGACCACCCACGTGGCAAAAAAGACACGAAATTTTCGAACATATGGGCGGAAATCCGCCCGATTGGTTAACAATTCACATGCAATACGCCTTGCAAAATCATGATTTTGCGCCGTTTTTGGAACTATCCACACGATCTGCCAAGGCCAAATGTGCCGCCGCAAGACGCGCCAATGGCACCCGGTACGGCGAACAGGATACATAATCGAAACCCGCCTTACGACAAAAGTCGATTGATTCGGGGTTACCGCCGTGTTCACCACAAATCGACAAAGTCAGGTCGGCGCGGGTGGCGCGGCCCCGGTCTGCACCGATGTGCAACAACTCGCCCACCCCATCGACATCCAGCGTGTGGAACGGGTCTTCGGGGAAAACGCCTTGCTGAACATAGGTGTTCATGAACCGCCCGGCATCATCCCGACTTAGGCCATAGGTCATCTGCGTCAGGTCATTGGTGCCAAAAGACAGGAACGCGGCATGCTGCGCAATCTCTCCCGCACGCAGGGCGGCACGCGGGGTTTCGACCATCACGCCCAACTTAAATTCAAACGGCACGCCGGATTTGGCGCGCACCGAGGCCGCCACGGCGTCAATGTGCGATTTCACCAGCTCCACCTCGCGTTTGGCCGAAACCAGCGGGATCATAATTTCGGGCACCACGTTCGTGCCTCTGCGCGCCACGTCCACAGTCGCCTCAAAAATCGCCTGCGCCTGCATCGCATAAATTTCAGGCAGCACCACGCCCAGACGCACACCGCGCATGCCCAGCATCGGGTTGAACTCGGCCAAAGCCTCGGCCCGGCGCACCACTTCGGACAGCGGGCGATCCAGCGCTTCGGCCAGTTCGCGCAAACCTTCGCGGCTTTGCGGCAAAAATTCATGCAAGGGCGGATCGAACAGGCGGATGCACACCGGCAGGCCTGCCATGATCTCGAACAATTGCACAAAATCGGCGCGCTGCATCGGCAGCAGCCGCACCAGTGCCTCCGCACGATCTTTCGACGTATCAGCAAAGATCATCTCGCGCATCACCACAAGGCGGTCTTCGTCAAAGAACATATGCTCGGTGCGGCACAGGCCAATCCCTTGGGCCTGAAACGCCCGCGCGGTGATGGCATCGGCGGGGGTGTCGGCATTGGCGCGGATGCCGATGTCGCGGAAGGTGTCGGCCCAGCCCAAAAGCGTGCGAAACGCATCATCCAAGGCGGGGGCGAGCATTTCGGCGGCCCCCACCAGCACCTCGCCCTTGGTGCCATCGACGGTGACGATATCGCCTTCGGCAAAAGTGCGACCGTCAGCGGCAATCAGACGTTTTTCCTTGCCGTCCAACCGCATGCCTGATGCGCCCACCACGCAAGGCACGCCCAAACCCCGCGCAATGACCGCCGCATGGCTGGTCACGCCGCCCCGTTCGGTCAGCACACCCACGGCGGAATGCATGCCGCGAATGTCTTCGGGCGCGGTTTCACGCCGCACCAGAATGCACGGCTCGCCGCGCGCCGCCGAGGCTTGCGCGGCCTGGCTGGTAAAAACGATCCGCCCCACCGCCGCCCCCGGACTGGCGGCGATGCCTTTGGCGAACACATCCCGCGCGGCCCTTGTATCGACCTGAGGGTGCAACAATTCCGACAGGGCGCGCGGTTCCACCCGCAGCACGGCGTCTTCTTTGGTGATGATGCCATCTTCGGCCAAAGCCACGGCAATTTTCAGGCCAGCGCGGGCAGACCGGGCAACCTTGATGGCATCGAGCACCGAAAGGCGGCCGTCTTCCACCGTGAATTCGATCTGCATTTCCTCGCGCAGGCGCGTGCGGCAGGCCGCACCATGGCGCACCAGATCGGCAAAAATCTCGGGCGCGATGTCTTGCAACGATGGCCCGCGTTTATCCGCCGTCAGATAGATCGCCTCCTGGCGTTTCAGCGCATCGCGGCCCTGACTTTGGCCAAGATAGCGCCCGGTGATCTGCGGCAGGCCCGTGACGGGATCAATGAACTGAATGACGCCAGAGCCGGAAATGCCCTGCCCGATGCCTTGCGCCATCGCCTGCACCACCAATCCCAAAGCCGCCTCGGTCGGCGCACCTTTGGCCTGGCGCAGCAGGCGGGCCGAGGTGCCTTCCCATGCGCGCGCCATCGAGCGCAGCACTTCGGTCAACTGCTGGCCCGCGTCTTCGGGGAAGGGTTCGTCCATTTCCCGCTCGTAATGGCGCAGGGCATCGCGCAGGGAATTGGCCGAGGGTGTAGAGGAATCGAACATATCGGGGTCAAGACGGGCGACATGCGTGGCATAGGCTTGCACAAATCGAAGATAAATCGCATCCGCGGCTTCGCGCCCGTGGGTGTCAATCAATCGCGTGTGGCGGGCGGCGTTCATGCCGATGTTCAGGATGGTGCCGGGGCCGCCCCAATCGGGGTTGGCGGGGCTGGGACGCACGGAAATCAGCGGCGTTGCGCCAAAATGCGCAAGGATTGCGGCAACATCAACGCCGTGCCCCGCCGCGATGGCGCGCACGGTAGGTGCGGGGATGGCGACGGTTTCGGGCACCGGCAGATCGAGCCGCACCAGCCGCTGCAAACACTTCGCCCGCCAGCCGTGCGCCGCCGTCTGGATTGCAGCGGTGGGCGTGACTTCGGCGAATTCCGGGATCGGGGTATGTTTCTGCACTGCGGCACCTTTATTCTGCGTGCGCAGGATACGCCTTATCGGGTGTGGTGCAAGTGGTTGGGCGGGGCGAAAATTTTTAGCTAAAATTTTGCAAGCGGGGGGCTGTCTGCCCCCCTGTCGGTTTGGCGGGGCCAAACCGCCTTCCCCCCGAGGATATTTGGCAACAGA
>JAYUHO010000041.1:0-6768 GCA_043766915.1 Cypionkella sp.
CTTGTCCCCGGCTCCGACTGCGGGCGGGATCGTGCTGAACCCGGATGGCACGCTGACGGTTGCGGCGGGGACGACGGCGGGCAGCTATGTCTACACCAACCAGCTCTGCGAGGTTCTGAACCCGGCGAACTGCGGCACGGCGGCGGCGACGGTGGTGGTCGATGTGGCAGCACTTGCCGTGGTGAAGACATCCACGCTCAATGATGGTGGCGATGGGCGTGCAGATGTGGGCGATATCATCAGCTATACCTTTGTCGTCGCAAACGGCGGCAGTACGACGGTATTCGATCTGGCCATTTTTGAAACCGGATTTACCGGGGCAGGCCCTTTGCCCTTACCGATGTTAACCGCAGGTGGTGCCGATCTTGACGGCGAGGCCGACGCGCCCGATTTGTCCGTGGCGGGTAATGCCACGTTTAACGTCGAGTACACGCTGGTACAGGCGGATATCGACGCGGGCAGCATCAGCAACCAAGCCACCGTTACCGCCAAAGCACCAGATGGATCGTCCGTTCAAGATTTGTCGGGTGTGACAGCGGGGGATGACATCCCCACCGAAACGACTCTTTCGGCAGCACCCGGTTTGCTGGTTCTCAAAACGGCATCGACCATAGGCCTTTCCGTACCACCGGCTGTTGGTGATACCATGACCTACTCTATCACCGTCAAAAATACCGGCAACGTCACGATTTCAAATGTGGTGCTCGCCGATACGCTGGCGGATGCTGGCGGCGGCGCGCAGGTGCTTGACGCAGCACCCGCCTTTACCAGTGGCGATAACGGCGACAGTTTTTTGCAGATTGATGAGACATGGATCTATTCCGCGTCGGTCACCCTGACCCAGTCGATGGTCGATGCTGGTGGCTTGTCCAACACTGTGACGGCAAATGGCCAGACGCCGGGCCGTGAACCGGTCAGCGACATTTCAGATGATGATGGCATAGGCACCACAGATCCAACGGTGACAACTTTTACTCGCGTTTCAACCCTGACTGTCAGCAAAGTGCCGTCCATAACCACCAATGCTGCCGCAGGCGACGTGATCAGCTATACCTATACGGCTCAAAACACTGGAAACGTTCTGATCAAAGCCGTCACGGTCGGTGATCAACACACCAGTGCCGCGGGGACTGTCGCATTGGCAATTGCAGGCGATAGACTGGTCACCGATATTGTCCCCGCCCTCGATTCCTTCGATGCCGTTTCAAATGGTGTTTGGGATACGCTCGGTCCAAATGATGTGGTGACCTTTTCCTCAACTTACACCGTCACCCAAGCCGATGTTGACGCGGGTGCCGACCTTTCAAATACCGTGACGATCACTGCGGTGGGCCCCACAGGCACAACCGTGCCTGAAGTCTCAACCACCGTCACTGTTTCTGTGGTACCCGCAAACGGTGCTCTGACCGCCGTCAAATCCGTAGTGATCGAAGATGGAGGTGACGGTGTTGCCAATGCGGGCGATATCTTGCGCTACACTTATGTAGTTAACAACCCCGGAAACGTCACGCTATTTGATGTTACCCTCACCGAAACCGGCTTTATCGGTGCAGGCACAACCCCGGTCCCTGTCTTGGTGTCCGGCGGCAGCAATCTGGATGGCCAAGCAGACAATATTGATATCGCCCCCGGCAGCGCCGCCACGTTTGCGGCGACCTATACTCTGCTGCAAGCCGATATCGAAGCGGGTGGTGTCACCAACCAGGCAACGGCCTCCGCCAAAGACCTACAGGGCAATCCGCTTACCGATCTTACAGGTGCTACGGTGGGCGATGACACTTCGACTGTCATGCCGTTGGTGCCGGTTTCAGCGATAGAAGTGGTAAAATCTGCGGCGACTCCGGTCTTTTTGTTCCCCACGGTAGAGCGCGTGACCTTCACAATTGACGTCACAAATCCGGGCAACCTCACGCAAACGGGCGTGCAGGTAGACGATGATCTTGCCGCCTTCGTCGCTCCCGCCGTCTTGCTGTCTGCCACCTATCCGGTGACGACGACGGCCACAGGCTTTACCAACGGCGCTCCAAATACGGCCTATAATGGCACCGCCGTCACCGCCCTGCTGATCGGGAACGCCACGCTTTTGCCGGGTCAGACGGGCCGGATCACCGTTACCCTGACATATTCCACGGTCAACGGGCCTGCGCAGGGCAGCAATATTGCCAATGTCAGATCTGATCAATTGCCCGGTCCCTCACCATCAAATCCCGTAACAGTTGCGGGCGGCGATAGTGACGGTGACGGTATTCTCAACAGCTTAGAGACGTGCGGCACAGGCGATGACCGGGATGGCGATGGCATTTGCGATGACGAAGATTATGATCCCACAGGCACCTTCTATTGCGAAGAAGATGGTCGCATTTTACCAGGTGGCAACGTAGCCGTCTCTGGCCCTCTTGGCACCCAGTCCGGGGTTGGCAATTCCGGCGGCATCACGATTGTCCGCTCTGGTGCCGATGGCCGGTTCCAGTTTTATGTCACCGCCGCAGGCAGCTACACCCTTGCAATCACCTATCCGCCAGATGGCGCGCCCTCCACGGCACGCCCATCGGCGGGGACGTTGGATACCACGTCATTACTACCGGCCAACCCCGCGTCTTTGGGGTCGGGCGAAGCAGGCACAACCGGGCAATTGGTTGATTTCAGCGCAGCTGCAAACACCTTCTACACCACCTTTGTGTTCGAAGAGGGCGATCCCTTCTTGATCAACAACAACATCCCGCTGACGGCTTGCGCCATCCGCGAAGGTGTTGTCGCATCTAAAGTGGCTGATCGTGAAAGTGCCGTGTTGGGCGAAACCATCACCTACACTCTTAGCTTTAATAACACGACGCCGCTGCTCTATGCAGACTCGGCGATCCTTGATTTCCTGCCAGAAGGGCTGGCCTACACCCCCGGATCAGGCATCTTGAACGGCGTCGCAACTGAACCCACCCAAGATGGCAACAGGCTCAACTTCGGGCCACGCGATGTGCCGGCAGGCGAACAGATCACCATCCGTCTATCCGTGCGGGTAACCTCTGCGGCGGGTTTGGGCAAATTGGTCAACCGTGCGCTGATGCTGGATCAACGTGGTGTGCAGATATCGAACACCGCCAAGGCCACCGTGCTGATCAAAGCGGAACAGGTGTTCAATTGTTCTGATGTGATCGGCAAAGTCTTCGTCGATACCAACGGCAACGGCATGCAAGACTATTACGACGGTCGCGCCGCCCTGACGCAGGACGAGATTTTCGTGAGCAAATATGGCGCCTACACTCAGCAATTCGTGGTTGAGCCTGAAGTGCACTCAACATTCGAGCCGGGTCTGGCCGGGGTACGTCTGGTCACTGTCAACGGCTTGCTGATCACCACCGATGAATTTGGTCGCTACCATGTGCCCTGTGCAGCCTTGCCAAAAAGCACGGGGTCGAACTTTACCTTGAAGCTTGATCCGCGCAGCCTTCCCATCGGCTATTGGGTGACCACTGAAAACCCCCGCACCTTGCGGCTTACAGCTGGCAAGGTGGCTAAGATGAACTTTGGCGTGTCAGGCACCAAAACCGTGACAATTGATCTGACGGCTGCAGCCTTCGACCAAGGCGGTACAACGCCGTCGGACGCTTTGGCCAAGGGCATCCGGGCATTGGTGGCGGATATCAAGACAGATCCGTCCAGCCTGCAGCTGTCCTATGCGCTGCAATCAGGTGAAGACCGGGAAGACGGTGTCGCGCGCTTGCACGCTGTTGAGAAGATGATCCGCAAAGCGTGGCGCGGAGTAGGCCGCTACGAGTTGCAGATCCAGAAATCTGTAAGAGGGGTTCAGTAAGGGGTTATCATGAAACACAACGCACCCCTCAAAGTTACCCTGCTGACCGCAGTATCGGTGCTGGCTTTGTCCTGTGCTGCCACTGCGCAGGACGGCTTTGCCATCACGCAGGATGGCAACACCGTCTCTGGCGATCCGCGCCTTGCTCGACCAGCGCCCGCGCCGGTCGTGGCAGCCAGCCGCGCCGATATCCGCGTGGTGGCCGATGGTCTGGGCGTGCGCCCGGCCCTTGATATTGAAGTGGTCGAAGCAGCACAGGGCCGCGCCGTTGTTAAAAGCCGCACGAATTATCCCGTGTGGATAAAACGAGCCGAAGTCAGATTGATTGATCTTTCTGCCCCCGGCGGCCCGCGCACGATTTCTGTAGTGGCGATCGAACCCAATGGCGAAGCCACACTTTCCCTGCCCGACAGCGAGGATTTGCTGGTCGTGCACCGCGTCTACGACGCAGCCGGCCGGTATGATGAAACTGCCCCGATTGCGCTGTTCCGCGCCAGCGGCGGTGCCGTGCCAACAGACCGGGAAACCGGCAATTCGCAGGGCCAGGAACAAGGCTTCGACAGCACAGCCCTGCGCCGCATTCCCATTCGCGGCGGCGCGGTCACGGTCAGTGGAACCGGCCTTGCTCCCGGTGCGGTGGTCACTGCCTTGGGCGAAACCATCCAGCCAGACGCCAGCGGTGATTTTGTCATCCAGCGCATTCTGCCGCCGGGCGATGTGGCCGTCCCTGTGCGGGTAAATGGCGGTGGTGAGGCCATTGCCATCGACCCCGTGGTCACCATACCGAAGTCCGAATGGTTTACTGTGGCCACCGGGGATCTTACCTATGGCCGCACCCTTCGCGGGCCGAAAAAGGGCGATACTTTCACCAACGGGCGGCTCGCCTATTACACCAAAGGCAAGACGGCGACGGGCTGGACCATCACCTCCAGCGCCGACACGGGCGAGGCTGAATTGCGCGATCTTTTCCGCAATTTTGACCGTAAAGATCCGGTTGGCGTCCTATCGCGACTTGATCCGGAACTGGCCTATCCCACCTATGGCGACGATTCCAAACTGGAAAATGACGCGCCAACCAACGGCAAATTCTATTTCCGGGCCGAACACGACGGCAGCTATGTGATGTGGGGTAATAACAAAGCCCAGATCTCCGGCGCTGAATACCTGCGCAATGAACGCGCATTGTACGGCCTGTCTGGCCGCTATGAGACACCGCGCCAAACCAGCCGGGGTGAAGCGCAGGCAAGTGTCACCGCCTATGCCGCCCAACCCGATATGCTGCCGGGGCGCGAGGTGTTTCTTGGCACCGGCGGATCGGTCTATTTCCTGCAGCAGCAAGATATCTCATTCGGGTCTGAAACCTTGTCGATTGAACGGCGCGATCCCACGACCGGTCGGGTGCTTGATCGCCAGGTGTTGGTCGAAGGCCGCGATTACCGCATCAACTATCTGCAGGGGGTGATCACCCTGTCGCAGCCTTTGGCGGGCCTTGGCACCGGCGGCGGCGTCATATCGCCAGCAACGGGCACTGCCCCCCAGACGCGCCTTGTGGCGCAGTATGAATTCACCCCAACGGCGGCGGATATCGCCGGCTTTGCCCTTGATGGCCGCGCAGAGACGTGGGTGCGCGATGATCTGCGCTTTGGCATCACCGGTCTGGTGGAACGCACCGATACTGCCGATCAAACCGGTGTCGGCGTCGATCTGCGCTGGGTCATCGCGCAAAATAGTTTTGTTGAGGCCGAATATGCCCGCACCAAAGGGCCGGGTTTTGGTCAAAGCTATTCCGCCGATGGCGGGCTGACTGTTCTGAACGCGGGGACAGTTGGTGGTACTGGCGATGCCTTGCGTTTCAATACGCAACTCTCCCTTGCCGATATCGGCATGCGTGGCGATGGCACGATTTCCGCCTATTATGAGACCCGCGACAAAGGCTTCTCAACCCTAGATTTCCAGACCACCTCAAAAGAAGACCTTTGGGGTGTTGCGGCAGCAGGGAAGGTCAATGATCGCCTCTCTTACCGTCTCAGCGTCGATGACTTCGGCAATGCCGATGGCAAGCGCCTGACCGAGGGATCAGCCGAGGTTGACATCAAATCGGGTGACCGGCTGACCTATTCGCTGGGCCTTGCACATGAAGACCGGGCAGATCCGGCCGATCGCACCAAAACCGGCCGCAGAACTGATCTGGCGCTGCGCTTAAGTGTCGAGCAAAGCGAAAGTGTCACTTGGTACGTCTTTGGCCAAACCACAATCGCCCGCGCAGGCGGCCTGCGGCGCAATGATCGCTACGGTGTGGGCACCGAGCTGGGCTTTACTGAGAACTGGACGCTGAAAGGCGAAATATCGGATGGCACTTTCGGCATCGGCGGGCGGGCATTGCTATCCTATGACCGTGAAGGCACTCAGGCTTACGTCGGCTATACCCTTGATCCGGGCCGTGACCTTAGCGGCGTCACCCTGATAGGGCGCGACGCCGGGCAATTTGTGGCAGGCGGCAAACGCAATATCAGCGACGCCGTGTCGGTATATGGCGAAAACACCTATGACGTGTTCGGACGGCACAGATCGCTGACCTCGGCTTACGGCGTGGATTACAAGGCCACCGATTTCCTGACCTTCACCACAGGCTTTGAATTTGGCCGTGTCACCGCCGACACCGGCGATTTTGATCGCCGCGCGCTGTCATTCGGCCTGCAATATGCTGACGAGGCGGGCTTGACAGGCAAGGCCCGCCTTGAACTGCGCCGGGATCGCGGTGTTCAAAGCGGTGCTCCTGCAGATGCAGACACAATCCTGATGACCGCAAATGCCACCTACCAAATTGACGATGCGCGCAGGCTTTTGTTTTCGCTTGATGTGGCCGATACCAAAACCACCGGCTCTGCCGCGCAAAGCGGCGAATATGCCAAGGCCGTGCTCGGCTATGCCTTCCGCCCGGTGGATAATGACCGCCTGAA
>JAYUHO010000042.1:0-17764 GCA_043766915.1 Cypionkella sp.
CCGACGGGGCTCTTGGGGTGCGACACGTGTCGCGCCCGCCCCGTGGGGGCGGTTCGGGCGCGGTCTGATTTGCTTGGGGCAAATCTGACAAGGCAAAGACGGACGGCTGTTGCTACATTCCCGATCAATTACCCCTTCGCCGCCATCGTCGCCTTCGCCCACCAGACGATATCATCCAGCAACCCCTTGGCCGCGGGCAACAAACTGCCTTCAATCTGCTCGACCGTGCCGTTCATATTGCCGCCCATCGGGTGTATTTTGAACAAATCCGCGCCGCCGATGTGAACGGCGTTGCGCACCGGAACCATCTGCAATTCCACCGCAATCACCCGCAAATGCTGCAAAGCTGACGATGCGCCCATCGATCCATAAGCAATCGCGCCCATTGGTTTGCGCACCCATTCCTTGGCGGCCTGATCCATCGCGTTCTTCAACGCACCCGTCACGGATCGATTGTATTCGGCCACCACAAAGATAAAGCCGTCAAATTCGGCCATCTTGGTCTGCCAGGCAATCGCGGCGGGATCTTGTGATGGCATCCAGGTATTGCTGGCCATCTCATTGAACAGTGGCAGGTTGAAATCGCGCAGATCGACCAGTTCGACGGTCATATCATCGCGGGCTTTCGCCTGTTTCAGCATCCATTGCGCGGGTTTGTCGGCAAAGCGTGTGGCGCGGGTGGACCCGATGATGATAGCAATCTTTGGTTTAGACGGCATGATAGTCTCCTACTGTCTGGGTTGAGCAAGGTCAGGATACCCACGCCGCCGCCGCCATAAACCGCAACGCGCGCGCAGACCCTCTGCATCCGTGCACAGTGACGCAAAACGCAAAGCCGCATCTTGCCCAAGATCAGCACCGATGATTTAAAGGCTGCATGAACAAACCCACCGATAACCCCGCTGATCCGTTCAAAAAGGCGCTGGCCGAGGCCACGCGCACAATGGCCGACGATTCCGAAATGGTGGTGACCTATTCGGTTGATCCATCGGGCATGACCAAAGAAGGCATTCGCCTGCCCCAAGTCAGCCGCCGCATGACCCGCGATGAGGTGTTGTTGGCCCGTGGCACGGCGGATGCGTTTGCGCTGCGGCGCAAGTTTCACAACGAAGCCACCGCCGCCCGCTATGCCCCCACCGGCGCCCTTGCGCGTGAGATTTACGATGCGATGGAAACCGCCCGGTGCGAAGCCGTGGGCGCGCGCGCCATGCCAGGGACGGCAGGCAATATCGACGCAAAGATCGCCTATGAGGCGGATCGCAAAGGGTATTCCCAGATCACCCGTTCGGAAGACGCGCCGTTGGCGGTGGCTGCGGGATATCTTGTGCGGCATCTGGCGACGGGCCGCGACATGCCAAAGGGTGCCGCCAATGTGATGGAGCTGTGGCGCGGTTTTATCGAAGAACAGGCGGGCGGCACTTTGGAAGCCGTCGATCACGTTCTGGCTGATCAGGCCGCCTTTGCCCGGCTGACCCGCAAGGTGATCTCGGACCTTGGCTATGGCGATCAATTGGGCGATGACCCGGATCAACCCGATGACGACAGCGCGGGCGATGAGGCCGAAGAAGATCAGGACAGCCCCGATAACGACGGCTCAGAAGAGCAAGAGTCTGACGAGCCTGAGGCGTCACCCGAACAATCCCAGGAAGATGAGCAAGATCAGTCTCAGGCGCAGGTCACGATGGACGATCAGGCCGATATGGAGCAGGGCGACGAGGCCGAACTGCCGGAAGGCGAGGCCCCGCTGGACCCACCTCCGCCTGCGCCCTATTCCGATGCTGACCCGAACTATACCGTCTATACCACGGATTTCGATGAAGAAATAAAGGCCGAAGATCTGGCCGAACCCGCCGAGCTGGAACGCCTGCGCGCTTATCTGGATCAACAGCTGGAACCGCTGAAAGGGGCTGTCAGTCGTTTGGCGAACAAACTGCAACGCCGCCTGCAGGCACAACAGAACCGCAGTTGGTTGTTCGATCTGGAAGAGGGCACACTGGATGCGGGGCGTCTGGCGCGGGTGGTGGTCAGCCCGACCACGCCACTGTCGTTCAAGCAAGAAAAAGACACTGAATTCCGCGACACCTGCGTGACGCTGCTGCTGGATAATTCGGGGTCCATGCGCGGTCGGCCCATTTCCATCGCGGCGATCTGCGCCGATGTGTTGGCGCGCACGCTGGAACGGTGTTCGGTTAAAGTTGAGATTTTGGGCTTTACCACCCGAGCGTGGAAAGGCGGGCAAAGCCGCGAACGCTGGCTGGCGCAGGGGCGCGCGCAAACACCGGGGCGGCTGAACGATCTGCGCCACATCATCTATAAATCCGCCGATGCCCCATGGCGGCGGGTGCGGCCCAATCTGGGCCTGATGATGAAAGAAGGGCTGTTGAAAGAGAATATCGACGGTGAGGCGCTGGAATGGGCGCACCGCCGCATGATGGCCCGGCCCGAGGCGCGCAAAGTACTGATGGTGATATCGGATGGCGCGCCGGTTGACGATTCGTCTTTGTCGGTGAACCCTGCGAATTTTCTGGAAAAACACCTGCGCGACGTGATCGCCATGGTCGAACGCCGCCGCGCGGTGGAACTGATCGCCATCGGCATCGGCCATGATGTGACGCGCTATTACCAGCGCGCCGTCACCATCACCGATGTTGAACAATTGGCGGGGGCAATGACCGAGCAACTGGCGGCGCTGTTTGAACCCAACGCCAAAAAGCGCGCGCGGGCGGCGGCAATGCGTCGGGTGGGGTAGCATCGCCGCCGCAAACCTGCTTGACTGAACCACCCAAGCAGAATGGACCGTTGCCCCATGTTCCAAACTTTCGACACCCAGGCCACCCCCGCCCAGGGCCCGTCCCGGCTTGCTGCTTTGCGGGTGGCCATCGCCAGCATGGGTTTGGCCGGGTTTATCATTCCGCGATCAGACGTGCATCAGGGCGAATATGTCGCCGCCCGGGATGAGCGGTTGCAGTGGCTGACAGGCTTTACCGGATCGGCGGGGTTTTGCATTGTGCTGCCGGAAATTGCGGGGGTGTTCATTGACGGGCGCTATCGCACCCAAGTCAAAGCCCAAGTTGACCTTGCGCATTTCACCCCCGTGCCCTGGCCCGACGTTTTGCCCGGTGATTGGGTTAAAGCCAATCTGGCGGCCGGAGTGATCGGTTATGATCCTTGGCTGCACACCGCGGACGAGGTTTCCAAACTTGAGACTTCACTTGAAGGAACGAATGTAACCATCAGATCTATAAAGAATTTAATTGATCTGATCTGGCCAGATCAACCCATCGCCCCGATGGGCAAAGCGTTCATCCAACCAGATGCATTGGCGGGCGATTCCAGTGCAGCCAAACGCGCGCGACTGGCCGAGGACTTGCGCAAGGCAGGGCAAACGGCGGCGGTGATCACCCTGCCGGACAGCCTGTGTTGGCTTTTGAACATTCGTGGTGCCGATGTGCCACGCAACCCGATCTTGCACGGCTTTGCCATTTTGCATGACGATGCCCGCGTTACACTTTTTGCCGATGCTGCCAAGTTTGACGAAGCCGTGCGCGCCCATCTTGGACCCCAAGTATCCCTGCGCCCGATGCCCGCTTTTGTGCCCGCTCTGCGCACCCTGCAAGGCCCGGTGCGGGTAGATCGTGGCACCGCCCCCTTGGCGGTGGCGACGGAACTGCGCGAGGCCGGGATCGAAATTGCCTGGGCCGATGATCCCTGCCGTCTGCCAAAGGCGCGCAAAACCGCTGCCGAAATTCAAGGCATGCGCGAGGCTCATCTGCGCGACGGCGCGGCGGTGGTCGAGTTCCTCACTTGGCTGGACGCGAAAACCCTGAAACCCGGACTGACCGAGATTGATGTCGTGCGCGCGCTGGAAGGCTATCGCCGCGCCACCAACGTGCTGCATGACATCAGCTTTGACACCATCAGCGGATCAGGGCCGAATGGCGCGATCATGCACTACCGCGTGACGGATGAATCCAACCGCAAGATCGGCCGCAACGAACTGCTGCTGGTCGACAGCGGCGCGCAATATCTGGATGGCACCACCGATATCACCCGCACGGTGGCGGTGGGCGATCCGGGCGCCTTCGCGCGGCAGTGTTATACCCGCGTGCTGCAAGGCACCATTGCGATCAGCCGGGTGCGCTGGCCACGCGGCCTTGCGGGGCGTGATCTGGATCCGCTGGCGCGCTATGCGCTGTGGCTTGCGGGGCAGGATTTCAACCATGGCACTGGGCACGGCGTGGGCGCGTTCCTGTCGGTGCATGAAGGCCCGCAACGATTGTCGCGGATATCCGAAGTGCCGCTTGATCTGGGCATGATCTTGTCCAACGAACCCGGCTATTACCGCGAAGGCGAGTTTGGCATCCGGTTGGAAAACCTGATCGTGGTGCAGCCCGCGCCTGCGCTGCCGGGCGGCGATGACCGGGTGCAGTTTTGCTTTGAGACGCTGACCTTCGCCCCCTTTGACCGCCGCCTGATCCTGACCGAGATGATGTCTCCGGGGGATCGTGAGTGGTTAAACGCCTATCATGCCGAAGTTTTGGCCAAAATCGGCCCCCGCCTGTCATCCGCGGCACTGGATTGGTGCAATCAAGCCTGCACGCCGCTTTGAAAACGTGATTTGCCCGCCCGCCGCGCTACGCTAGATTTGGTCAACACGCAGGAGGATACCATGGCATCGCATATCAAAATCACCCCCATCGAAGGCCCGGTAACAGTGCGCGCCGGGTCGACATTGCTGGGGGAAACCAGCCGCGCCCTGCAAATGGCCGAAGGCAGCTATCCGCCCGTCACCTACGTGCCGCGCGCAGATATGGCGATGGCGATGCTGACCAAAACGGCCCGGCAAACCACGTGTCCGCACAAGGGGGCCTGCAGCTATTACTCTATCACCGCGCCCGCCGGGGTTTTGGAAAACGTCGTCTGGTCCTATGAGACACCCATCGCCGGGATGGAATCCATCGCGGGCCATCTGGCGTTTTACACCGATAAGGTCAGTGTCACGCGTTAACCCGCCGCCGCCACCCGGCGAATACGCTCGACCATCGCCCGCACGCCGTTTGACCGTTGCGCCGACAGATGTTCGTTCAACCCCAGCCGCCCCAATTCGGCGGGGGCATCGACCTTGCCGACTTCGGCCAACGGCAGCCCGGCATAAAGCGCATGCAGCACCGCGATCAAACCCCGCACAATCATCGCATCGGAATCGCCCTGAAAATCAAACCGCCCCCCGCCAACAACGGGTCGCAGCCACACCTGACTGGCACAGCCATCAACCTTCAACGCAGGCACCTTAAAGCTGTCCTCCAGCGCAGGCATGGCTTTGCCCAATTCGATCACATGACGATAACGGTCTTCCCAATCGTCAAGAAATTCGAAGGTCTCGGCAAGCTCTTCAAAGGCGGGGGTGGCCATGGTTTTCTCCATCAGATGCGTTTCAGCTAGACCGCAGCAGGCACCAAGTCCAGCCCATCGGTGCAAATCAAACCACACCTCTTTTCAAACAACTGCGCATCGGCTACCCAAAGGAACCAAGCAAGGGACGATATCAATGCGCCTGCCCCAGATGAGTCGACCCCTGATTGCGGCGCTATTTGCCGTGACCGTTCTTTCGGCCTGCGGCTTTGGCCAGTCACGCCTGAACCCGCTGAACTGGTTTGGCAGATCACAGCCCGCAGCACAGGTGGCGCTGATCACCACTGCGCCCGCCGATCCGCGCCCCTTGGTGGCGCAAGTGCTTACGATGTCAATCGAACCCTTCCCCGGTGGGGCGCTGGTGCGCGCCACGGGTCTGCCGCCGACCCAAGGGTTTTGGGATGCCGAACTGGTGGCGCTGCCCGTCGACGAGTCTGGCACCCTGGTGCTGGAATTTCACATCTTCCCACCGATTGCCCGCGCGGGCGTGGTCAACCAGCAATCGCGCGAGGTGACCGTGGCCTACAGTCTGTCAGCCATCAAACTGGACGGCATTTCCCAGATCATCGTGCAAGGTGCCAGCAACGCGCGCGCAAGCCGGCGGTAAGCCCGCTACAGCTTGACCACCCGCACTTCGCTGCCCTTGGCCGACAGCGCAATCTCACCCCGGCACAGACGCAGTGCGTCATCGCCAAACGCCTCCGCCCGCCAGCCTTTCAGCGTTTCCAGATCGCGCGTCCCTGCTGCGATCAGATCAAGATCGCCCGCCGAGGCGATCAATCGCGGCGCCACGCCCAACTGTTCGGCCTTGGCCTTCAGCAACACGCGCAGCAAATCAGCCAAGGCCGGGTTCACCTGCAACTGATCGCGGCTGACATCGGCCTTTGGCAGATCATCGGCGCGCATTTCCATGCCCGATTTGATCGCCGCCAGTATCCCTTCGGCAATCTCAGATTTCCGCCCTTCACGCATCAAAAGCCGTGAGCGCCCCAATTCTTCCAGATTGGTGGGCCGGGTCGAGGCCAGTTCCAGCAGCGCATCATCCTTCATCACCCGGCTGCGCGGCACGTTATTGCCTTGGGCATATTCTTCGCGAAACCGCGCCAGTTCCTTGACCACCGCCAGAAACCGCCCCGAGGTGGTCCGGGTTTTCACCCGCAACCATGCTTCATCGGGATGAACGGTGTAAGTGGCCGGATCGAGCAATACCGCCAATTCTTCCTCGACCCACCCGGTACGCCCGTTCTTGGCCAATTGTGCCGCAAGCGATTCATAAATCACCCGCAAATGCGTGACATCGGCCAGCGCGTAATCGCTTTGCGCCGGCGTCAACGGGCGGCGCGACCAATCGGTAAAGCGCGAGGTTTTGTCCAAATCCTGCTTGGCGATTTTCTTTACCAGGGTTTCATAACCGACCTGTTCGCCAAACCCGCAAACCATCGCAGCGATCTGGGTGTCAAACAGCGGCTTTGGAAAGACATTGCCCTCAACGAAAAAGATCTCCAGATCCTGACGCGCGGCATGAAACACCTTCACCGTCGCCTCATGCCGGAACAGATCGTAAAGCGGTTCCATCGACATGGCCTCGCCAACAATCGGATCCACCAGCACCGCATCGCCAGTGTTGCCCGGCAGCGCCATCTGGATCAGGCACAGCTTTGACCAATAGGTCCGCTCACGCAGAAATTCAGTGTCGATGGTCACATAGGGGTGGGATTTGGCGGCATCACAAAAGGCGGCAAGCTCTTCGGTGGTGGTGATCGTGCGCATGAACGACTTCTTTCGCAAGGGCTTGCGGGGGCATCCCGCCCAACCGCTATAGGGGCCAAACCGGGCCAAGGAAACCCCCCGTGCCCGCACGCACGCGCTTTGCGCATTCACTTTGGCCTAAATACCTCCCAGCGGAGCGTCCTGTCTGCCAACAAACGCGCCGCCCGGCGCGTAGACTGCAGCCGTCACCCGGTGCCAATGCCTTTGTCGGGGGCTCAACGCCCCCCGGCAAAGGCCCCGCCGTTAAAGAGACAAAGCCGTGCGATCGCCCACAGCGAACCGCCGCAAAACCGCAGGGTAAAGCCGGTGTTCCTGCACCAAAACCCGGTCCGCCAGCGCCTGCACCGTATCCCCGGCCATCACCGGCACCGCCGCCTGTCCCAAAATCGGGCCCTGATCCAGTACCGATGTCACTCCATGCACCGTGCAGCCCGCTTGGCTGTCGCCCGCCGCCAACGCACGGGCATGCGTGTTCAGCCCCGGATATTTCGGCAACAACGACGGATGAATGTTCAGCATCTGGCCTTCGAACCGCGCGACAAACTCCGGCGTCAACACCCGCATGAACCCCGCCAGACAGATGATATCAGGCTCGGCCGCCATTAACGGCTGCAACAGGGCCGCCTCAAACCCGGCGCGGTCGCGACCAAAAGGGCGATGATCCACCGCCGCCACCGACATGCCCGCTGCAGCCGCCCGCGCCAACCCTTGCGCGCCCGGATCGTTTGTCGCCACCAGAACCACGCGCGCAGGATGATCGCCAACCATATCGCGCAGCAAAGCCAGCATGTTCGAACCACCCCCTGAAATCAGGATGGCGACGCGCTTCATGCAAGCACGCCTTTGTAAATCACGCCGTCGCCCGCCACAACGCGGCCCATCACCACCACGGTTTCACCGTTGGCCCGCAGCAGATCCGCCAGATCTTCCGCCCGTTCCGCCGCCACAACCAGCATCATGCCGATGCCACAGTTGAAGGTTTTCAGCAGTTCCGGCTGGCTCATATTCGCCGTCGTTGCCAGCCATTTGAACACGCCCGGCAGCCGCCATGCACCCAGATCAATCTCGCAGGCCATCCCGTCGGGGATCACCCGCGGTGGGTTTTCCGTCAGACCGCCGCCAGTGATATGGGCCAGCGCATGCACGCCGCCCGCCCGCACCGCAGCCAGCGCCTGTTTCACATAAAGCCGCGTTGGCACCAGCAACGCCTGCCCCAACGTGCCGTTCGAAAATGGCGACGGCGCATCCCAAGCCAGCCCCGACATCTCGACCACTTTGCGCACAAAGGAATAGCCGTTCGAATGCACGCCGTTGGAGGCCAGCCCCAGCAAGATATCGCCCTCCCCCACGCCACTGGGCAGATCGGCACCGCGTTCCATCGCGCCCACCGCAAAGCCCGCCAGATCGAAATCACCACCGTGATACATGCCCGGCATTTCCGCCGTCTCACCGCCGATCAGCGCGCAGCCCGACGCCTCACACCCCGCCGCAATGCCGTTGATAATGCGCGTTGCCTGATCAACGTCCAGCTTGCCGGTGGCAAAATAATCCAGAAAAAACAGCGGTTCTGCCCCCTGACACACCAGATCATTGACGCACATCGCCACCAGATCAATGCCAATGGTATCGACATGCCCCGTATCAATCGCGATGCGCAGCTTGGTGCCCACACCGTCCGTTGCCGCCACCAGAATGGGGTCGGTATACCCCGCGCCCTTCAGATCGAACAGCGCGCCAAACCCGCCCAGACCCGACATCACCCCAGACCGCTGAGTGCGCCTGGCGGCAGGCTTGATCCGTTCAACCAGCGCATTGCCCGCGTCAATATCCACGCCAGCCTCGGCATAGGTCAGCCCGTTATGTCCGCTAGTCATCGGCAAATTCCCCAAGCGATTGGTGTTGCCGCCCGCATAGTCGATCCCGCGCGCTGGCGCAACGCCGCGACAGGCCCCGTTTAGGATTTGTCACCCCGATGCTTGACCCCACCCGCCCATATGATAGGCAAAGCCGCAGTGGGTCTGTAGCTCAACGGTTAGAGCAGGGCGCTCATAACGCCTTGGTTGGGGGTTCGAGTCCCTCCGGACCTACCAAACCCCATCTATTTATCCTTTCGTTTCATTGACTTAGTGGATTTTATGGCGAACCTATGGGAAAGGTTCACCACGGTTTGTTCCCGATTTGGCCGGGAAAGCAGCTTTGCATGGGCTGAATCGGCCAGCCCTTCGCGCATCGCTGTTTCGGTGTATCGCTGCACCTCGGCCAAGGTTTTGTGCCCTGTAACAGCCATAATTTCGTGGGCGGTGGCCCCTGCCTCTGCCAATCGCCGCGCGCAGGCTTTGCGCAGGCCATGCGCGGAACACTCGGCCAAGCCCGCCAAATCGCACCATTCGCGCATCAAGTTTCCAAGGCCATCCGGCGAACGGCTCTTTCCGTAGGCGGTGGCAAGGAATGGTCGATCAGCGGGGCAATTCGCAAGAACGTCTGCCAGATCGGGGTGAATCGGGATGCTTACAAGAATGCCGTTCGTCTTGGCGGTCTTTTGGCGGCGATACTCAAGCCGCGCGCCCTTCATGTTCAGCGGCCCTAGTTTAACCGCGTCAACCCGTGCCGCCCCGGTGTAAAGCATCAACGTGACCGCCCGGTGCGCCACAGTGCCCTGCTCATGCACATTGAAAAACTGCGCAATCTCGCCCTCATCCCAAGCGTGAAAGCCTTCACCAGTGATCTTGTAAGCCTTGGTCAATCGCGCCGGGTTCGCCTTGATCCAATCCAGCGCAATCGCGTGATCAAGCAACTGCCCCAGCCGCTTGCGCAGGCTGTTCGCAGCGGATGGAGTTTCGGATTTCTCGGCAAGGAAGCCCATGACGTGCCGCCGCTCAAGGCGGTTGACAGGCTTGTCGCCATGCTTTTGCCGGAACGGTTCAACGACTCCGCGATAGGTCTTTTTGGTCAGATCGGCCAAAGCGCGCCATTCGGGCGACTGATACCAAGACGCAACCAAATCATTTATTGAGCCGGGAATAGTTTTTGCCAGCCCTGCCCCAAGTTTTTTGCCAGTGCGATGCTGAAACAAAGCGGCTTCGTAACGCTGCACAAACTCTGCCGTGCCAAAAGCCGTGCCAAGTTCACGCGAAAATCCACCTTGGCGATACCTAAACCGGCGGACGCCGTGGCGATCAGTGTAAGGCGAGACGCCGGGGAATTTGGTTGTCTGTTTCACGGCTTATCCCATGGGTTAGACTCGGATTTCCCAACTGCATCTGTCATCGGGGAAACGGTGATCCGCAGCGGCTCAATCACAATCTGCGGCGTGGGCAAGCCCGCGTCACGAAAGGCTTTAAGAACCTTCGTCAGATCAGATTGAGCAAAGGCTGCGCTGCGGTTTGCCATTACAGACCCTTTGAGGTTGAAAAATGAACAGCACCGGGCCTAGCGCCCGATGCCAACCGAATGCGGCTTTCCAGATCAGCAATGGCTTTCGCCATTTCTGCGTCTGTTCCGTATTCGACTCGTCTGCCTTCAAACTGGCAGATCCTGACACCCGCCGCGCGCGCCCTGATCAGGTCATCGCGCAGCGTCACAAGTTCGGTGGCGTTGATTGCCATTATCCGTTCCGATACCAACCGCGATGGTCGATCCAAGCCGCGCCGAAGTCCAAGCGAACCTTGATCATCATGGCATCAACTTCGAAGGCGACGGTCGTTTCAACCTGCGGGCCGGGTGCGCCTTCCAGATAGGCGTATTCCAGACCGTCAATATTCGCTGGGTCCGCCGCCAGATACCATTGGGTCGCGTTGGTCAGGCGGGGTTCCACCAGCAAAGTCAGCTTGGCAAAGGGGTTCACATCGGCGACGGCACCAGCTGCCAACGATGTAACCAGCTGCTCACCCATTGTTTCGTATTCGGGCGGAACGATCAGGTAACGTGGTGCCGCGTTGATGGGCAACCCGTTTGCCGAAGTCTGCTTGCGCATCCGCACCCGGCCTACGTTAAGGCTGGAAACAGTAGGCGCAGACGCAGCGTCAAGGTTGCCGTGGCCCGCAACAAATACAGCCAAGCCGTCGGCAAGGATCGGGTTGCTGGTCAAAGAGGTGACAAGCTGGGCGTTCTCAAACTCGCGCGATGCAATGCCCATGCGCCGGGAAAAGTCTGCCAGTGCGCCCAGATCATCGTTAATCCACATCTGCCGGGTGTAGGGGATGATGCTGCCGAAGGTCGAAAGCGTGTTGGTGTTGGCGGATTCTGCTACCGAACCCATCGGATATTCGCCGCCTTCCAGCACTTTTTTCAGGGCCGGGGCATCGCCAAGCATATACTTGGTTTGCACCTTGAAGTTCGGATACTGCGTTTGGCGCGCAGCGGGGCGCAGCCCGGACGGGGCGGCGTCATAGGCGGTGCGCAGGCTGCGCCCGGCACTGTCGCCAAGGATGCCCGCCAGATCGCCATTGACCATGCTGCCAGCGCGGGTAAACACTTGGCTGTCAGAAAGGCCCTGCACCGCTATGCCGTGGCGTTTCGCCACTTCGCGCACAACGTCGGGCAGGCGCATGTTCGCATATTGCCGCGCCGGGGCGGACAGTTCATGCGCCGGGTTCATCCGGGCATGGATTGCCTCGCCCATGCGGGCGGTGAACACGGCGGGGTCGTTGTGATCGAACGTGATCTGCGCCGTGGTGCGGGTGCGGGTTTGGGCCTGCCGTTGCGCCATCGCTGTAAACGCCAGTTCGCGGGCCGATTCCGGCGTCGCCTCTGCGTCGATCTGCGCATCAGTCCAAGCCCGGTCCAAGCCCGCCAGTTCAGCGATGCTGCGAATTTCGGTATTCATCGCGGCACGGGTTTGCACCTGCACCTCAAGTTCGGCGGTCGTTACCATGTTTTGTCCATTCCTGAAATGTGCACCGGAATCTGCCGGGACAGGGACAATCGAAACTTCGATAGGTGTCCATCTTGTTGCCGTGCGAACCCGCTTCGCGCCGTCTTTGGCTTCGCGGGTCTGTTCAATCGTGTAACCGATCGACAGCCCGCGCAGGGTGCCGTTAGCTACGTCTGTCATCACGGCTTGCGCCGGGGTGGATTCGCGGAACCTGATCACTACAAGCAAGCCCTCAGGTGTCATCCGTGCCGCTTCGATCACGCCCAACTGATCACGGGTTGTGTCGCGGCGATGCCCGTCCAGAACCGGGGCACCGACAAGCCGCGACATATCAACGCCGCTCAGGTCCAGAACTTCGCTAAAGCCGGGACGGGCAACCGCTGCACCAGTTGAAACGATAGCTTCAATTGTCCGGGCCTCTGCGTTAAAAGTTGCAGGGCGCATGTTGGCGGCGCGAAGGTGAACGGTCATTTTTTTGTTCCCGGCGCTTATCGGATTGCGCCGTCAAGCAGCACTTGGCCAACGGTGTCGGCTGCAAGCGCGGCTGCAAAAGCGGCCCCGATGATTTTGTTGCCCGTCAGAACGGTTGTCACCGCGCGGGCGGCGTTATCCCAATACAGGGTCTGCCCAAGGGTCCACGCTTGCGCTGCGGTCTTGGTCAGGCTGAAAACGCCCATGCGCACCAGCACCACATCAGCGCTGATTGCAGCGGCACCTTGGGCCACGCCGATGATAGAACCGACTTGCGCGACTTGCCCCGAAGTCAGGGCATAGGGCGCGGGCAACGTGACGTTATTGCCAGAGAAAAGAGAATTTCGCATGTTAAACTCCTGTAAGGTTGTTTGCGCGGGCGAACTTGTCTGCCGCGATTTCTTCGTCCAATTCTTCGATATCGCGGCCACGGCCTGCGACAACTTCGGCGCGGGATTTCAGGCCCGCCTCAATGGCGCGGATATCCGAATTCGCCTCTTTAAGCGGGTCTACCCATTGCCAGCCCGGGGCAACAAACTTGACCGCGCGATGATCGGACAATTCGGATTCAGACGCGCCGATTTCACCAGCCAATGCTTTTGCGTCAATCCAGCGCCGCCAAAGCGGGCGCAGCAATTGCGCTTCAATCAGGCTGCGTTGCAGCATTTCGGCGCGGCGGCGGAATTCCAGCAGTCCAACACGCGCGCTTGAATAATTCGTCCCTGATAGGTCGCCAGTGACCTGTTCATAGGTCAAGCCAACACCCACGGCGATTTCGCGTTGCTGGCCTTTGACGAATTCCACTGCCTGCGACAGACCCTGACCGGGCTGCGAGAATTCAACATCTGCGCCGAAGGGCAGAACCCGCATCGCGCCCGGCTCAAGGCTCACGTTCAAGCTGCCGTCTGTTGACTCGAACCCCGCCGTGCCGCCTTCGGCGTCGCGCACAAATCCCGTCATCAGGCTTTGCACTTTCAGCGTCATCAGCATTGCGTCTGACGCGGCGTCAAAGTCTGCCAGTTTCAACAGGATCGGCGCAAGCCATGAAATGCCGCGCACCTGTCCGGGGAAAAGCTGGTCGAAGATATGCAGCACTTCCTGCGCCGGAACGCGCACCGCCTGTCCCACCATCCCGAACGGGGTTCCGGGGGCATCGGGCAGAATGTGATAAGCCAAAATCCGGTCGCCTGCGTCGAATTCAATCCCGGCGATGATCCGCGCGCCGTTGCCCAGATCGCGGGTTAACGACGGGTCAATTTGATCGGCAGGCAGCGAAAACCCATGAAACGCTGCCTGCCTTGATCCGTCGGGCGATCCAAGTCCGACAGATGTTCTGATGAAGGATTCGCCATCGCGGACAAGCGCCCGCACGGCAACCGGCAGCAAGGCCAGCATGAGTCCTTCGAATTCACTATTCAGCGCACGGCGGGTTTCCGGGTCCGGGTGCTGCGACAGTGCCTGCCATCCCTTGCCCACCAGTGAGGCGAGCCATGTTTCCACTATCCGCGCCGCAGTCGGGTTGTTCATCGACAGCGCCGCCGCACGGGCCTTAGCAGGCGCACGGGCGGCAAGGATCGACTGTTGCGGGGCGTTCATCATCGGCGAACCTTGCCAACGCCGCCCGCCGCCGCCAGCTTCGATCTGGCGCTTTTGGATCGGGCCAGAAATTCGGGTCAAAAGGCGGGAAAAGACGCTCACTTTTCGGCTTCAATCGAAAATAACGCGCGGCGCTTTCCTTCGATATCCTGAAACCAATCCGGATAGCCGGTCAGATCATCGGGCACAGATTGCACTTCACCTTCGGCCAACCCAAAGTCGCGGGCCTCTGTCAGGACATGGTTCGCAATGTTTTTGGCCGATACAGCAAAAACGCCAGTGATAGCCGCGTCAGAAGCCAGGCCTGCCACAAAAATTTTCGCCTTGGTTTCAATATCGGACCATCGGCCAGCAACCACGGTCTTTTGAACCCAATCTTGCGGCGCTTCCGGCCAGTGATACGAAACTATCGCTACCCAGATATTTTCGTCACCCATGTAAGCAAACGGGTTCAAAGGGTGCAGCGCATGCAATGCCCCATTGGCCAAAATCGAGGCGCTGGCAAGGTCGATGCCTTGCGCTGCGTCCGTCAAGACCTTCAGCGCAAAAGCATCTTCGATACTGTAATCTTTCCAACCAGAGTCTGTTGCCGCAATCGGAAGAAAATCGCGATATGCGTAGGTTTCAAAAGCCTTAATAGTGCATCCGGTAATGGCAAGCAGTGCTTTGCGTTTCATAGTAAATTCCCCACATGTTGCAGGTGTTCTATTGCATTATGGAAGGCACCGCAACCAGAAACACGCATCTTGCGGGTAATTTTTTTACCTACCCTTCTGGACAGTCAACCGCCTCAGATTCCCGCACGCGCAGGGTCAGGCTTTCCAGCAACTCCATTGTCATATTCGCCTCGAATTCAGCTTGTTTGATCAGGCATTCAAGCGCGGCCAACATGCCCTCTGGCATCGGTACGTCGCGGCTGACCTGCGCAAGTTCCTGCCGGATAAAGGCCAAGCCGGTCATTGCCGTGCAAAGATCGGCAGTGCGCAGATCGGGGTCTTGAAGTCCGTGCAACAGGCTTGGCGTTTCCATCATTGCACCCGGTCCAGATCATCTGCCAACATTCGCGCGCGTTGGATCAGGCTTTCAAACATCGCGGGCATGGAATTGCTGGCAGGCGATATGTCTGTAGCTATCGTATCGTAGAGCACATCTAGGCCTTGCGCCATTGCGTGAAGGAACACTGCATCGCGCTGAAGGTCAGACAAAGTTTTCAGGCGCGCCGGGGCGACGATTGTGTTGGTCATGGAGGTTTTCCTTGTTTTGTGCATGCGTCACTGTTAGGGTGACAAATGCACTATACAGGGAAATGTCGTGGTGACAAGCGCACAAATTAGGGCCGCAAGGGGTTTGTTAAATTGGACTGTGCGCGACCTTGCCGAAAAGTCGGGTGTTCATAGAAACACCGTAACCAGATCAGAGACAGACGCGACGGGGCCCGGCCATGCAACGGCTGCCATCCGCGCAGCACTAGAAGCCGCCGGGATTGAGTTCATTGCAGAAAACGGCGGGGGTGCCGGGGTTCGGTTAAAGAAATGAAATTAGCTGATTTATCGCAGGTCATTGATGAGGTGGAAAAAATACTGTTTCATTCGCCAGTGCGCGACGGGGTGCTACGGAAAAAGCTCGCGCGGGTTGCCTTTAGATTGTGCCCAGATGACAATCTGCGTCACCTCTTAGGAAATGCTGTCGGCTATCACATTCCACATCCTGATTGGGCAAAAAACGAGATTTCGAAGGCTCGTGGCCATATTGAAACTTTGCGCGAGAATGGTCACACATAGCCCCTCAACGCCTGTCCATCCAGCTAGACGCCAACACCGGCGCGCGTTTGGGCGCGGGTGTTGTTTCGGTTGAAAGATCGGCGCGGCGCTGATCATAGTCCAGATTGACCAAGGCGCGGGCGGCAATGGCGTAAACCACACAGTCAAGTGCCTCTGCCCGCCGCCCCGGAATGCGGATAAAGCTGCGCGTCGGCTGGCCACGGCTGTAGCGCACCATAGAACGCTCAGAAGCCAGTTGTTCAAACCAGACCGGGGGCAGATCGGCGGAAAAGCGAACGCTGCCCGCCTGTGCCAGCCGCCCAAACAGTTGCAGCTTCACCCCGTCCACACCCACAATCCACAGCCGCGCGCCCGTTTTGGTCTTGGAACCCGCACGTTCAATCACGGGTCGATTGCCCGGCGCGCCTTTGATTGCCATCACTTTGCGCCGTGTGCGGGGCGTCGCAAATGCGGTCACATTGTGCATGGAAACCCCGTCGCCTGCGTCAATCGCGCAGGCGTCCACCCCGATCTTGCCGCCAAGGGCGTGGGGGAACCGGGCACCGATTAACCCGTCCAGTTCCGCCCAAGTTTCATCCGCGTCATACTGCCCCCAGATCACCCGATGCCCAAGAACCAGCGCCGTGCCGCCTTCGGTCCAGCCCAAGAAAGTAACCTCAAGCCGATCATGCTGCACGTCCACCCCGACAGTCAGCACCAGCACTTCGGCAGGAACCGCGCCAAGGCCAAAGGCTTCGGCACGGGCCTTCAACTCATCTTCGGCCAACTCATCGCCTTCGCTGCGCCAGCCTTGGCCAAGAATTGTATTCACGAAAGTTTGCAGCGTTGTCGGATCGTCTTTCGCCTGGACGAATTCCACCGCCAGCTTGCCCCACGCCGCGTTTGCGTGAAGCGATATCAGGGCGTTCATGCGGAACCCGGCATGGCCCTTCACCAGCGGCTGTGTGGCGCGCCATTGGCCCTTTGACACCATATCCAGCTTGTGCCGCTCGGATACCTCTGCGGCGCAATGTGGACAGCGCCAGCGGGCAGTTTCCGGCGCGCCAGTATCCCAGACGATATCCGGCCACATAAGTTCGCTCATAGCTCCGCATTCTGGACAAGGCACTTCGTAAATTCGGGCATCAGACCGGGCATAGGCGCGCAGAACATGGCTGGTTTCCTCATGGACCGGCGTTGAACCCAACACGATTTTTCGATCCGGGAAGGACATTGTGCGCTTCTCTGCCAGCATGATCGGCGAACCTTCGGCGGTTGCTTCCATGCCGTCGGCCTCGTCCATGAACAAAACCCGGACGTTATGACGGCGCAGGTTGCGCGGTGCTTTCGCCGCAACCACTTTCAACGATCCGCCCGGAAACCGGCGCGACAGAAGCGTGTTGCGGCCAGCTTCATCGCGTTCATCCGACAGCGCGTCCGCCAGCGCCGGTGATGCCGCAAAGATCGGCTCCACATCTGAAACCATGTAATCGCGGCAATCGGCCTCTGCGGGCAAAAGGCAAAGAATCGGCGCGGGTTCATTGGCCACGAATGACGCAAGAGCGCTGGTCAAAAGCGTGGTGAACCCCACCCGGACAGGCTTCACCAGCGTCACCCGTTCGATTTCAGCGTCGCCTATGGCGTCGGCAATTTCGCGCTGAAATGGCCAGAGGCGCACCGGGCCGGGCAAGGCGGACACCCCATCGGGCAGCACAATTTCCCGTTCGATCCATTCCGACAGACGCAGGCGCGGCGGAGGGATCAGGGCGCGCAGCGCCTGTTTCGTGATCTGGTCAAGCGTCGGCATTGCCAAGTTCCTGCAAGGCGTCGCGCAATTCGCGGTCGATCATGGTCACGTCGCTGGTAGTCAAGTGCTGCATAG
>JAYUHO010000043.1:0-17760 GCA_043766915.1 Cypionkella sp.
GCCCTTTGCACATGAAATCAAGCGCTTGCAGGTGTAGGAAGCCGGGCGCGCGGATTTTGGCGCGGTAGGGTTTGTTGGTGCCGTCGGCCACAAGGTAAACGCCGAATTCACCTTTCGGGGCCTCAACGGCGGCGTACACCTCACCTGCGGGGACGTGAAAGCCTTCAGTGTAAAGTTTAAAGTGATGGATCAATGCCTCCATCGAGGTTTTCATATCGGCCCGGTTCGGCGGCGTGATCTTGCCGCGCGCCAGCACTTCACCGGGTTCGGCGCGCAGTTTGGTCAGGCATTGGCGCATGATCGACAGCGATTCCTCCATCTCGGCCATGCGGCACAGATAGCGGTCATAACAATCGCCGTTCTTGCCCACCGGGATCTTAAAGCTGAATTCGTCATAACATTCATAGGGTTGGGCGCGCCGCAAATCCCATGCCAGACCCGATCCGCGCACCATCACGCCGGAAAACCCGTATTTCTGAATGTCGTCTTCCGTCACCACACCAATATCGGCATTGCGCTGTTTGAAGATGCGGTTTTCGGTCAGCAGTGTTTGGATATCATTTAGGATCTTGGGAAAATAGTCGCACCACGCCTCAAGATCGTTGATCAGATCGGGCGTCAGATCCTGATGCACACCGCCGGGGCGGAAATAGGCGGCATGCAAACGCGCACCGCTGGCGCGTTCATAAAACACCATCAGCTTTTCACGCTCTTCGAAGCCCCACAAAATCGGTGTCAACGCACCTACGTCGCCAGCTTGAGTAGTGACGTTTAACATATGGCTCAGAATCCGGCCTATTTCCGAAAACAGCACCCGGATCAGGCTGGCGCGGCGCGGAACGGCTGTGCCCGTCAACCGTTCAATCGCCATGCACCAGGCATGTTCCTGATTCATCGGTGATACGTAATCCAGCCGGTCAAAATACGGCAGGTTTTGCAGATAGGTGCGGCTTTCCATCAGCTTTTCGGTGCCCCGGTGCAACAGCCCGATATGAGGATCGCAGCGTTCCACAATCTCACCGTCCAGTTCCAGCACCAGCCGTAAAACACCATGCGCAGCAGGGTGTTGCGGGCCGAAGTTGATGTTGAAGTTACGGATTTTCTGCTCGCCCGTCAGCGCGTCATCAAACTTGCCATCCATCATGCGACACCTTCATTCATATTTTTGCGCCACGCCTGTGGCAAATCGCCAAACTGGCTGGCAACGTAGTCATATTGCGGTTTCAGATAGGCCCTTGCGCGATCGGCCATCGCCGGAGCCAGCGCAAGCGACGGGCCCTCATGCACGCGGCGGCCCAGATCGGCGGCTGCAGGCGAAATCCCTAGAAATGCCGACAGTTTTGCGATACCCGGCAGCGTCAGCATCTCTTCATAAAACAGCACCAACAGCCGTGCAGGATCAAAGCTGCGCGCCAGTTTTGGCAAAATCGCCGCGTAATCGCCGCGCGCCACGATGCCCTTGCCTTCGCCCGAAAGATCGTCCGCCAGAATACGGTTCATCTGCGCCAGCGCCTCCTCGGCAAACCTTTGCGGGGCAACACGCGTGGCAATCATCCGAACATGGCTCCACAACCGCGCCAACGGATCGCGGATCAGATAGATCACCCGCACATCAGCGCCCACTGCCATCAACGATTTCAGCTTTTCGCCCGACATCAGCGCATAGGCCGGAGTGATATCACCGACAACCCGCGCATCGCCGCGCCCGTCATTCAAAAACGCCCGGTAAGCCGGCAGATCAACCGCCTTTGCCCGCAACACCTTTTGCCAATCGCGTAAATCGGTCAGGCGGCGGTCACGCCAGGCCTTGGCCTCACCCAACAGTTCCACCTGATCTTTCAGGTCCGAAATCTCATCGCGCCCGGTGCGCAGCGCGTTATCAAAATGGGCCGGGGTCTGCATGGTGAAATAGTGCAACTCTTTGATAGACCGGAAATGACATTCAGGATGCCCGGCCAAATGATCATACATCCACGACGTGCCCGCCTTGGTGGCGCCCACGCAAAACAGGTATGTGGGGGTGGCCTGCACCGATCAGGCCTTTTTCTCATCCCCCGGCAGGATGTATTTCGCACCCTCCCATGGGCTCATGAAATCAAACTGGCGGTATTCCTGCACCAAGGATACCGGCTCATAAACCACGCGCTTTTGCACTTCATCATAGCGCACTTCGGTGTATCCGGTGGTCGGGAAATCTTTGCGCAACGGGTGGCCGCGAAAGCCATAATCGGTCAGGATGCGGCGCAGATCGGGATGGCCTGAAAACAGGATACCAAACATATCGAACACTTCGCGTTCGAACCAGTTCGATGAGGGGTGAATGGTATGGATCGACGGCACCATATCGTCCTCGCCCACACCCACCTTCACCCGGATGCGGTGGTTTTGATACATCGACAAGAAATGATAGACCACTTCGAACCGCGTATCGCGCGACGGGTAATCGACTGCCGTAATATCAACCAGTGTCGAGAACCGGCAGGCGGCATCAGCAGTTAAAAACTCGATGAACCCATGCAGATGTGTCAGTTGCACGGTGACGCACAACTCGCCAAAGGCGACATCGCTCGATATCACTGCGTCGCTGCGCTTTTGTGCCAGATACTGGCCAAGTTCAATCAATGCGTCGGACATGCGGACCTCTTAACGAACAAGCGTGCCAGTGCGGCGGATTTTCCGCTGCAACTGCAAAATCCCATACAGCAGCGCCTCTGCCGTCGGTGGACAGCCGGGCACATAGATATCAACCGGCACGATCCGGTCACAGCCGCGCACCACGGAATAGCTATAGTGGTAATAGCCGCCGCCATTGGCACAAGACCCCATCGAGATCACATAGCGCGGTTCCGGCATCTGGTCATAAACTTTGCGCAGCGCGGGGGCCATTTTATTGGTCAAGGTGCCCGCCACGATCATCAGATCAGATTGGCGGGGGCTGGCGCGCGGGGCGGTGCCAAAGCGTTCAAGATCATAGCGCGGCATCGAGGTGTGCATCATTTCCACCGCACAGCAGGCCAGACCGAACGTCATCCAGTGCAAACTGCCATTGCGCGCCCAGTTGATGATATCTTCGGTGGTGGTCAGCAAAAAGCCTTTGTCCTGCAGTTCGGTGTTCAGCGCCCGGGTGGCGACATCCCGGTCGGCCCCTGCGGTATTGGCACCCGTCATCACACCCATCCGCGTATCTCCCTGCCTGCTTTGCCAAAGCGTTGACTTGCAACGCACCCTTACCACGTTTTGCAACCGACGTCAGACGTCGTTCGCGGCCCGATAACGCCCCGCATATTTTTGCCTGCGATTTTCAGGGGTCCGGATCGTCCCCCGCAAATCAGCTTTGACGTTCATTACCCGTCCCCCCCGGCAGGGTCAACCAAGGGCAACGTCGCAGCCAATGCTTTTCGCGGGCCAAAGATTGGGTCCATGGCGGGCGTTTGCGCAGCCTGTGGTGGGGTTTGCCGCGGCCCGCCAGGCCATCGCCCGTTATGGCAAGGTTCAGCCGATGAGTGATCCCCGTCCGGAACCGAAGGAGCGGCACGGCATTGATGCTGTGCCGCGCGGTGCGGCGCCTTCAAGAAGGAAAAACTATGAAGATGTTTATGAAAACGATCGCTGCAAGCGGCCTGGCTCTGGCGTTTGTGGGGCCTGCCTCTGCAGAAACTGCAATGATGGATCCAATGACCATGACCTGCGCCGAGTATGGCAAAATGGACAGTGCAGGCATGATGGGGGCCACCCAACAGATGGACATGATGATGGCAATGACAGACGAAGAGCGGACTGCCGCCATGGCGATGACCGCTGAAGAAAAGGCAGCAAAGAAGGCCGAGCTGGACACCACAATGATGTCGATGACGCCCGAGCAAAAGACCGCTGCCGAAACCACCACCAAGACATCCATGGAAAAAATGATGGCTGCTTGTGCAGCTATGCCTGACGCCACCGTGCTGGACGCTGCCAAAGCGCCTATGTAACCACACTGACAAGGCTGCGCGGATGGCAACACCCATCTGCGCAGCCTGATCTACAAGGGTGGTGTCAAACCCCGGAGGTTGCCGCGCCTCACCTGGGCAAAGTATCAGGCGTGAGGACGGCTGCGGGACAGGATCAAGCCCATTCCAGCGCCCCCTTCTTCCACTCATACGCAAAGCCCACGGTCAACACGCCCAAAAACACCATCATCGACCAGAACGCCGCCATGCTGATATCCCCAAAGGCCACGGCCCAGGGGAACAGGAACGCCACTTCCAGATCGAAAATGATGAACAGGATCGACACCAGATAGAATCGGACATCAAATTTCATCCGCGCGTCGTCAAAGGCGTTAAAGCCGCATTCATAGGCCGAAACCTTTTCCGGGTCAGGATTGCGCACCGCGATAAGGGCTGCGGCAAGGATCAAAACCAGACCCAGCCCCAGTGCTATGGCCAACAATATCAGGATCGGCAGATATTCGCGAAGAAGGTTGTCCACGAAAGACTCCTATGCTGATTGCGGATGCAAAATCAGGCGCTGCACCCCGGGCGTTATCAGGACCCGTTTACTCTGCCCGCTGCACAGGGTCAACTGAAGGCGGGCGAAATCTGGGGGATGCGACGAAAGGTTAACGCAATGCGGTGTGGCCAAAGCGGGGTGATATAATCTTGAACTCACCGCCTTGCCAAAGGGCCACGCCCCTACAGTTTTACTAAAATTTCGTTTCATCTTGGTCTAAATACCTGCGGGGGAGCCAGCTTTGGCTTGGCCAAAGGTGGTTGGGGGTGGCAAACCCCCGGCTTTGGGGCTGGCATAAATCGTCACATGCCAGCCACGCCGGACGTTTTACCCGATCAACTTCGCCACAATACCCGGCAGATCATCAAAATGATGCAGCAGTGCCTCGGGTTGCAATCGCGCCACCCCTGCCCCTTCCGGCCCAAACGTCACCAGCGCCACGGGAACCCCCGCCGCGCGCCCGGTCAGACGGTCTGTTTCCGTGTCGCCGATCAGCATAGACCGCGCCACCACGCCGCCCGCGCGTTCCACCGCTGCCAGATAAGGTGCTGGATCGGGTTTGCGGGTGGGCAAGCTGTCCGCGCCGATCATTGCGCCGAACATCGCGCGAATGCCCAGCCGCTGCAGCAGGGTTTCAGCCAATGCCGCCGGTTTGTTGGTGCAGATTGCGGTGGTATAGCCTTGATCCAACAGCACCTGCACCGCCGCCACGGCACCGGGATAGAGCCGCGTATGCACATCTATCGCGTCACCATACGCCGTCAGCAGCAACGGGTAATGCGCGTCGATATCGGCCTCGGTGAACCCAACGCCCAACCGCTCAAACCCCGCCCGCAGCATCGCCCGACCGCCTTCATGCGCAACCAGAACATCGCGGCTGTCCAGCACCGCGCCATGGCCCAGCTGATCAAAACACGCATTCGCCGCCGCCAAAAGATCGCCCGAGGTGTCGGCCAGGGTGCCATCCAGATCAAAAACCACACATCGCCGCATGCTTGTAACCTTGCGTGAGCGAACCGCCCCTTGCGGCCCGCCCGTTCCGGGGTAAAACGGGGCGAGCATAAAGGAAAGAGGCGCAATGCCCATATCACTGATCATTCTGGCCGCAGGCATGGGAAGCCGGATGAATTCCGACACCCCCAAAGTGCTGCATCACATCGCAGCCGCCCCGATGCTGCATCATGCTATGGCCGCTGGCCGCAGCCTTGATCCGGCGCGTATCGTGGTGGTGGCAGGGCACGAAGCCGCAGCGGTCACAAAATCCGCGCTGGCTTTTGAAGAGGCGGCCCAGGTGGTGATCCAAGACCCGCAACTGGGCACGGCGCACGCGGTGGCCCAGGCCGCCGCCCTGTTGGCCGACGCGGAGGGCGATGCGATTGTGCTTTACGGCGACACGCCCTTTATCCGGCCCGAAACCCTGCAAGCGATGCGGGATTCCCGCGCAACGCATGCGGTGGTGGTCTTGGGCTTTAACGCCGCCGATCCGGGGCGCTATGGGCGGTTGGTTGTGCAGGGCGAAACGCTGGAGCGGATCGTTGAATATAAAGACGCCACCGATATCCAACGCGCCATCACCCTGTGTAATTCCGGCGTGATCTGTGCCGATGCCAAAACCCTGTTCGCGCTGATCGCCAAGGTCGGCAATGATAATACGTCGGGCGAATATTACCTGACCGATATCGTCGAACTTGCCCGCGCCGATGGCCTGTCCGCAGGCGTGGTGATCTGTGATGAGGCGGAAACGCTTGGCATCAACACCCGCGCGCAACTCGCGGCAGCCGAGGCCGCGTTTCAATCCCGTGCCCGCGCCGATGCGTTGGACAATGGCGTGACCCTGACCGCCCCCGAAACCGTGTTCTTCGCCCTTGATACCCATATCGGCCGTGACGCAATCATCGGGGCACACGTGCTGTTCGGCCCCGGTGTGACGATTGAATCGGGCGCCGAGGTGAAAGGCTTTTGTCATCTCGAAGGCTGCCATATCAGCCGCGGTGCCGTGGTTGGCCCGTTTGCCCGCCTGCGCCCGGGAACAGAGCTGGCCGAAGATGTGCATGTCGGCAACTTTGTTGAGGTGAAGAACTCGATCCTCGGCGAAGGCGTTAAGGTGGGCCATCTGACCTATCTGGGCGATGCCGACGTGGGAGAATTTACCAACATCGGCGCAGGCACCGTGACCTGCAATTATGATGGCGTCATGAAGCACCGCACCACCATCGGCAAACGGGCGTTTATCGGATCTGACACCATGTTGGTGGCCCCTGTCACCGTGGGCCATGATGCGATGACGGCGTCAGGGTCGGTGATCACCGAAAATGTCCCCGATGCCGCCTTGGCCGTGGGGCGGGCGAAACAGATCAACAAACCCGGTCTGGCGCTGCGGCTGATGGACAGACTGAAGGCCATAAAGGCCGCAAAAGGAAATTCGTAAATGTGTGGTATTGTTGGGGTTTTGGGCAAAAACGAAGTCGCGCCCCTATTGGTTGAGGCGTTGAAGCGGCTGGAATATCGCGGCTATGACAGCTCTGGCATTGCGACGGTTCATAACGGCAAACTGGATCGCCGCCGCGCCGTGGGCAAACTGGTGAACCTGTCGGATCTGTTGGTGCATGACGCCTTGGCGGGCAAATCGGGCATCGGTCAAACCCGCTGGGCCACGCATGGTGCTGTCACCCACACCAACGCACATCCGCATGCCTGCGGGCGGGTGATGGTGACGCATAACGGCATCATTGAAAACTTCCGTGCCCTGCGCGAGCGGCTGGCGACGGCTGGCTTGCGCCACCAAACTGATACCGATTCCGAGACTGCCGCGATGCTGGTGGAACTGCATATGTCGCAGGGGCTTGATCCCCTCGCCGCCGTTCAGGCGACCGTTGCCGAATTGCACGGCGCGTTTGCGCTGTTGTTCCTGTTCGACGGCGATGAAAACCTGATGATCGGGGCGCGTAAAGGCGCGCCTTTGGCCGTGGGCTACGGCGACGGCGAGATGTTTGTGGGGTCAGACGCCATCGCCTTGGCCCCGCTGACCGACCGCATCGCCTATCTGGAAGAAGGCGATGTGGTGCGTGTCACCCGCGCAGGCGCGGACATCTATAGCGCCGATGGCGTTCTGGCCAACCGCGAGATCACCCAGATCCAGCTGGATCAAACCCGCGTCGAAAAGGCCGGCTACAAACATTTCATGGCCAAAGAGATCGCTGAACAACCCGTTGTGGTGGCCGATGCGCTGAAACGCTATGCTCAGGACGGCGTGCTGAACATGCCCGAAGGCGTGAATTTCGCCGATGTAGACCGCATTTGCATGGTCGCCTGCGGCACCGCGTCTTACGCCACCCATGTCGCCAAATACTGGTTCGAACAAATCGCGGGTCTGCCCTGCGACATCGACATTGCTTCCGAATTCCGCTACCGCGAGCCGCCGCTCTCACCGAAATCCTGGGCGCTGTTTGTCAGCCAATCCGGGGAAACCGCCGATACTCTGGCCGCCCTGCGCTATACCCGTGGCAAAGTCGCCAAGATCGTCGCGGTGGTGAATGTGCCGACATCGTCGATCGCGCGTGAGGCTGATCTGGCGCTGCCGATCATGGCGGGTGTCGAGGTGGGCGTGGCATCGACCAAGGCCTTCACCTGCCAGCTGACCACCCTTGCCATGCTGGCGCTGAAGGCCGCGATGGATCGGGGGCGTCTGGATGCCGCAGGTTTGGCGCGGCATCTGGAAGATATGGCGCATCTGCCCGGTCTGATGAACCACGCGCTTGCCTTGACCTCGACCATCGCAGGAATTGCCGAAGAACTGGCCCAAGCCCAAGACGTGCTGTTTCTGGGGCGCGGGGCGATGTTTCCGATGGCGATGGAGGGCGCGTTAAAGCTGAAAGAAATCAGCTACATCCACGCCGAAGGGTATGCATCAGGTGAGCTGAAACACGGCCCCATCGCGCTGATTGATCCCGCCGTTCCGGTGATCGTTCTGGCCCCGCGCGATCATCTGTTCGATAAAACCGTGTCGAACATGCAAGAGGTGATGGCGCGCAATGGCAAGGTTCTTTTGATTTCCGACGCCAAAGGCGTGGCCGAGGCGGGGATGGAGTGCTGGCGCACGCTGACCATTCCCGATGTCTCGCCCACCTTCGCGCCGATCCTTTATACTATTCCAATCCAACTGCTGGCTTATCACACGGCGATTGCCAAGGGCACCGACGTGGATCAACCTCGCAATCTGGCGAAATCGGTCACAGTGGAATGATTTGGGGGTAATAATGGCCAAACAGTTTGATCATTTGGGCGCTGACCATATCAGCTTCATCGCCGATCAGCCGATTTATTTCGTGGCAACCGCCCCTGAAACCGGACGGCTGAACCTGTCACCCAAGGGGATGGACAGTTTGCGCGTGTTAACCCCCAGCCGCCTGATCTGGTTGAACCTGACCGGATCAGGCAATGAAACCGCCCCGCATTTGGCTGCTGATCCGCGCATAACCCTGATGTGGTGCAGCTTTGGCATCCGCCCGATGATCCTGCGCGCCTATGGCACCGCACGCGCCCTGCACCAAAACCATAAGGATTGGGCGGCACTTTTGGCGCAATTGCCAAACCAGCCCGGTGCGCGCCAGATTGTAGATGTGACGATTGATCTGGTGCAGTCTTCGTGCGGCTATGCCGTCCCACAGATGGACTTGACCGCCGAGCGCCCGGTTCTGCGTGACTGGGCCATCAACAAGGGCACAGACGGCGTTGCGACCTATTGGGCAACGCGCAACACCAACACGATTGACGGTCGCCCGACCGGGATTGAGGCGAATCTGCCCGAAAGCCAATCATGATCGACACCGCCTTGGCCCAATTGCACGCCGCAGCCAATCCCGAATACGCGGTTTATGCCGCCGCTTATCATAAAACCGCCCGCCCCTATCTCGGCATCAAAGTGCCCGTGGTTGAAGCGATGGCGGATGGCTGGCGCGCGGAATGCAGTTTGGACGAGCGTCTGACGCTCGCCGCCGCCCTGTGGGATACAAACATCCACGAGGCCCGCGTGGCCGCCGCCAAACTGCTGACCCAAGCGCGGATCAAACCCGATGATGGCGCGGCGTGGGCGCTGATCCAAACCTGGGTGCCCCAGTTTGACGCCTGGGCCATCGCCGATTACGTCTGCAAAGCGGCAGAAAAACGTATCACCGCAAATCCTGCGCGGATTGAGGCGGTGGAAGGCTGGACCACATCCGAAAATATTTGGACCCGCCGCGCGGCTTTGGTCGCCACCCTGCCCTTCACCAAGCAAAACTTTCCCAAACCGGTTGAATTGGATGTTCGCGACCGGGTTCTGGGCTGGGCCGCCACATACGCGGATGATCGCGACTGGTTCATCCAGAAAGCCATAGCGTGGTGGCTGCGTGATTTGTCCAAGCATGACCCCGCCCGCGTCGAGGCGTTCCTGGAAACCCACGGCGCGCGGTTAAAGCCCTTCGCACGCAAAGAAGCCGCGCAATACCTTTAACGCTTTCGCATTGGCCCAAATATCCCAGGGGTTCCAAGGGGGCTGGCCCCCTTGGCCCGGCTCAATTCGCGTAAATCGTCACATCGGGCAAATCGGTCAACCCCAACCCCAGCGCCCGGTACGCCGCCAGCGACAACAGCGCCCCACCCGTGCCGGGGATCAAATCCACCGCCACCGATTTGCCACCCGCAATCGCAACCCGTCCCTTGCCCGGTGTAGCGACCAAATTGGATTTCACCCAGAACCCCTGCTCTGCCGGTGAACCAAGCCCAACGACCTGACGGCCCAGTTCCCGCTCACCACCGGCTTGCGGCACGTCAATGGCCGCAGCCTTTACGGCGGCGGTGGTTTTATCCAGTGCCTCAACCGATTGCCCTGCGCCCATCGGCTCCAGTGCGGCAGGCAGCGGTACGGCGGCCTGAACCGGCGGCGCGGCAGGTTTGGTCATACGATCAAGCAGGCCACAGCCCGAAAGGCTGACAGCGGTGGCGACAAGGATCAGGGTGCTGTATTTCATAACTGAGATATTAGCGCGCCGCGTCCAACCCTGCAACTGGCGCATTCCCCCCTTGCGGCGCATGACCGGGATGCCTACCCTAACACCATGACCCAAGCCCCGCTGATAGACCCGTTTGCCCGCGCGATTTCTTACCTGCGCGTCTCGGTCACCGACCGCTGCGATTTCCGCTGCACCTATTGCATGACCGAACACATGACCTTCCTGCCCAAGGCTGATCTTCTGACGCTGGAAGAGCTGGACCGCCTGTGCAGCGCTTTCGTCGGCATGGGAGTGCAAAAGCTGCGCATCACCGGGGGCGAGCCGTTGGTGCGCAAAGGGATTATGACGTTCTTTCAAGCGATGACGCGGCATCTGGAAACCGGCGCGCTGCGCGAGTTGACGTTAACCACCAATGGATCGCAACTGCGCAAATATGCAGCCGATCTGGCGGCCTGTGGGGTGAAACGGATCAACGTGTCGCTTGATACTCTGGACGCCGCCAAATTCGCGCAAATCACCCGGTGGGGCAGGCTGGATCAGGTGCTGGATGGCATTCTGGCCGCCACCGAGGCGGGGTTGAAGGTAAAGATCAACGCTGTGGCCCTCAAGGGTTTTAACGAAGATGAGCTGTTCCGGCTCACCAACTGGTGCGCAGCCCAAAACCACGATCTGACCTTTATCGAAGTGATGCCAATGGGCGAGATGGGCGATGTTGCGCGCCTTGATCAATACTGGCCGCTGAAAGATCTGCGCGCAACCTTGGCCACAAAGTTCACCCTGCACGATCTGCCCGATCAAACCGGCGGCCCCGCGCGTTATGTGCGGCTGGCAGAAACCGGCCAACGCGTGGGGTTCATCACCCCGCTGACCCATAATTTCTGCGAAAGCTGCAATCGCGTGCGGCTGACCTGCACGGGTGAGTTGTACATGTGTCTTGGCCAGGAAGACATGGCCGATCTGCGCAGTCCGCTGCGCGCCAGCCCTGACGATGCGCTGCTGACCAGCGCCATCCGCGCCGCCATCGCCCGCAAACCCAAAGGCCATGATTTTGACTATTCCCGGCAGGCCGTCAAAGGGCAGATGACGCGGCATATGTCGCACACGGGCGGTTAAGGGAGGGCAGGCCAGCTGTTTCAGATTGGCTGCAGCCCAAACAAACTGAGATCTGGACTGTTGCGTCTAGTTTTAAACTACCGTTTGCACCCGATACCCCGGCGCATGGGCCAGCCGCACAAAGGTGATCGCCTCGTGCGACCCCCAAGTGCTGCGTTCGGTGATGAACAGCGCAGCCCCCGCTGCCACCCCCATCACAGCACCCTCATGCGCCGATGCCTGGGCTGCCGAAAACGCTATGTCGCCCGTCGCATAAGACACATGCGCGACCAACCATTCATTGACACTGACGGCCGCAAAATCCGGAAGGGGCCGGGGCAGCGCCGCAGGGTTCAACCAGCGGGTTTCAAAAACAAACGGCTGGCCATCGGCAAGATGCAGGGTTTCCAGATAGATCATCCGCACATCCGGCCTGATCCCCAGCCGGGACGCAATCGGCACCGGCGGAACCCCCGTGGTTTGGTCCAGCAAGCGAAAGCTGTGGGCTTGGCCGCGGGCCTCTATCTCTTGGCGGATCACCGGAATATCCAGCGTGACCTTGCGCACAGGCAAAGCCACCACCCGCGTTCCCGCCTTGCGGCGGCGCTCCAGCACGCCCGATTGCGCCAGTTCGCGCAAAGCCCGGTTCACCGTGGCGCGCGCGCAGCCAAATTCGGTGGCCAACTCCTCTTCAGTCGGGATCATTGCCCCCAAGGGCCAGTCGCGCACCCGGATGCGGCGCAGCACTTCGGCGCGAATCTCTTCCCAGCCAGTGCGCATCACAGATCAGCCCGCAGCCGGGTGATCACCGCGCGATAACTTGCCACGACCGCATCGCGCGCGACATGCCGCCCGCCCGTCACGATATGCCGCCCCGCTGACCAGACATCGGCCACCATCCGGTCATCGCCCGCAAAGATGAACGTATCCAGCAGCGTATCGCCCGCACTTGCCGCCATATCCGGCCCCGAGCAATCCAGCCCCATCAGATCGGCCCACATCCCCACGGCAATCGCCCCCGATGCACGCCCCGCCGCCAATGCCCCGCCTTCGCAAGCGCCCTGATACAAAACCCGCCCGGTTGACCGCGTTGCCTCCGCCAGCATCGCGCGGGCATGCCCCGCCAGCCGCTGCGAATATTCCAAACTGCGCAATTCCTCTGACAGGCTGATGCGCACATTGCTGTCGGACCCCAGTCCAAACCGCCCGCCCGCCGCCGCGAACCGCATGCCGTCAAAGATGCCATCGCCCAAATTGGCCTCGGTGATGGGGCACAGTCCGGCAATTGCGCCGGTTGCCGCCAGACGTTCGGTTTCAAACGGCTCCATTTGGATGGCATGGATCAGGCACCAGCGCGCCGACAGATCATGGTTTTCCAGCAGCCATTGCACGGGTCGTGCGCCGGTGTGGGCCAGAACCTCGGCCACTTCGGCCACCTGTTCGGCGACGTGAATATGGATCGGGGCCAGCGGGGCCAAAGAATTGGCCATCACAATCCCCGCCGCACTGACCGCGCGCAGCGAATGGGGGGCTACTCCCAACACCGTATCGGCGGGCAAGGCTGACAAACTGCGCAGCGCCGCGTCCCAGACCTGTGCAAACCGATCCAGATCATTGCCAAAGCGCAACTGTCCCGCTGTCAAGCTGCGCCCATCACAGCCGCCGCGTTCATAGAGCACCGGCAGATGGGTCAGCCCCAGCCCGGTCTGCGTCGCTGCCGCCGCGATCCGCCCCGACATTTCGGCCAGATCACCGTAAATCCTGCCCCCCGGCGCGTGATGCAGATAGTGAAACTCGGCCACCGCGCCATATCCCGCCTCAGCCATTTCCATCATCACCATCGCGGCAATCGCCTGCACATCATCCGGCGTCAGACGGTCCAGAAACCGATACATCAGACTGCGCCATGTCCAGAAACTGTCGCTGCCCACGCCGCGCTGTTCCGTCATCCCCGCCATCGCGCGCTGAAACGTGTGGCTGTGCAGGTTGGCGGGCGCTGGCAACAGGCAATCCATGATCTGACCCGCTGGCTTTTTCCCAAAAGTGATCGCCGAAATCCGCCCATCTGCTATCTGAACCTGCACATCCGTCGCCCAGCCACCCGGCAGCAATGCGGTCCTGGCGTGCAGAATGGTCATGGCAGCTCCCTTGACGTTGCTATTATGTGCAGACATAATAATCTAACGTACAGACATAAGGCAAGCCAAATGGCGATTCTGCTGACCCAAGCAACGGTGGTGACGATGGTGGGCGGCTATGGCCTGATCGCGGATGCCGCCATTGCCGTGGCGGGCGACAAGATTGTCTGGGTTGGGCCGATGGATACCCTTCCTGCCGCCTATACGGGGTTCGACAGGCATTCTTGCGATCACCGGCTGGTCACGCCGGGGCTGATTGATTGCCACAGCCATGTTGTGTTCGCAGGCAATCGCGCCGGCGAATTTGAGATGCGGTTGAATGGGGCCAGCTATGAACAGGTGGCCCGCGCGGGCGGTGGCATATTGTCAACCGTTACCGCCACCCGCGCGGCCTCCGAGGACGAGCTGCTGGCGCAGTCCCTGCCCCGCGTCGATCAGATGATCGCCAGCGGGGCCACCACAATCGAGGTGAAATCCGGATACGGCCTGACGGTTGAGGCGGAACTGACCATGCTGCGCGCCGCGCGCCGCCTTGCGGACCTGCGCCGCGTGCGGGTGATCACCACCCATCTGGCCGCGCACGCGATACCGCCGGAATTTGCGGGCCGCGCCGATGGCTATATTGATCAGGTGGTGATCCCATCGCTGCACGCGGCCCACACAGATGGGCTGATCGACGCAGTGGATGCGTTCTGCGAAGGCATTGCGTTTTCGGCGGACCAAGTTGAACGGGTGTTTATCGCGGCGCGGGATTTGGGCCTGCCTGTGAAACTGCATGCCGAACAGCTGTCTGATCTGGGCGGTGCAGTTTTGGCGGCGAAATACGCAGCCCTTTCTGCTGACCATCTGGAATATCTTGGCGCGGATGGCATTGCGGCGATGGCTGCGGCGGGAACCGTGGCGGTGATCCTGCCCGGCGCGTTTTATACCCTGCGAGAGGTGCAAATGCCCCCCATCGCCGCCCTGCGCGCCGCTGGCGTGGCACTGGCGGTGGCCACCGATTGCAACCCCGGTTCAAGCCCGATGACCAGCCTGCCCCTGGCGATGAATATGGCCTGCACGCTGTTTCGGATGACGCCGCTTGAGGCATTACAAGGCACCACCATTCACGCCGCCCGCGCCCTTGGCCTGACGGATTGCGGCACGGTTGCACCGGGCCAACGCGCCGATCTGTGCCTGTGGAACGCCACCCACCCGGCAGAATTATCCTATCGTATCGGGGCCACCACCCTGCAATCGCGCATGTTCGGAGGCCATTTTGACACCTGAGATTCTGATCCCCGCAGCAACCACGCTTGCCCAACTGGAACATCTGTATCGCAGCGATGCCCCCGCCGCGTTGCATTCCTCTGCCCGCGCCGGGGTTGACGCTGCGGCAAAGATCATCGCCAATGCCGCCAGTGGAGGGGCGGCAGTTTACGGCGTCAACACCGGGTTTGGCAAATTGGCCAGCCTTAAGATCGCGGCGCAAGACACCGAAACCCTTCAGAGAAACCTGATCTTGTCGCATTGTTGCGGGGTGGGTGATCCGATGCCGCGCCCGATTGCCCGGCTGATGATGGCGCTGAAACTGCTGTCGCTGGGGCGCGGCGCGTCGGGCGTGCGCTGGGAGATTGTCGCGCTGATCGAAGGCATGCTGGCCTGCGGTGTCACCCCTGTGATCCCCGCCCAAGGATCGGTCGGCGCATCCGGCGATCTGGCCCCCTTGGCGCATATGGCCGCCGCGATGATCGGCGCAGGTTTCGCCGAATATCGCGGCACGGTCATGCCATCAGCCCAGGCGTTGGCGCAGGCGGGCCTGACGCCTGTGGTTTTGGGCCCGAAAGAGGGTTTGGCCCTGATCAATGGCACCCAGTTCAGCACCGCCTATGCGCTGGCAGGTTTGTTTGACGGCTGGCGCGCAGCGCTGTCGGCGCTGGTGACGTCTGCAATGTCAACTGACGCGATCATGGGATCAACCGCGCCCTTGCACCCCGAAATTCACGCCCTGCGCGGCCATGCGGGGCAGATCGAGGCCGCGGCAACCTTGCGCGCGCTGCTGCACCGCTCGGCAATTCGCGCCAGCCATCTGGAAAGTGATCACCGCGTGCAAGACCCCTATTGCATCCGGTGCCAACCCCAGGTCACGGGGGCCGCGATGGACGTGCTGCGCATGGCGGCACGCACGCTGGAAACAGAAGCGAATGCGGCAACCGACAATCCGCTGGTGCTGTCGGATGGTATCGTCTCGGGTGGCAATTTTCACGCCGAGCCGGTTGGGTTTGCCGCCGATATGATCGCGCTGGCCTTGTCCGAAATCGGGGCCATCGCCCAACGCCGCGTGGCCATGATGGTGGATCCGGTGTTGTCGTTTGATCTGCCCGCGTTCCTGACCCCGCGCCCCGGCCTGAACTCGGGCTTTATGATTGCCGAAGTCACAACCGCCGCTTTGATGAGCGAAAACAAGCACCTTGCAAATGCCACGGTGACAGACAGTACGCCGACATCGGCCAATCAGGAAGATCACGTCAGCATGGCCGCCCATGGCGCGCGCCGCCTGATGCGGATGGTGGAAAACCTGAATGTCATCCTTGGGGTCGAGGCGATGTGTGCAGGTCAGGGCATCGAGTTTCGCGCGCCGTTGCTGACATCGCAGCCGTTGCAGTCGGTGCTGGCGCGGCTGCGTCAAGACGTGGCCACTTTGGGCGACGACCGCTATCTGGCGCCCGATCTGGCCGCCGCCGCCGCGTTGATTGCCACGGGGGCCCTGATCCAGGCCGCTGGCATCCCCCTTCCCACTTTGTGAGGCCCCTATGACCCGCCACAACACCCGCGACATTTACCCCGCCACTGGCACCGAGATCACCGCAAAAAGCTGGCTGACCGAAGCGCCGATGCGGATGCTGATGAACAATCTGCACCCCGATGTTGCCGAAAATCCGCATGAATTGGTGGTTTACGGCGGCATTGGCCGCGCCGCCCGGACATGGGAGGATTTCGACAAGATCGTCGCCACCCTGAAAACCCTGAACGACGATGAAACCCTGCTGGTGCAATCGGGCAAACCCGTCGGCGTGTTTCGCACCCATAAAGATGCGCCGCGCGTGTTGATCGCCAATTCCAATCTGGTGCCGCATTGGGCGACATGGGATCACTTTAACGAATTGGATAAAAAGGGTCTGGCGATGTATGGCCAGATGACCGCAGGATCGTGGATTTACATCGGCACTCAGGGCATTGTGCAGGGCACCTATGAGACCTTCGTGGAAATGGGTCGCCAGCATTTTGGCGGCAGCCTGGCCGGGCGCTGGATTTTGACCGCCGGACTTGGCGGCATGGGCGGGGCGCAACCGCTGGCCGCGACCATGGCCGGCGCGTCGTGCCTGGCGGTGGAATGCCAGCCCAGCCGGATCGAAATGCGCCTGCGCACCGGCTATATCGATGTTGCCGCCCGGAATCTGGACGAAGCGCTGGCGCTGGTTGAAAAATCCTGCGCCGAGAAAAAGCCGCTCGCCGTAGGCCTGCTTGGCAATGCGGCGGAGATTTTTCCCGAGCTGGTGCGGCGCGGCGTCAAGCCCGACATTGTAACCGACCAGACTTCGGCGCATGACCCGGTCAACGGTTACCTGCCCAAGGGCTGGAGCCTGGCGCAATGGCAGGACAAGCGCGGCAGCGACCCGAAAGCGGTCGAAAAAGCCGCGCGCGCCTCCATGGCCGAACATGTCTGCGCCATGCTGGATTTTCACCGCCTTGGCTTACCCACTTTCGATTACGGCAACAATATCCGCCAGGTCGCCAAGGACCAGGGCGTCGCCAGTGCCTTCGATGTTCCGGGCTTTGTGCCAGCCTATATCCGCCCGCTGTTTTGCTCAGGCATTGGCCCGTTTCGCTGGGTAGCGCTGTCGGGCGATCCCGAGGACATCTACAAGACCGATGCCAAGGTCAAGGAATTGATCCCCGACGATGCGCACCTGCATAACTGGCTGGACATGGCGCGCGAGCGGATCCAGTTCCAGGGCCTGCCCGCGCGGATCTGCTGGGTGGGACTCGGCGACCGGCATCGCCTGGGG
>JAYUHO010000044.1:0-6765 GCA_043766915.1 Cypionkella sp.
CGCTTGCCGGGATCGGCTTTGGTGCGGATGCCATCAAGGCCTGCGGCGATGATAACCGCCTGCATCAAGTAGGGGTTTGCCGCACCGTCGGGCAGGCGCAATTCAAACCGGCCCGGCCCCGGTACGCGCACCATGTGGGTGCGGTTGTTGCCTGTCCAAGTCACCGTGTTGGGGGCCCATGTGGCCCCAGACACCGTGCGCGGTGCGTTGATACGCTTATAGCTATTCACGGTTGGGTTGGTAATGGCGGCCAAAGCCGAGGCATGTTTCATGATGCCGCCAAGAAAATTGCGGCCCCGGTCGGACAGGCCCAATTCTTTGCTGTCGTCGGAAAAGGCGTTCTTTTTGCCGTCCATATCCCAGACCGAAATATGCGCATGGCAGCCGGAGCCCGTCAGGCCCTTAAACGGTTTTGGCATGAAGGTGGCTCGCAGCCCGTGCTTTTCCGCGACCGACCGCATCATGAATTTGAAGAACGAATGTTTATCGGCGGTTTGCAGGGCGTCGTCGTATTTCCAATTCATCTCGAACTGGCCAATCGCGTCTTCATGGTCGTTTTGATAGGCTTCCCAGCCCAAAGCCAGCATGTAATCGCAGACCTCGGCGATCACGTCATAGCGGCGCATTACGGCCTGCTGGTCGTAGCAGGGTTTGACGGCGTTGTCGTAGGGGTCGGAAACGGCGGTGCCTTCGGGGTTGAGCAGGAAAAATTCGGGCTCTACCCCGGTCTTGACGCGCAGGCCTTCTTTCGCGGCCTCATCCACCAGTTTGCGCAGCACGTTGCGGGGGGCCTGATCGACGGGTTTGCCCTCCATCACGCAGTTTGACGCCAGCCATGCCACTTCGGGCTTCCACGGCAGTTGGATCACCGACGATGCGTCTGGCACCGCCATCATATCGGGGTGGGCTGCGGTCAGGTCCAGCCAGGTGGCAAAACCCGCAAAGCCCGCGCCGTCAACGGCCATATCGTTGATGGCTTGCGCGGGCACCAGTTTGGCGCGCTGACCACCGAACAGATCGGTGTAGGACACCATGAAATATTTGATACCCTTTGAGGCGGCATACTTGGCAAGGTCTTTGACCATTTGAAATCTCCCTATCGTGTCATTTTATACTGTTCCCCGTCTGATGCGGGGCGCATGTTTCTGGGGTCAGATCGGTTCGCAGCGCACCTCGGTTTTTACCGAATTTGCGATGAAACATTCGTCATGTGCGGCGTGATGCAAGGCTGAAATCGCTGCGGCATCCGGGGCAGGGGCAGACCAGCGCACTGCGGGGCGCAAGACCACCTCGGCCACCCAAACCCGGCCAGCAGCCGTTTTGGCCATTCGCCCCTCGGCGGTATCGCTATAGCTGTCGGCGACAAAGCCGGCGTTGGCGGCAAGATAAAGGAACGTCAGCATGTGACACGACGACAGCGCGGCCACAAACGCCTCTTCCGGATCAACACCCGCGGGATCGGAATAGCGCGGCACGACATGCGGCGAGGATGAGGCGCGGAATGTCGCGCCACCGTCAAACGACCATTGATGCCCGCGGGAATATTTGTTGTCGGCAAAGGGTTCATCCGCACCCCGTTGCCAGTGGATCGTGGCGGTATAATTGGCCATCAATAGGGGCCTTTGCCGGGAATCCAGTTGGTGCCCGCAATCGGCACGCCTGCCATTGCGGCGGCTTCAACCGTCAGCGCGCACAGGTCTTCAGGTTCCAGATTGTGCAAGTGGTTCTTGCCACAGGCCCGCGCGATGGTCTGGGCCTCAAGCGTCAGAACCTTCAGGTAATTCTTCAGGCGACGACCCCCAAGGATGGGATCAAACCGTCCATATAATTCCGGATCTTGCGTGGTGATTCCGGCCGGGTCTTTGCCTTCGTGCCAGTCGTCATAGGCCCCTGCCGTGGTGCCAAGCTTGTTGTATTCCGCCTCCAGCGCGGGGTCATTGTCGCCCAAGGCGATCAGCGCAGCTGTGCCGATGGCGACAGCATCCGCGCCCAGGGCCAGGGCCTTGGCCACATCTGCCCCGGTGCGGATGCCGCCCGAGACGATCAGTTGCACTTCACGGTGCAGGCCAAGGTCTTGCAGCGCGCGCACCGCTTGCGGGATGCAGGCCAGAATTGGCATGCCGACGTTTTCGATGAACACGTCTTGCGTGGCGGCGGTGCCGCCTTGCATGCCGTCCAGCACCACCACATCTGCACCCGCTTTGACCGCAAGCGCGGTATCATAGTAGGGTCGCGCGCCGCCGATTTTCACGTAAATCGGCTTTTCCCAATCGGTGATTTCACGGATTTCCATGATCTTGATCTCCAGATCATCGGGTCCGGTCCAATCGGGGTGGCGGCAGGCCGAGCGTTGGTCGATGCCTTTGGGCAGATTGCGCATCTGTGCCACGCGGTCAGATATCTTTTGGCCCAAAAGCATACCGCCGCCGCCGGGTTTAGCCCCTTGGCCGACGACGATTTCGATGGCATCGGCGCGGCGCAGATCATCGGGGTTCATGCCATAACGGCTGGGCAGATATTGGTAGACAAGGGTTTTCGAATGGCCGCGTTCCTCTTCGGTCATGCCGCCGTCACCTGTGGTGGTTGAAGTGCCTGCGAGGGTGGCACCCCGGCCGAGGGCTTCTTTGGCGGGGCCGGAGAGGGCACCGAACGACATACCTGCGATGGTGACGGGGATTTCCAGATGGATGGGCTTTTTGGCATGCCTTGTGCCCAGCCATACATCAGTGGCGCATTTCTCGCGGTAGCCTTCCAGCGGGTAACGGCTGATGGATGCACCAAGGAACAACAGATCGTCAAAATGTGGCAGGCGGCGTTTTGATCCGCCGCCGCGAATGTCGTAGATGCCTGTCGAGGCAGCGCGGCGGATTTCAGCGTTTACATCGTTGCTGAAGGTCCAGCTTTGTTTGGGCGGTGTATGGGGAAAATCGCTCATTGCCAGTGCCTCAGTAGGACGACGCGTTGTCGATGTTGAAGGTATAAAGTTTGCGGGCAGAGCCATAGCGTTTGAAATCGGTGGGCTTGGCCAGATGGTCGGCTTCTCCGCGTTTCAGCAGATCGGCCAGCAGGGCCAGATGTTCCGGGCGCATTTCTTTTTCAATGCAATCGGTGCCAAGGGATTTGACGGTGCCGCGCACGAACATGCCAGCTTCGTAAAGGGAATCGCCTAGTGCATCGCCCGCATCGCCCAACACCACCAGATTGCCCGATTGTGCCATAAAGGCCGACATATGGCCGATGTTGCCATGCACGACGATGTTGATGCCCTTCATCGAAATGCCGCAGCGCGACGAGGCATTGCCTTTAATGACCAGCAGGCCGCCGTTGCCGGTAGCTCCTGCGTATTGGCTGGCATCGCCGTCGATGATGATGGTGCCCGACATCATGTTTTCGGCAACACCCGGACCAGCAGAGCCTTTGACGCGGATGGTGGCATGTTTGTTCATGCCGCCGCAGTAATACCCCGTCGATCCGCGCACCGTGATATCCAGTGGCGCGTCAACACCAACGGCGATGGCGTGGCTGCCTTTGGGGTTGATGATTTCCCATGCGGTTTCGTTGGTCGTGCCACGCAAGGCGTGCAGGGTGGAATTCAGGGCGCGCAGGCCCTGCGCCTCTAGATCGAAAGTCTGCATGCTTAGCGTTCCCAGAAGTAAACTGTGGCGGGTTCAGGCTCCCAGACGCGGGCGGTATCAATGCCGGGCAGGTTTACCAGCGCCCGGTATTCAGATCCGAAGGCCACGTATTGATCCGTTTCGGCCATGACGGCGGGTTTGCAGGCGATGGGATCACGCACCACGCCAAAGCCGTTTTTGGTGCCGACGACGAAGGTGAAGAACCCATCGAGATCGGTCAGGGTTGCTTCCATCGCCTCACCCAAGGCCGAGCCGGTGTCCAGTTTGTGGCTGATGAAGGCGGCGGCAACTTCGGTGTCATTTTCCGTCTCGAACGTCATGCCCGCACGTTTCAGATTGCGGCGAACTGAATTGTGATTCGACAAGGATCCGTTATGGACAAGGCATTGATCGGGCCCGGTGGAAAACGGATGCGCGCCCATGGTGGTAACGGCGGATTCGGTGGCCATGCGGGTGTGACCGATGCCGTGAGTGCCGGACATATGCGCAATGTCAAAGCGGGCGGCAACATCGCGGGGCAGGCCGACTTCTTTATAAATTTCAATACCCTCGCCTGCACTCATCACCTGGGCATCGGGTCGAAGGTCGCGAAGCGCGGCACGGGCGGCGTCGATGTGGGCTGCGGGTACATCCAGCACCATATGGGTGTCTTTTAAGGTGCCCGATACTTTGGCCCCAAGTGCGGCACCCAGATCGGCAGCAAGGGTTTTGAAATCAACATCCGGGTTGGCCGATTGCACCGTCAGCTTGGCATGGCCCTTGTGCGGGCGGCTGTAGATCGCGATGCCCGCCGAATCCGGTCCGCGATCTGACATGGTGATCAGCATATCCGTCAGCATGGCCCCCAGTTGCGGTTCCAGCGAAGGGTCTTTCAGAAATAGTCCAACAATACCGCACATGGCATGCGTCCTTTCGTGATGCTTGACTTGACGCTAGCACCGAAGACTGCAGGACTCAACTGAGAAGAAACTTTTTTTACTGCTAGGGTGATGAAAAAAATCTGGCGGCTGTGCCAACGCGCAAAAGTTTTCAGAATGCTTAATGTTTCGTCATCACCCCGCTGGTTTGATTGTTTTCTTGACAGATTGTCGCAGGGTATGTTTCCTTAAAGAAAAAAAACTTCACACAGAGGGAAACCAACGGTTCGGGCCACCGGGGTTTCAACACAACGAGGCCCGTTGGGGGGAAAACGTGTCTGATCTGACAACCCGCATCGAAAAGATGCATCGACGTGACGTTCAGGTGGCTTGGGCCTTTGTGATTGGCCTGTGGTTTGCGATTATCTTTGTCGCCGTGGCCACGTGGTCGTTGGCACCGAGTGGCACGGCCCGCGTGGTTTTGCTGATCGGTGGCGCAGTGATTTTGATCCTGAACACCGCCGCGATCATGGCAATGCTAAAGCATTACCGCGAGGATCGCGATTTCATGTATGGGCTGGACATCAAGTTTCTGGATGCCGCCCGCGCGCAGAAGGAGCTGTGATTATGGCCAAGTATATCCCGCCAGAACAATCGAAACTGGGGCAGGTCATTGATGTGATCGTGCTGCTGGCGCTGTCCATAGGGGCGTTGTTTTTGCCGTTGTGGATGGGGCTGGCCGGTTCCAGCAAAGTGCCGCAGCCAGTAGAAAACCCCACTTGGGAATCCTTGGGACAAAACCCAACCATGGTGGAAAAGTGGAACCAGCTTGGCTATGCCGATGCCGCATCAGCCGCCGACACCATCACCGCACGGTTTGATTACAGCTTTTCGATCTCCAGCCTTGTGATCATGGTCGTGGTGATCCTTGGCTATTACGTCATGCTAATCCGGTTTTCCGACAGTGAATACCGCGATGTGATCAATGAAAAATTCGGATCAAAATAGGGGGCCGGGCCATGGATATGTGGAACTATCTTGAATACGCGGCTTGGGGTTTGTCTGCTCTGTTTGGTTTGATCATCGTTGCGGACTGGATCAAGACCGACAGCAGCTATTCCGAAGAAATGCTGACCTCTTCCAAAGAGGGCGAGTTGGAAGCAATGACCGAGAAACATCAACTTTAGGGGGCGGATATGACTGTAACGTCAACAAATGCCACCGAAAAGGTGGGCCTGCTGCGGGTTCTGGGCCCGGCGCATATCTGGGCGCTGGGGGTCGGGATTGTGTTGGTCGGTGAATATATGGGCTGGAACTTTGCCGTTGGCAAAGGCGGGGCTTATGCGGCGCTGATTGCCTGCTGGTTTGCAGGGATTCTGTATACCTGTGTCGCGATGATCGACAGCGAAGTGACCTCGACAGTGGCGGCGGCGGGTGGGCAATACACCCAGGCCAAGCACATCATGGGGCCGCTGATGGCGTTTAACGTCGGGCTGTATCTGGTGTTCGCCTATACGATGCTAGAGGCGGGCAATGCGATTACCGTCGGGTTCCTGATGGACACTGTGGCAAATATGGGTGGCCATGCGGGCCTTGACCAACGCCCTTTTATCATCTTGTGCATCATGTTTCTGGCATGGCTGAACTATCGCGGCGTGTTGGCGACACTGACATTCAATCTGGTGATCACGGCGTTTGCGTTTGTTGCGATCCTGATCTTGTTTGTGGCGACGGTGCCATGGTCGGACGCCAGCCCGATGCGACATGCCGAATTGATGACCGATCTGCCCTATGGGTGGCTTGGCGTCCTGGCGGCGATGCATTTTGGTCTGTGGTTCTATCTGGGCATCGAAGGCACAACGCAGGCGGCAGAAGAAGTGCGGTCGCCGGCGCGGTCGCTGCCGTTTGGAACGCTGGCGGGGATTATGACACTTCTGATTGCCGCCACGTTGACATGGTATGTCTGTGTTGGTCTGATGCCGTGGGAATATCTGGGCGGTGCCGGTGTGCCGCTGTTTGATGCGGCGCGTCTGGCGGGATCAACGTGGTTGGTGGTGTTGCTGGGCGTCGGCACGTTGTTTGCCACGCTGGCATCGGCGAACGGTTGTATCAACGATGCGTCCCGCGCGTGGTTTTCGATGGGACGGGATCACTATCTGCCGTCGTGGTTTGGCGCGGTGCATCCGAAATATCGTACACCCTACCGGTCAATTGTGTTTCTGGTGCCGATTGCGTTGATCTTTGCCTTGGGTGCGCCGTTGGATCAGGTGATC
>JAYUHO010000045.1:0-17740 GCA_043766915.1 Cypionkella sp.
TGGTGCTGGTGGCGTCACCTGTGGTCAGGATATTCGCGCCCAAGGCTACGCTGGTGCCCGCGACGCCCGCCAGTGATCCGATTGTTTCCGCCCCGGTCAGCGTCAGATTGCCCGTGCCGGTCAACAGCACACTCGCCACATCGTCAATTGCCGCGCCATCGGTCGAAAGACTGCCGGTTCCGGCCACGTTTACTGCCATCGACGCAATTGCGCCCGATCCGGTCAGTGCCAACGTGCCCGCGTTCACGGTCGTCGCGCCGGTGTAAGTATTTACTCCGGTCAGCGCCACAGAACCCGCGCCGTCCTTCGTAAGAGTGCCGCTACCAGTACCGATTGCCCCCCCAACCGCTATAATCCCTGCACCTCCCAGCGTCAGGTTGTTGCCCGCGCCAGTAATGCCGCCGTTCAGATCCATCTGCCCCGCGTCCGAATTGATCCGCGTCGCGCTGCCCAGCGTGATCGCGCTGGTGATGGTGTTGTTGCCCGACACGTTTTGCAGCGCCCCGTTGGCTGCAACACCCGTCCCGTTCAACGTGATCGGCCCGGCAATCGACCCAGCCGTGATTGCCAACGTACCACCGGTGTTCACCGTAACCGTATCGCCAACCGCATTGCCCAAGGCACCCGCATTGGTCAAAGTGCCGCCATTGATGACGACATTGCCGTTCATCGCGCCGGTCGCCGTGTTTGCGACGGTGCCTGCGGCTGTTGTTACATTTCCGGTCACGATGCCTGTGTTGGTGAAAAAGCTGGTCGCGCCACTGTTGTCCAAAGACGCAATCGTGCCGCCGTTTGACGCCGTGCCCGAATTGGTGACCGCCCCTGCCGTGCCGGTCGTATTGTTAAATGTGCCGCCAGCTGCGTTGGTCACAGCACCAAATGATCCGCCGCTGTTGGTAACGGTGCCGCCCGTAATGGTCGTCGCACCCGTCACAGTGCCACTGTTGGCAATACTGCCCAAACTGTTGCTAAGGCCGGATGTTGTCAAACTGCCGCCTGCCCCGATGGTCAACGTGCCGCCCGTTTTGGTCACACCAGTGGTTGCTGTCAGGCTGCCATTAACCGTCAGCGTCCCGGCACTTAGTGCAATTGTATTCACCGTCGTGGTATCTGCTGCACCCAACACCGGCTGGTTCGCCAAAGCGCCGTTATTCAGCACCACCGGGCCACCCGCGCCGGGGGCCACATCGCCTGCCCAGTTGGTGCCGGTCAGGAAGTTGCTGTCGGTATCACCATCCCACGCCTGCGCGGACAGCATCTGCGGCGCCCCCATCGCCAGCCCAAGGGCAAAGGCGGTCGTGGTCAGCAGTCTCGACATACTGCGGGAATTGGGAACAAAAAACTGGTCAACAATTACAATCGAGGTACCTGCGGTCTTTGACATTCTCAAAATTCCTACAAGAGGGCGGAAATCGGCTTAAATTCGCCTAATTTTAGGCAGGACAGGCGAATTTTTGCAAATGAATTATAAAATTTGTCCGAATTTGTCTGACGTGACCCAATGAAAGCGGATTTAGCGCAACAGACTTAGGCTTGGCGGCACAGGCCCTTGCGGCTAGACAAAGCCATGCAAATGACGCTGACCGACCTTTATGATGCCAAAATTGCCGCAGGAGAGTTGCGCCCCGATCCCGCACAACATGCTGTTCTGGCGCAACTGGAACCGCTTCGCGACTGGCTGCAAACCAACGCCACCCGCAAGATCGGGCTGTTTGCGGGTCTGTTTGCCAAACCCATGATGCCCCCCCCGGGGTTGTATCTGTGGGGCGGGGTCGGGCGCGGGAAATCCATGCTGATGGATCTGTTTTTCAACGCCACCGACATCCCCCTGAAACGCCGCGTGCATTTTCATGCCTTCATGCAAGAGACGCATCACGCCATGCATGCCGCCCGCAAAAAAGGCGTCGAAGATGCGCTGGCCCCCTTCGCCGATGCGGTGATCAGCGATGCTCGGTTGCTGGCGTTTGACGAGATGCAGATCACCGATATCACCGACGCGATGATCGTCGGGCTGCTGTTTGAAAAGCTGCTGGCGGCGGGGGTGGTGATCGTCACCACCTCTAACCGCCCCCCCGAAGATCTCTATCTTAACGGTTTGAACCGTGCGCTGTTCTTACCCTTTATAGATATTTTACGCGATCGGCTGGATGTCGCGGAATTGCGCAGCCCAACCGACTATCGCCAAAGCAGGTTGGCCGGTGCGCAGGTTTATTTCTTCCCCGCGGGGAAGGTAAAAGGTGAAATTTCAGCGATTTGGTCAGATTTAACCGGGGGAGCCGCGGGCGAGCCTCTGCGTTTAGCGGTTAACGGCCGCACGGTTGATCTGCCCCGCTTTGCCAACGGTGTTGGCCGCGCCTCATTCTGGGAACTATGCGCCAAACCCCTTGGCCCCGCAGATTATCTTGCCATCGCCGGGGCTGTGCGGGTGCTGATCCTGGAAGATATCCCACAGCTTTCGTCCAGCAACTATAATGAGGCAAAACGCTTCGTCACCCTGATTGACGCCTTATACGAAGCCCGCGTGCGCCTGATCTGCTCGGCCGCCGACGAACCCGAACGCCTTTACATCGAAGGCGCGGGCAGTTTCGAATTTGAACGCACCGCCAGTCGTCTGCGCGAAATGCAGGCGGCCGATTGGGGGCAATAGGCGCAGCACCCAAGGGCACCAGCATTACCCCAATCAACGCCTTATCCCCACACCTGCCACAACAACCGCAGCGCCATCCCGGTTGAGGTGATCACCAGCAGCGGCTTGATCAACCCCGCCCCGATCCGCATTGCCACGCGCGCACCCAAAGCCGCCCCGGCAATCTGCCCCAGTGCCATCGCAAACCCGGTAACCCACCACGTCGCCCCCGTGGTCGCAAACACCGCCAGGCTGCCGATATTGGACGCAAAGTTCAGCAATTTTGTATGCGCCGTTGCTTTCAAAACGCCAAACCCGGCCAACATCACAAAGGCCAACATATAAAACGATCCCGCCCCCGGCCCGAAAACACCGTCATACGCGGCAATCAACGGAACGGCGGTGGCAGCAAAAACCGCCGGGCGCACCCGCTGCAATCGGGGCGCATCGGTCAGACCCGGTTTGAACGCAAAAAACAGCGCCACCGCCCCCAGAACAACCGGCATGATCACGCGCAGCCAATCCACCGGCACGGCATGCGCCAACGCAGCACCACTCGCCCCCGCGATGGCACTGATCGCCGCCATTCCCAACTGATTCCCCAGCCGCACCTGCCCCGCGCGGGCATAACTGATCGCCGCAGCCCCCGCGCCAAAAGTGCCTTGCAGTTTATTCGTCGCCAAAGCCTCCAGCGGCGATGCCCCGGCCAACAGCAGCGCAGGCACCGTGATCAGCCCACCACCCCCCGCAATGGCATCAATAAATCCGGCAGCAAAACCAGCACAGATCAAAAGGACGGCCAGATTGTTGGCAACTTCGAACATCAAAACCCCGGGTGAAAAAGGATCGGTCTAGGCAAAATCAAACCGCGTCGGACAACACGTCGCCCCGCCAATCGCGATGATCTCGGCGTGTCGAATATTCATCTTCACCCCACAAACTCCGTCCGCGCATAGCCTTGCAGATACAAAAGCGCCGTCAGATCGCCGTGGTTGATCCGGATATCACACTGGGCCTGCACGCTGGGTTTGGCATGCAGCGCCACACCTGCCCCCGCCAAGCCCAGCATCCCCAAATCATTCGCCCCATCGCCCACCGCAATCGCGTCCGCCGGGGATATCCCCAACCGCGCCGATATGTCCTGCAACGCCTGAACCTTTGCCGCCCGCCCCAGGATTGGCTCTGCCACCTTGCCTGTCAGCTTGCCACCCTCAACCATCAATCTGTTGGCGCGGTTTTCATCAAACCCCAAAACGCCCGCGATATGGCTGGTAAATGCGGTGAACCCCCCCGAAACCAACGCCGCATAGGCCCCGCTGGCCTTCATCGTCGCCAGCAAAACCGTGCCTCCCGGCATCAGGGTGATCCTGTCGCGGATCACTTGCACAATCACCGTTTCGGGCAATCCCGCCAACAGCCCCACCCGCTCGCGCAGCGCGTCCTCAAAATCCAACGCGCCATTCATCGCGCGCGCCGTGATGCCCGCCACATGCGCCCCAACCCCCGCCTCATCCGCCAATTCGTCGATGCACTCTTGTTCGATCATCGTGCTGTCCATATCGGCGATCAACAGCCGCTTTTTGCGACCCCTCGCGGGTTGAACCACCAGATCAACCCCCATGCTTTGCAGCCCCTCCCAGACCTGCCAGCGATTGCCGGGAACGGTCTCCAGCGCAAATTCAGCCGCAATCGCGGGATCCAGCCAAACCGCATCCCCCCCACCCCAGGCATTGCGCAAGGATTCCACCGTGACCCGATCAAGACCGGGTCGCGCGGGGTTGGTCAGCAACGTGGCGATAAACATCAAAAGTTTCCGATAGTGGAGAAGGTGGGTCGCATTTGCGTGCCAATGCGGCGGTTTACGATGATTTTTTGGGTTGCGCCAGTCCGTGACGCGCCGTAGATGCCGTCTTGGGACACCCTTCCCCAACGAAGGGCATTTATCTGTGAGGATACTATGGTTGATCTGAACGCCCCGGCGCAACGCCCGGCAAACCCGCGTTTTTCGTCCGGCCCCTGCGCCAAAATCCCCGGTTATTCCCTTGATCTTCTGGCGGACGCCCCGCTTGGCCGCTCGCACCGCGCGGCCGTTGGCAAGGCAAAACTGCGCGACGCGATTGACCTGACCCGCGAAATTTTAGGCGTCCCTGCCGATTACCGCATCGGTATCGTGCCCGGTTCCGATACGGGTGCGGTTGAAATGGCAATGTGGACGATGCTGGGCGCGCGGCCCGTGGAAATGCTGGCCTGGGAGTCGTTTGGCGAAGGCTGGGTGACGGATGCGGTCAAACAGCTGAAACTGGATGCAAAGGTAAAGATCGCGCCCTACGGCCAGATTGTTGATTTTAACACCGTCGATTTCGACAGCGACGTTGTGTTCACATGGAACGGCACCACGTCCGGCTGCCGTCTGCCCAACGGCGATGCGATCCCCGCAGATCGCGCCGGGCTGACGATTTGCGATGCAACTTCGGCGGCGTTCGCGATGGATCTGCCGTGGGACAAGCTGGATGTCACCACCTTTAGCTGGCAAAAAGTGCTGGGCGGTGAGGGCGCGCATGGGATGCTGATCCTGTCGCCGCGCGCGGTCGAACGGTTGGAATCCTACACGCCGGCATGGCCCCTGCCCAAGATTTTCCGGCTCACCTCAAAAGGCAAGGTGATCGACGGCATTTTTGTGGGCGAGACGATCAACACCCCTTCGATGCTGGCGGTGGAAGATTATCTGGTCGCGCTGAAGTGGGCGCAATCGGTGGGCGGGCTGCAAGGGTTGGTGGCTCGTGCCACCGCAAATGCCACGGCGGTTTGGGATTTTTGCGCCGCCAACCCGTGGCTGGCCAATCTGGCCGAAACCCCTGCAATTGCATCGACCACATCGGTTTGTCTGAAATTCAACGATCCGCGCATCGCCGATGGCGAGACTTTCGCCAAAGCCGTGGCGAAACGGCTGGAAAAAGCCGGTGTGGCCTATGACGTCGGCGCGTATCGCGACGCCCCTGCGGGGTTGCGGATCTGGTGCGGATCAACGGTGGAAACCGCCGATGTGGCAGCCCTGATGCCGTGGATTGCCCACGCGTTTCACGCTGAAATCAAGGATCTTCAGGCCGTAGCCTGAAGATCCGCAGCCCCGGACGTGATCCGGGGCCTCGTATCATCGCCCCCGAGGTCCCCGAGCAGGTCGGGGACTGCGACATCCCCCAAAAAATTCAGGAATATCCCCCATGGCCCCTCGCGTTCTTGTTTCCGACGAACTCTCTGAAACCGCTGTGCAAATCTTCCGCGACCGTGGGGTCGAGGTGGATTACATGCCAAAACTGGGCAAAGACAAAGATGCCCTTGCCGCAATCATTGATCAGTATGACGGCCTGGCGATCCGGTCGGCAACCAAGGCCACCGAAAAGCTGCTCGAACGCGCCACCCGCCTGAAAGTCATCGGGCGCGCTGGCATTGGTGTGGACAATGTCGATATCCCGGCGGCGTCGAAAAAAGGCGTGATCGTGATGAACACGCCTTTTGGCAATTCGATCACCACCGCCGAACATGCCATCGCAATGATGTTCGCCGTCGCGCGCCAACTGCCCGAGGCGAACGCCTCTACCCAAGCTGGCAAATGGGAAAAGTCGCGGTTTATGGGGGTGGAATTGTTCAACAAAACCCTTGGCGTGATCGGGGCAGGCAACATTGGCGGCATCGTCTGTGACCGCGCCGTTGGCCTTCACATGAAGGTTGTGGCCTATGATCCCTTTCTGTCGGAAGAGCGCGCCAAACAGCTGGGCGTCACCAAAGTTGATCTGGATGATCTGCTGGCCCGCGCCGATTTCATCACCCTGCATGTGCCGCTGACCGATAAGACCCGCAACATTCTGAGCCGTGAAAATCTGGCAAAAACCAAACGCGGCGTCCGCATCATCAACTGCGCGCGCGGTGGTTTGATCGACGAGGCGGCCTTGGCAGATGCACTGAAATCCGGTCAGGTCGCAGGCGCAGCCCTTGACGTATTCGAGGTTGAACCCGCCACGGAATCTCCGCTGTTCAATCTGCCCAACGTCGTCTGCACCCCGCATTTGGGCGCGTCCACCACCGAGGCGCAGGAAAACGTTGCCCTGCAAGTGGCTGAACAAATGTCAGACTACCTGCTGACCGGGGCCGTGCAAAACGCTTTGAACATGCCAAATGTAACGGCAGAAGAGGCCGCCGTAATGGGCCCGTGGATCAAACTGGCCAGCCATCTTGGCGCCTTCATCGGCCAGATGACGGATGAACCGATCAAGGCCATCAACATCCTCTATGATGGCACGGTCGCGGGCATGAACCTTGCCGCGCTGAATTCGGCGGTGATTGCAGGGGTGATGAAAACCGCCAACCCGGACGTTAATCTGGTGTCTGCGCCGATCATTGCCAAGGAACGCGGCATTCAGATCTCAACCACCCGGCAAGAGAAAACCGGTATGTTTGACGCCTATATCAAAGTGACGATGGTGACGGAAAAGCGGGAACGTTCAGTTGCCGGGACGTGTTTTTCGGATGGAAAACCGCGGTTTATCCAGATCAAAGGCATCAACATCGACGCCGAAATTGGCCGCCACATGCTGTACACCACCAACGAAGACGTGCCGGGGATTATCGGCCTGCTGGGCATGACGATGGGTAAAAACGGCGTAAACATCGCCAACTTCACCTTGGGCCGCTCTGGCGTTGGGCAGGATGCTATCGCCATTTTGTATCTTGATCAGGCGATTGATCCAAAGGTTGTCGATACACTAGAGGGCACAGGCATGTTCAGTCAGGTCAAAGCACTGCAATTTGATGTTGCCTGACCTTGTCCTTTCATATTGGGTCAAATATCCCGGGGGTCTGGGGGCAGCGCCCCCGGCCTTTTTGTTCAGCCTTTGGTAACGCATGCACACTTACGCGATCGGCGATATTCACGGTCACATTGACCTTCTGACCCAAGTTCATGGCTGGATTGCCAAAGATATTGAAACCTATGGCGCGGCCCCCGTTGTGCATATCGGCGATGTGGTTGATCGGGGGCCAGACAGCCGCGGCGTGGTTGAATTCTTGCGGGCGGGGGTACAGGGCGGTCATGACTGGGTGGTTCTGAAAGGCAATCATGACCGAATGTTTGTGAATTATCTTGCCAATATGAACGATTATGACGAAGGCCTGCGTGCGGATCTAAGCTATCTGCATCCGCGCATAGGTGGGGCGACGACACTGGCGTCTTATGGGGTGAAAAATGCGGCAGATCGCCCGCTGGCCCCGGTTTATGCAGACGCGATTGCCGCAGTCCCCGCAGCGCATCGGCGGTTTTTAGAAGCTTTGCCAACCAGTTTTGTGCGGGGGGACGCGATTTATGTCCATGCGGGTATCCGTCCCGGCATCGCCTTGGCGCAGCAATCGGAAACTGATCTTTTGTGGATACGCAAAGAGTTTCTGGAGGACAGGCGCGACTATGGTGCGCTGATTGTCCACGGCCACACCGCCATTGAAAGGCCCACTCACTACGGAAACCGGGTAAATATCGACAGTTCGGCGGCCTATGGCGGCCCTTTAAGCGCAGTGGTTATTCAAGGCCGTGACGTGTTCAACCTGACGGCTTTGGGGCGGGTTCCCCTGCTGCCAATCTGACAATTTTTACCGCATCACTCCGGGGTTTTTGCCAGCAGCAGGGCGCTCTCCAGCACCGGCTGATCCCCGATATGATTGGCCAGAATCAGAACCAGTCGCGCATTCAGGGCGTGGCTTTGGGCATCGCTCAGGCCGTGATGGGTGGCCAAAAGCATTGCATAAAAATCATCCATGTTGTCGATATTTGATTTTGTAATCAATGTCATAGTTTCAGACTCCACACTGCCGCAAGTGCCGCCGAAATTTCAGATGAGCTGGCGGTGATCCATCGCGCCGCCACCACCTGATCGGAGCGGATCAGGTATATCGCTTGCGCCGAACCTCCCAGATATCGTTGCCGAAGTGGTTCGGTGATGAGCGGCGTCTCTACCCGCAAACCGGCGACGTCTGGCGCATCGCACCCAAGGGCCAGCAGCACAAAATCGCGCCCCAAATTGTCGATCAACCAGCCGTTCTGCAAAGGGGCGTCGGGCGCAACCGCACCTGGCCTCGCGACAAGCGGCAAATCTGCATCCGGCGCATCAAGGGGATAGACGCACGGCCGCGAGAGCCGGCCAGAATTCACCATCGGTCGGGCAAATTCCGCGCGGCTTGCCAAATTTAACACCGCATCGCGAAACAAACGTTCGACACCGTCCGCGGGCGACATGAAACGGGTGGAGCGCGAAGAATTCAAGATGTTTTCATCGGCAGCAAAGCACCGTTCGCGATCAAAATCGGCCAAACAGCCTGCAGACGCTTTTCCATTTACGATGGCCGCCAACCGCCAGCCCAAAGCATCGACATCCTGCAACCCGCCGTTGCCCCCCCGCGCGCCGAATGGGGAAACAATATGGGCGCTGTCGCCCACGAACAGAATGCGATTGTGAACAAAGCTTTGTAAACGGCGGCATTGAAAAGTATAGATGCTGACCCACTCTAAGGTAAAATTCGCGTGGCCGACAACTTTTTCGATTCGCGGGCGAACATTCTCGGGCCGTTTTCCGGATATCGGGTCGCTGTTCCAGCCCAGCTGAAGATCTATCCGGTAGATGTTATCGGGTTGTTTGTGCAGCAAGGCAGATTGCCCAGTATGAAAATCCGGTTCAAACCAAAACCTGCGTTCTGCAGGAAAATCCGCCGTCATTTCGATATCGGCAATCAAAAACCGTTCTTCGAACAGCTCTCCTTCAAAATCCAGTCCCATCGCCTCACGGATTGGGCTGCGTGCGCCATCGCAGGCAATAACCCATTCTGATTCAACGGTATAATTGCCATCCGGGGTTTCAGTCGTGACCGTTGCATGGTCGTCATTTTGATCGACTGAAACGACTTTATTGTTCCATCGCAGATCAATACCCAGTGCCATGGCCCGCTCGACCAGAAACTGTTCGACGTGATACTGCTGCAAGTTCACGAAGGCGGGCATTTTATGGCCGTCCTCGGGCAGAAGATCAAAGGTGAACACTTCTTGGTTCCGATGAAACGTGCGCCCCACCTTCCATGTTACACCTTTTGTGATGCATTGTTCACCAATGCCCAAACGATCAAGGATCTCAAGGCTGCGTTTTGACCAACAAATCGCGCGGGAACCGACAGAGACGACATTATTGTCATCCAAAACGGTGGCTTTGACGCCATGATTGGCCAATTCGATGGCCATCGCCAAACCAACTGGCCCCGCACCCACGATGATAACCTTATGGCGCGGCTCTGGCTTGGTCAGACCGGGAGGCGGTGTATAAAGAAAGGGGGGATAATCAGAGGCCATCCGCTATTTCCTACCATTCATTCGGGATGGTCGCACCTGAACAATTTGCGTCCGGACCAAAGCGCCGTGCCGCCAAATAACAGCAGCGGGATGCCCAATGCCTCGACCAGCCCCGGCCCTGTCGGGATGCCGCGCACCGCCACCATGACGGCCACCAATCCAAGCCCGGCCAGTGAAACCACGACGCGGAACCACAACTCGCCGCGTGTTGGACCGAAATGCGGTTTTTGCTCCATTGTTTATCCCTGCAAGGCTGCCCACATATCGCGATCGCGCTCTGCTGTCCAAATGCGCGGCGTGTCGATCCCGCGCGCTTCGTCATAGGCGCGGGCCACGTTGAAGGGCAGGCAGTGTTCATAGATCGCAAAATCTTTGAATTTCGGATCGCATTCCGCGCGCACAGCGTCCCACGCCTGTTTAAGACTGCCCCCCCGCGCCGCAATTTTTGCCGCCGGGCGGTAGGTGCTTTGCACGAAATCAGCCGTGGCAGCGATGGCTTTTGCCACGCTTTCCCGCCCGATCAACGCGTCGCCGCGCCCCGGTGCAATCGCCACAGGATCAAAGGCGGCTATGTTGCCAAGGGTTTCAAACCAATCAGAAAAATGCCCGTCGCCACAATAGCAGGCCGAATGATATTCCACGATGTCGCCGGTAAACATCACTTCGGAATCCGGCACCCAGACGACGGCATCGCCTGCAGTGTGGGCCCGGCCAAGTTGCAGGATATCGACGCGGCGATTGCCCAGATAGACCGTCATCTGATCGCTGAAGGTGGTGGTGGGCCAGGTCAGGCCGGGAATTTCTTCATGGCCCTGAAACAGCCGGGGAAAGCGGCCAAATTCGCTGGCCCAATCCTCGGCACCGCGTTCGGCCACCATACCGCGCGCGGCCGCTGACATGATAATCTGCGGCGCGCCGTAGGCACTTGCCCCCAAAACCCGCACCGCGTGATAGTGCGTCAGCACCAGATGGCTGATCGGTTTGTCGGTGACCAACCGGATACAGTCCACCACTTTGCGCGCCAGTCGTGGCGTTGCCTGAGCCTCGATCACCATGACAGAATCGTCGCCGATGATCACGCCCGAATTGGGATCGCCTTGGGCGGTAAAGGCATAAATACCATCGCCAATTTCAACAAATGACGTCTGTTTTTCACCAAGATCGCTTTGTGATGCAAATGCTTTGGTCATTTATGAATTCCTATTCATTTTGCCCAATCGGGCAGATCCATCGCCGCAACCAGCTTGCCCGAACAGGTGCCAAAGCCAATTTTATAGTCCTCACCGGCGCAGTGCCCGCGCATTGTGATCGTATCGCCGTCTTCGATAAAGCTGCGGGTGCCGCCGGTGATTGGCAACGGCTCTTTGCCGCCCCAGCCAAGTTCCAGCAACGACCCACGTTCGGGTTTGGTGGGCCCCGAGATGGTGCCAGATCCCAAGAGATCGCCCACGTTCATCGGGCAGCCGCTGCTGGTATGGTGACAAAGTTGCTGCGCGGATGAGTAATACAGTTGCGCCGCATTGGTGCGGCTGATCTGGGTTTCCACGCCGCCATCCGGTGTCAGGCCAACCTGCAGGTCAATGTTATACAGCATCGGTGCTGGTTCGCGCAGATAGGGCAGCAGCGGCACGTCGCGCGCTGGTGTAGACAGCCGAAACGGCTGCAAAGCCGCCGCCATCACGATCCATGGGCTGATGGTGGTTGCGGTGGCTTTTGCCTGAAACGTGCCAAGGGGTTGATATTCCCATGCCTGAATATCCCTTGCAGACCAATCGTTTAGAAGAACATAGCCAAAGATCATCGCATCCGCCTGCGCCACAGACACCGGCCCTTCGCTGGCGCAGCCCAGCACCGCCCCAAGCTCCAATTCAAAATCAAACCGTTTTGAGGCGCCGAAATAGGGCACAGCCGCATCAGCCGGCTTTAACTGCCCCAACGGTCTGCGCACATCGGTGCCTGACACCACGACGGATGACGCACGCCCGTTATATCCGATCGGCATGTGCAACCAGTTTGGCGGCAAAGGGTTGGCGGGATCGCGCAGCATCGACCCCACGTTGATCGCGTGGTTTTTCCCGGCATAAAAATCAGTATATTCCGCAACCAGAAAAGGTAGGTGCAGTCTGGCCCCCGCCATCGGCAGCAGATGATCTTCGACAATCCAGCGTTTTGACGCGTTTTGCACCAGCATCGCAGTGATCTGCGCCCGAAAATCGGCCCAAACCGCAGGGCCCAATTCCATCAGCTCGTTCCAGAAGGGTACGTCAAATACCGGGTGGTCGGCAAGCGTCAGCAATCCCTCGGCCTCTAGCGCCGAGATATCCAGAATGAAGTCGCCAATCGCCACGCCGCACCGGGGGGCCGTGTCGCCCACTGAAAACACCCCGCAGGGCAGGTTGTTCAAGGGAAAATCGGTGGTCGCGGTGTTGGCCGTTTCTACCCAGCTTTTTAGCAAACTCAAAACGCAGTCTCCATTCTTTTGCCCTGCTATTTACGGACGGGCTGCGGTGTTGGGGCAACCAACAGCGGTCTCTTGGTGTAACGCCACAGCTTACTTCACACCCGGCGTTCCGTCGAACTTCTTTGTCAGGCTTTCCCAGCAATCAATGTAGTCGTCCTGCAAGGGGGCCTCATGCGCCGCGAAAGTCGTCAGGTGTTGGGGAAAGCGCGTCTCGAACATGAACGACATCGTGTTGTCAAGTTTTTCGGGTTTCAGAACGGCGTTCGATGCCGCCTCGAATGCTGTTTTGTCAGGTCCATGCGGCAGCATCATATTGTGCAACGACATGCCGCCGGGAACAAAGCCTTTGGGTTTGGCATCATAAATTCCGTAAATGTTGCCCATCAGTTCGGACATGATATTCTTGTGATACCACGGCGGGCGAAAGGTGTTTTCGGCCACGCCCCAACGTTCGCGGAACAGCACAAAGTCAATGTTGGCCGTGCCTTCCACGCCACTGGGGGCAGTCAGAACGGTAAAGATCGACGGATCGGGATGATCAAACAGCACCGCCCCAACCGGGCAATAGGTGCGCAGATCGTATTTCACCGGGCAGTAATTGCCGTGCCATGCCACCACATCCAACGGCGAATGTCCGATCCGGGTTTCGTGAAACTGCCCGCACCATTTGACGGTGACGGTTGAGGGCACTTCGCGGTCCTCAAACGCCGCCACGGGCGTTTTGAAATCACGGCGGTTGGCCATGCAATTGGCCCCAATCGGACCGCGCGCGGGCAGTTGAAACTTTTGTCCATAATTCTCGCAGACAAACCCGCGCGCAGGGCCGTCCAGCACCTCGACCCGATAGACCAATCCGCGCGGGATGATCGCGATCTCTTGCGGGGCCAGATCAATCACGCCCAATTCCGTGCAAAAGCGCAGGCGGCCTTCTTGCGGTACGATCAGCAATTCGCTGTCGGCGCTGAAGAAATAGCTGTCGACCATCGACGCCGTCACCAGATAGATATGGCTGGCCATCCCGGTTTGGGTGTTCACATCGCCCGCCGTTGTCATGCTGCGCATGCCGGTCAGCCATGTCAGGGACTGATCGCTATGCGCCACCGGATCCCAGCGATATTGCCCCAAACTGATCACATCAGGATCAATACACGGGGCTGATTTCCAATAGGGCAGGGTGATTTTGTGAAACCGACGGGTGTGCTGCACGGACGGGCGAATGCGATAGCACCACGTGCGTTCATTCTGGTGGCTGGGGGCGGTAAAGGCGGTGCCGGAAAGCTGTTCGCCATAAAGGCCATAGTTGCATTTTTGCGGGCTGTTGCGGCCTTGGGGCAAGGCACCCGGCAACGCCTCGGTTTCGAAATCATTGCCGAAACCGGGCATATAGCCCGCGTGGGGTGCCGCAGCAGCGGTTGCGCCGATAACGCCAAGGGAAGCATCCTGCGAATTCATGAAAACCTCTGGAAAACTTACCGCAAACTGATCGTTCAAATTATCGTTGCAACTGCAACGAAGTCAATCCCCGTAACCTTTTCTCAAGCATTTCGTCGCAGATTGGCGGCTGTGGGGGCTTTGCGTTGGGGAAAAAGGGAAAAAGCTATGACGGTGGAATATGTCGATGGGATCAAGATTATGAAACTGCACGATTGCCATGGCGCAGGGGGGCAGGGCGACGATTCGCTGGCGTTGCTGCGGCTTTGGCATCTGCTGTCTGGCGGGCATGCGGCGCGCGATGCGGCGGTGTTTTGTCGTCGGATGGTCTGATCACTCTGCGCCGGTCAGGATGGCTCGGGCAACGGGTTTGGCAATCATGCGGCGCAGATTTGCCAGTGCCGTCAACGCAATTGCTGCGGTGAAGGCGGCAATCACCCAGAAAAAGCCACGCTCGCCCAACTGATCCAGCCACGGCGACAAGATCAGCGGTGCGCAAATGCCACCAATCAGGCCTGCCGCAATGATTGTGGGGGCCACACGCGGATGCAGCCCCATCTTGCCCGAGGCTGTCACGTAAAATCCGGGAAAGAACACGCCGGCGAACGCGCCCATGATCACAAAGAAAATCCCCGGCTCTATCATGGCCGCGCCAAGGGCTGCGATACAGGTGCCGGTCAGGGCGATCAGATACAGCGTGAAGGCGGGAAGCCGGTGCGCGATAAAGATCAGCAAAACCCGCGACGCAAGAAACGCCAGAAAGAAGGCGGACAGCAATTGCGCGGCATGCACTTCGGTTTCGCCCGCAGCGATCAAGGCTGCCGGTCCCAGGCCTATCAAAATGGCTTCCAATCCTATCGCCATCATCCCAAAGCCAAGGATTGGCAGGTGCAGGTTAAACGTCGTAGGGACGTTGTCCGCCACGACGGCCTTGCTTTTCCAAGCCGTGCCAGCGCCCAGTGCAATCACCGCCGCAAGCCCGGCGCAAAGCGCAAAGGTCAGGGCGGGATCGTTTGACAAGGCGACAAACACCAGTGGCGCGCCAATCGCGCCCACCCCAAACGTGGCGTTCAGCAAACTAAGCATTGCCGGGCCGCGCGCGCCAAAGGCCCGCAGCATCGCGGGGTTAAACACCACGGTGGAACAGCCATAGCCACAGCCAAACACCACCGCGCCAAGAACGGTCGTCCACCACCCCAAACCCGTTGCAATAAGTGCAGCGCCCAGACCCATCAAGATCACCACATGGCGCGGGGTCACATGGCGGCCTTGAAAAAACATCCCCGCAACGCCCATTGCACAGCCAACCCAATGGGCCGAAACCAACAAACCTGCGGTGCCAATCGTGACCCCAAAGGCGCGCGAAAACGCTGGCAAAGCCGGACCATAAAGCGATTGCCCCGCCCCCATCAGCACAAAGGTCGCAATCCCCACGATCAACAACCCAGCATTGGCTTTCATCAAGTCGCGCACGGTTTTCCCCAAAGCATGGATATGGTGGTCTGCTGCCACTGCACGCAGTATCGCGCTCACTTGCGCAATATCGCTCCAGGATGCAGGCTGCCAGTGCAAACTGGGGCGCTTGGTGATGAGCTTTGATCTTTCCGCATTCCTGCCCTACCAACTGGCCGTCGCGTCTTCACGGGTGTCCAAGGCGTTTGCGGATCGTTATCGCACCGAATTTGGGCTGACGATTCCGGAATGGCGGGTTTTGGCGCATCTGGCGCAGTCTGCATCTGTCTCGGTGCGCGAAATCCACGCGCGCGTGGATATGGACAAATCCAAAGTCTCCCGCGCCGCGGCACGGCTGGAATCGGCAGGGCTAATCGAAAAACGCGAAAACCCGGATGATCGGCGGTTGCTGGATATGCGGCTGACCGACAAAGGCCGCGAATTGATGGCCCAGATCATGCCAGTAGCGCATGCGTTCCAAGCCGAGCTTTTGGGGAAAATCGCCGCCGATGCCCCGGCATTTCGCGCCGCGTTAGACAAACTATGCGGTGACCCATGACGGTGTTGTACGACTACTGGCGATCATCTGCTGCCTACCGGGTGAGGATCGCGATGAACATTTTGGCGATCCGCTATGAGTGCGTGCCCGTTGACCTGACCAAGGGCGATCAGCGCAGCGCCGACAATCTGGCGCGCAACCCGCAGGGATTGGTGCCCAGTCTGCAGATTGACGGGATCACCCTGACCCAATCCCTGGCGATTATCGAATATCTGAATGACACCCACGGTGGGCTGTTGCCTGCCGATCCGGCAGGGCGGGCAAGGGTGCGAGCGCTGTCTTATGCCATCGCGATGGAGATTGCCCCGATCTGTAATTTGTCAGTGCGTAATCATTTGGCGGCGGCCTCGGACGGGGTCGTTTCGGTTGATGAATGGCAGCGGCACTATATCGGCAAGGGCTTGGCCGCGTTTGACGCCATGCTGGCCGATCCGGCCACGGGAAGGTTTTGCCATGGTGATCAGATCACTATGGCGGACCTGTGCCTTGTGCCGCAGATTTATAACGCAGAACGGGTTGGAATTGACGTGGCGTCCTTTCCCCATGTCGCGCGCATCATGGCACAGTTGCGCGATATCCCGGCGGTTGCCGCCGCCCATCCTGACCGTGTGAAACCAAGCGGTCTTTAACAACGGGTTTCCCCAAATGACCGATATCTTCATCTTGTCCGCCACCCGCACGGCCATCGGCGGCTTTGGCGGATCATTGGCGGCCCTGTCACCGATAGAACTGGCGACGGTAGTGACCAAATCGGCCATCACGCAAGCAGGCGTGGCACCCGATCAAATCGGCCAAGTGGTGTTCGGCCATGTGATCAACACCGAACCCCGCGATATGTATCTGTCGCGGGTGGCGGCGCGCAATGCGGGCGTACCGGATGCCACGCCTGCGATGAATGTAAACCGGCTGTGCGGGTCCGGGGCGCAGGCGATAGTCTCGGCCTTTCAGATGCTTGCGCTGGGCGATGCTGATTTTGCCCTGGCAGGGGGTGCCGAATGTATGAGCCGCGCGCCCTTTGCGCTGACCACGGCGCGGTTTGGCCAGAAGATGGGCGATACCAAGGCGCTGGATATGATGACGGGGGCGCTGACTTGCCCGTTTGGCACCGGGCATATGGGGATCACGGCGGAAAACGTCGCCGCACGCTATGGCATCAACCGTGCCGACCAAGACGCGTTCGCCCTGCAATCCCAACAGCGCGCGGCACATGCGATTGCCGAGGGGCGGTTTGTGGCGCAGATCACTGCCGTTGAAAGCCAGTCTCGCAAAGGTGTGGTCAGCTTTGTTGTTGATGAAAACCCCAAACCCAGCACGATGGACGCATTGGTCGCACTGCGCCCGGCGTTCCAGAAAGACGGCACGGTGACGGCGGGCAATGCCAGCGGGATCAATGACGGCGCGGCGGCGTTGGTGTTGGGAACGGCGGCGGCGGTTCAGGGTTTGAAACCGCGCGCCCGGATCATGGGCTATGCTTTGGCAGGGGTTGATCCTGCCGTGATGGGCCTTGGCCCTATCCCTGCCGTGCAAAAGCTGTGCCAAAAACTGGGGGTACGGCCCATGGATTTTGACGTGGTGGAATCGAATGAGGCCTTTGCCGCGCAGGCCATCGCCGTGACCCAAGATCTGGGGCTGGACCCCGACCGCGTTAACCCCAACGGCGGGGCAATCGCGCTTGGCCATCCGGTTGGGGCGACGGGGGCGATGTTGGTGGTCAAGGCGCTGCATGAATTGGAACGCAGGGGCGGCAAACTGGCCCTGATCACCATGTGCATCGGCGGCGGGCAGGGGATAGCGCTGGCGATTGAACGCGCGAGTTAGAGCGGGTTGCAG
>JAYUHO010000046.1:0-6750 GCA_043766915.1 Cypionkella sp.
GGCAGGCGAATAAGTGCGGTTGCCCTGCTCGCGGTAAATCTTGGTCCATATCTCTTCGGTATAGCCCAATGTAACGGCGGCAAATTCGGCGGCGTCCTGATCGGCTGCGGTAATCTCGGCGCTGCCCGCGCTTTGCACGCTGCCCGCACCGTTCAGCAACGGGCTGACATCAATCCCAAGGAAATAGCCGATCACCAGAACCGCGACCAGACCAACTCCCCCAATTCCGCCAACCGACGCGCGGCCGCGACCCGCACCCGAGGCGCGACCATCCACGATATTGTCACTGCGCCTGCGTCCCCGCCATTCCATTACACTCGTCCCCTTTTTACTTACCTTCTCAAAGCATAGCGCAGCGCCGCCCAAGTGCAATCGACTTGCAAAGATTGGCCGACTTGCAAAGATCGGCATGCCTTGACCGCGCTGGCGCGGCATGGCCAAAGGGCGTGACAAACCAAAGAGGGCGCAATGTTTCGCAAACTGTATAACTGGACGTTGCATTGGGCCGGATCACGCCATGCCCCTGTGGCCTTGGGCACGGTGTCTTTTGTCGAAAGCTCGGTCTTTCCGATCCCTGCAGACGTCTTGTTTATTCCGATGTGTCTGGCGCGGCCGCATCTTGCGATGCGGTATGCGCTGATCGCCACGGTGACGTCGGTGTTGGGGGGCATCTTTGGCTGGTTGATCGGGCACTACGCCTTTGATCTGATCGCGCGGCCGCTGCTGGATTTTTACGGCAAAATGGCAGCGTTTGAAAAGCTTAAATCCTCGACCGGCGACGGCGCTATTCTGCTGATGCTGGTCACATCGGGGCTGACACATTTGCCGCCGATGAAAGTGGTCACGATATTGTCAGGCGTTGTGTCATTCGATCTGAAATGGTTCATCCTGTCGGCTATTGTTGCGCGGGGGGCGCGGTTTTACGGGCTGGCATTTCTGCTGCGCCGCTATGGAGAGCCGATGACCGATTTCATCGCCCGGCGGATGGGCTGGATTGCCCTTGGCGTGATCGTTGTGATTGGGTTGGGCTGGCTGATAGCAAGGGTGATGTGACGGCATGATGACGCAAAAAACCTATGTGATGCTGGCGATGGCCGGGTCGGCGGCGCTGCTGGGCGGTGCGTTCGCATTTCAATATATCGGCGGGTTGGCCCCCTGCACCCTATGCCTGTGGCAACGCTGGCCGCACGCCGCTGCGGTGATCATCGCTGTGCTGGCCATGCTGCTGGGCGGGCGGCTGTTGCCCGTTCTGGGCGCGCTGGCGGCAGCAACCACTGCAGGGATCGCGGCATTTCATGTCGGGGTTGAACAGAAATGGTGGGAGGGGCTGACGTCTTGCACCGCAGGATCCATCGAAGGCATCAGCACTGCCGATTTGCTGAACCCGGATGTGATCGTGGCCGCCCCGGTGCGCTGTGATGCCATCGCGTGGCAACTGATGGGCGTGTCGATGGCGGGGTGGAACATGATCCTGTCGGTTATGCTGGTGGGTATCTGGCTGCTGGCGGCACGGCGGACGTAGACCGGGACCGGGCAGGAAAATTTTTCGACGAAAAATTTTCGCCCCTACCCCAGCAATCGCGCGCCTTCTTGCAGTGCAAAGCGGTCGGTCATCCCCGAGACATAATCGGCCACCATCCGCGCCAGATCAGCTTGGGTTGTGGCGCGGCTGATATCTGCGCTCCATTCGGCGGGAAGTTGGCTGGGATCATTCAAAAACAGCGGGAACAATCCGTTGACCACTTCGGTCACCCGCGCGCGTTCGATCATCACCGAGGGCGCGCGGTACATCCGGGTGAACAGGAAACTGCGGATAGCTTTCAGGTCTTGATAAAGCGGCTTGGAAAACCGGATCACCGTCATCCCCAGATGACGCACATCGTCCACCGAGTGTGGCTGTGCGGACTCAAGCCGGTTGCGGGCCACCGCAATCACATCTTCCACCATCCGCCCAAACACCCGGCGCAATGCCTCATGCCTGCGCCGCATCTTCTCAAGCCCCGGATAAAGCGCGTCCACCTCGGCAAAGGCCGGACCGGTGACGGGCAATTCCATCAGATCAGCTTCGGAAAACAGACCTGATCGCAACCCGTCGTGCAGATCGTGGTGGCTATAGGCAACATCGTCGGCAATCGCCGCCACCTGCGCCTCGGCAGATGCATGCGTCGACAGTTCAAGATCCCACTGCGCGTTTACCTCTGCCAACGCATAAGGCAAAGGCCCCGCGTGTTTGGCATCTGCATTGGGGCCGGTCACCGGGCCGTTGTGCTTGGCGATGCCTTCCAGACATTCCCACGTCAGGTTCAGCCCGTCAAAATCGGCATAGTGACGTTCCAGCGATGTGACGATGCGCAAGGCCTGCGCGTTGTGATCAAAGCCGCCGTAGGGTGCCATTAACGCAGCAAGCGCATCCTCACCCGTATGGCCAAACGGGGTGTGGCCGAGATCATGCGCTAGGGCGATTGCCTCGGCCAGATCGGTGTTCAGGCCCAGCACACCCGCAATCGTGCGCGCCACTTGCGCCACTTCGATAGAATGAGTCAAACGGGTGCGATAGTAATCGCCTTCATGTTCGACAAACACCTGCGTCTTATGTTTCAGCCGCCGGAATGCAGATGAATGAATGATCCGGTCGCGGTCACGCTGAAACGCCGAGCGGAACGACGACATGCGTTCCACATGCAATCGCCCGCGTGACTGTTCGGGCTGACAGGCGTAAGGTGCAAGCATAGGATCGCCGTTCTTGTTCAAGGGCCTGATCCCCCCTATATTCGACATATATCCTTCGATGAATAGGCCAAATGCCATGGAACTGACCCTGCCCCCCCGCGTGACCGACCGTGCTTTTGCCCGGCTGGCGGAAATTGCCGATATGACGGGCGAAGTAAAAGCGCTGCGCGTGGCTGTTGAAGGCGGCGGATGTTCGGGATTTCAATACGATATTCGCCTCGAAGATCAGGTGGCGGCGGACGATCTGGTGTTGGAGAAATCCGGGCAGCGGGTGCTGGTTGATGCGGTATCTTTACCATTTCTGGCCAATGCAGTGATTGATTTCAGCCAGGAACTGATCGGCGCGCGGTTTGTGATCGAAAACCCCAACGCCAGCAGTTCCTGCGGGTGTGGCACCAGCTTTTCGGTCTGATACCGCCGCGGCATCTGCATGAACTTGCCGAAACTTTACGTCAGGCACTGGCCTTAACCCATGTTAGCCCTAGCTCCCCCTTCGTGATGAAGGAGATACGGAATGAGCTGCATTTTGATGCTTGGATCGGCGCCAATGGCAACCGAAGCGCAGGGCTGGCCGCGCAAGGGTTTTGATGCGGTGCTGGCAATCAACAACGCATGGAACATCCGGCCCGACTGGGATGTGATGATCCACCCTTGGGATTTTCCGCCGGATCGCCGCCCTGTGGCCGGATTGGGCCAAACCATCGTCACCGAAGAAGATTTTGTCCCTGCGCAAAATGCCAGTGGCGGGTTTGTCTATGCCGGAGCGACGATGGCCTTCACCGCCGCCTATTGGGCGCTGAGCGCCCGCCGTCCGCGCGTTATCGCTGCTTTTGGTTGCGATATGCACTATCCCGCCGGGGGCAACACGCATTTTTATGGCACAGGATCGCCCGATCCTTTGCGCAAAGACATCACCTTGCGCTCGCTTGAGGCGAAATCGGCGCGGTTGATGGTGCTGGCGGCGATGCAGGGCTGTGCGATGGTGAACCTGTCAACGGGTCCATCGCGGCTGATCTTTCCGCGCGTCAGCCGTGCCACCGTTACACGCGCACGGCCCATGGCCTATTGCCCGGATGGTGCGGCAGCCGCTTTGGCGCGTGAGGCAGAATTGGGTTACACCGTGCCATCGGGGCGCTATTGGGAAGAATTGCACCGCTTTGACCCTGCCCAGATCGACGCGTTGGACGCATTGTGGCTGGCTGCGGCAACGGTTGAGTGGCAGCAAAGCGCGTAACGCTTGAGTTGGCGCAGGACGCGGCTTAGAACCGGACTGACACCGGAGAGCGCCGTATGAAAATCGCCACCTTTAACATCAACGGCATCAAAGCCCGGCTTGAGGCCCTGCCCGCCTGGCTGGCCGCAGCGCACCCCGATGTGGCCTGTCTGCAAGAGATCAAATCGGTGGATGAAGGCTTTCCGCGCGAGATTTTTGAAGCGATGGGCTACCGCGTTGAAACCCACGGCCAAAAGGGTTTCAACGGCGTGGCGATTTTGTCGAAGCTTCCGTTGGAAGATGTGATCCGAGGATTGCCCCAATCAGATCTGGCCAGTGACGAGGGTGATCTGCAGTCCCGCTGGATCGAGGCCACCGTGCAGGGCCGCCGCGCGGTGCACGTTTGCGGGCTGTATCTGCCCAATGGCAACCCGGCACCGGGCCCGAAATATGACTACAAACTGGGCTGGATGACCCGGATGCAGGCGCGGGTTGAAGCGCTGTTGGCAAGCGAAGAGCCGTTGGTTTTCTGCGGTGATTACAATGTCATCCCGCAAGCGGTGGACGCCGCCAAGCCCGAGGCCTGGGTCAATGACGCGCTTTATCTGCCACACTCGCGTGAGGCCTATCGGCGGCTGATCCATCTTGGCCTGACCGATGCGTTCCGCGCCCGCAATGACCTGCCCGGCCAATATTCGTTCTGGGATTATCAAGCCGGCGCGTGGGAGCGCGACAACGGCATTCGGATTGACCATCTGCTGCTTTCGCCGCAAGCCGCCGATCTGTTGCGCGAGTGTCAGATCGACAAGGCGGTGCGCGCGGGGGACAAGCCATCCGATCATGTGCCGGTTTGGGTGGAGCTGGACGCGTAAGATTTGGCGTTTGCCCGGGTTGAGAAACCGACGCTCCGCGGGGGATATTTGGACCAGAATGAAAGGGCCAGGGTCAGATTTTGGTCACATCGTGATCATAAAGCCAATCAAAGCGCTGTAGCGCGAGGTTGGGGGCAAGCCTGCCACCAAGGCGCAGGGCGGTATGGGCGAGAACGCGGCTTGCACCAGACAAGTGATAATTGCGCGCATTGGCCGAAGCTGCGGCCACGATACGGGCACAGCGCGGCGCGCGGACGGCCTGGTAGGCGTTCAGGGCCTGATCGGTTGGCAGACGTGCCAGCAGTTCGGCCAGAACCCAGGCATCTTCCAGCCCCATTGACGCCCCCTGCGCCAGAAACGGCAGCGTGGGGTGGGCGGCATCCCCAAGGATCGCCACCCCGCCCACGTCCATTGTGCGGGTCCAGGATTTGGCGATCGGGTGTCGGAACAATCCCCACAGATAGGGCGTTTCCACCTGTGCAAGCCAACCCTGCACCCGCGGGCCAAATCCTTTAAACGCGGCGCGCAGGGTGGCCGGATCATCGGGGTGCGACCAGCCTTCGGCGGCCCATTGCGGGCGCTCCTCGACCGCCACGATATTGCGCAGGGTACCGCCGCGCAGGGGATAGCTGACCAAATGACGGCCCTTGCCCATATGCACCTCGGCCACCGCCGGATCTTTGGGCATGCCGGGGATCAGCGCACGCCACGCGACCTGATTGGTAAAGAAGGGTGCCACCACCCCATTCAAGGCCGTGCGGGTTTTGGATTGAACACCCTCCGCGCCGATCAGGATATCCGAGCTGATCACGTCACCTGTCACCGTGGTCACCCGTGGCCGCGCATCGGAAAGGTCGACGTGCTTTACCTTTTGCGATGTTTTGATGGTCACGCCGGCGGCAACCGCGCCCTGCAGCAATAAATCAATCAGATCTGCACGGTGGACAAAATGATATGCCTGACCAGGCCGCAAACGTGCCATATCCAGCCGCACCACCTCCGCGCCCGTGGCCCCGTTGCGCAATTCAACTGCCGTTGCGCGCAAGGAAACGCCGCCAAGTGCCGCGCCCAAGCCCAAGGCCTGCAACACCACAGCCCCGTTGGGCGACACCTGCAGCCCCGCCCCCACTTCTGCAATCACGGCGGCCTGCTCAAGAACGCTGACATCCGCCCCCTTCAACGCCAATGCCCGCGCCACCGCCAACCCGGCAATGCCCGCGCCCAGAACGGTGATCTGGCGACCTGTGATCATGCTGCCCCCAATGCGCAACGCCGAACCCTTTGGTCCGGCGTCACGTTGAATTTTTTTCAAAATCGCGGCGCAAGGCCAAGCGGGCCTCAATCGTCGCGGTGAACTTTTTCGCGGCGTTCGTGCTTTTCCTGCGCTTCCAGTGTCATGGTGGCAATCGGGCGGGCGTCGAGCCGTTTCAGGCTGATCTGCTCTCCGGTCATTTCGCAATACCCAAACTCGGCCTGATCGATCCGGCGCAACGCCGCGTCAATCTTGGACACCAATTTCCGCTGCCGGTCCCGGGTGCGCAATTCCAGCGCCCGGTCGGTTTCTTCTGAAGCACGATCAGCAATATCCGGCACCGAGCGGCCCGATTCTTGCAGATTGTCGATCGTCTCGGCGGATTGATCCAACAGCTCTTGCTTCCAGACAATCAGCTTGCGCCGGAAATATTCCAGCTGCCGCGCATTCATGAATGGTTCGCTTTCAGCCGGGCGATAATCCTCGGGCAGAAACACTTCGGCTTTCATTCCGGAACTCTCCATCACCCTTGGTGCGCTCGTCAGATCGGCTTGCATTGGAACCACTGTCATTTTGCGCTCCCTTACTTGCGGGCAGATACCCCAAGGGCGCGCCCGTGTCACTAGGCCATCCCGCAGAATACCCCGTGCGCGTCCCATAAGCCAAAATGTCACAAGCCGAAA
>JAYUHO010000047.1:0-6738 GCA_043766915.1 Cypionkella sp.
AGATACCCCGAGACATAGCGCGCCGGAATATCGGCGGCCCGCGCGATGGCAATCATCGCATGGGCATGGTCCTGGCACACCCCTTCGCCTTGGGCCAAGGCGGTGGCCGCGGTGGTATGGGCGTGCGTGGTGCCGGGGCGGTAGGCGATGGCATCGGCCACCGTTTCGGCCAGTGCATGGGCTGCGGTAAAGGTCGTCTCAGCGGCGCGCACCACGCCCGCCATTTGCAGCACGCGTGCATCGGGCAGCGTGGGGTCGGTGGGGCGCAAATAGGCCTCGGGCGCGATCAGTTCTTTGTGGCCGCGCAGCACGCCTGACAGATCGGTGGTATCGACCGTGCCCGTCACATGGACCTCTATCGCCGTCACCGGTCCTGCCACCGACCAGCCCTGCACCCAATCGCCCGCGCCGTCGCGAAACCCGCCCCCTGCCACGCCGCCGGTGACGGTGACGTGCCAATCGACAATGGTCTGGCCATCAAAGCGCGAGGGCTGCAAGCGGTGGCTTTGCACCACGCCGCGCACCGGTTGGTCGTAAGAATAGCGGGTGATGTGATCCACTGTCAGCCACATCACTGCATATCCCCGGAGAGATAACTGTTGTGGATGATCACCCCCAGATGTGCCGCCTCGCGGATAAAGCGCGACAGAAACTCGTGCAGGCCTTCGTCGAAAATCTTGTCCGGTGATTGGGATTCAAGATCGGACAACAGGCGGGCGGCGGCGGCTTGGGCCTCTGTCTCGCGCCCATAAAGCTTGGCCAACCGCGCCATATGGTTGTTCATCCCCGCCACACAAGTGATCAGCGACCTTGGACATTGCGGGTTCAGGATCAGGAAATGCGCGATTTTGGCGGATGTGACATCACCCCCATAGGCCCAGTGAAACGCGCGGTGCGCCGCCATCGCGCGCAGCAACATCGACCATTGGTCATTATCCAGACCCGAGCCCACATAATCTGCGCGCGGCAGCAGAACGTAGTATTTCACATCCATCAGGCGCGCGGTGCTGTCGCCGCGTTCCAGATAATAGCCGAGGTTCAGGAAATTGTAGCCGTCGTTGCGCAACAGGGTCGCATCAATAGCGCCCCGCACCATGGCCGTATGGCGGGTAACCCAGTCTGTCAGGTGTGAAAGGTCATGCGCGGCCCGGGGCTGCTGTTCGATCTGGCGCAGTTCCTGAAAGGCGGTGTTCAGCGCATCCCAAACCTGGCTGGTCAGGGCCGTGCGCACAATGCGGCCCCCTTCGCGGGCCGAGGTGATGCAGGACGCCACCGAATTGGGATTATCGCGGTCAAAGAACAGATAGTTTTCGATATCCGCCTGCGCCGGTTCGCCGTATTTCGCGGCACAGCCATCGGCATTGCCGGACGCGCGCAGCAAACTGTCCCAATCGTTGCGATAGCCGTGGGCGGTTGGCAGCAGGGCGATCCGCGCACCCACTTGCAACAGGCGCGCGGCGGTTTCGGCCCGTTCCATATAGCGGGCGATCCAGTAAAGGTTGTCGGCGGTGCGGCTTAGCATGCGGTCACTCCACCAAAACCCAAGTGTCTTTGACGCCGCCCCCTTGGGACGAATTCACGACCAGCGACCCCTCGCGCAGGGCCACGCGGGTCAGGCCGCCGGGGACCAGTTCAATGCGTTCACCGACCAGACAATAGGGCCGCAGATCGACGTGGCGGGGGGCGATGCCTTCGTCCACGAAGGTGGGGGTGGTGGACAGCGCCAGGGTGGGTTGGGCGATGTAATTGCCGGGATCGGCCAGAATGCGCGACCGGAACGCCTCAACTTCCGCGATGGTCGATTTTGGACCTACCAGCATGCCATATCCGCCCGATCCATGCACTTCCTTGACCACCAGATCGGCCAAGTTATCGCAGACATAGGACAAATCTGAGGTATCGCCGCATTTCCATGTGGGCACGTTTTTCAAGATCGGCTCTTCACCCAGATAAAACCGGATCATCTCGGGAACATAGGTATAAACCGCTTTGTCATCGGCCACACCAGCACCGGGAGCCGAACAGATTGACACGCCGCCCGACCGGTAGACATCCATTAATCCCGGTATCCCCAGCATGCTATCAGGGCGAAAACACAACGGATCAATATAGGCATCATCAATGCGGCGATAAATCACGTCTACCCGTTTGGGGCCTTCGGTGGTGCGCATATAGCAAAACGCGCCATCAACGAACAAATCCTGCCCTTCGACCAGTTCCACGCCCATCAGATCGGCCAGAAAGCTGTGTTCGTAATAAGCGGAATTGAAATGGCCGGGGGTCAGGATCACCACTACGGGCTCGCGGTCGCACTTTGACGGGGCCACGGATGCCAAGGTGCGACGCAGTTTGTCGGGGTAATTATCCACCGGCTCGATCCGGTTTTCACGGAACAGATCGGGGAACATCCGCATCATCATCTCGCGGCTTTCCAGCATATAGGACACGCCCGACGGGGTGCGGCAGTTGTCTTCCAGCACGTAGAAATCCGATGGCCCGGTGCGCACGATGTCGACGCCGACGATATGGGAATACACCCCTTTGGATGGCACAAACCCCGAGACCGATTTCTCATAGGCCGCGTTTTGATAGACCAATCGCGCCGGAATGCGGCCTGCGCGCACGATCTCACCGCGCCCATACACATCGACCAGAAACGCGTTCAGCGCGCGGGCGCGTTGTTTGATGCCACGCTCCAGCTTGGCCCATTCCTGGCCTGTGAACACACGGGGGAACATATCGAAGGGGATCAGACGGTCGGGATCACCGCCTTCACCATAGACGGCAAAGGTAATCCCGATGCGGCGAAACAGCGCCTCGGCCTCGGCCTGTTTGGCCAATCGCAGGTCGGCAGGCATCGCGGCCGTCCAGCCTTGCAGTTGTGCATAAGGCGGGCGCACCGTGCCATCGTGGAACATTTCGTTGAAATAGCTCGTCATTGCGCGGCCTTTTCGACTGTTGCTTGCATCTAATCAGCGCAATTTGGGAAAGGCAAAGGAAAGCCGGGCGAAATTGTGCTTTGGGCTTTGCGCAAAGTTTTGCTGCCTAATCTTGCGGCACACCCCGCATCGGCCCTACATAGGGGCAACGCATATATGAGGTTTCCCATGCCGTTGCCCCTGCCCCACCCCGTTTTCAACGCTCATGTCGGGGCCCATTCGGGGTCCAACAGCTTTGGCGATCTGCCCGAATGGGATCTGCGCGATTTGTACACCGCACCCGATGCGCCGGAATTCACCCGCGATATGGGGTGGCTGAACCAAACCTGCGCCGGATTCGCCGCCAGCTATCAGGGCAAATTGGCCGACTTGGATGCGGCGGGTCTGCTTGATTGCATCCAGTCGTACGAACGCATCGACGTGGTGGCCGGGCGGATCATGTCTTATGCCGGGCTGCGATATTATCAAAACACCATGGACAGTGACATCGCCAAATTCATGGCGGATGCGCAGGAAAATATTACCAATTTCATGACGCCGCTGGTATTTTTTCCATTAGAGTTCAACCGCCTGGAAGACGCGCATTTGGCGGGGTTATTGGCCGCCAATGCTGATCTTGCCCGCTATAAACCGATGTTCGACCGCATGCGCGCGATGCGCCCGCATCAGTTGTCGGATGAGTTGGAACGGTTTTTGCACGACCAATCCGTGGTCGGATCATCGGCTTGGAACCGCCTGTTTGATGAAACCATGGCCGGGTTGATGTTCAAAGTCGAAGGGCAAGAGGAGGAGTTGAACCTTGAGGCCACGCTGAACCTGCTGACCGACACCGACCGCGCCACCCGCGAAGCCGCCGCCCGCGCGCTGGCGGTGGTGTTTCGCCGTGACATCAAACTGTATGCGCGGGTTCACAACACTTTGGCCAAGGAAAAGGAAATCGACGACCGTTGGCGCAAGATGCCAACACCGCAGCATGGCCGCCACCTGTCGAACCACGTCGAACCCGAGGTGGTTGAGGCGCTGCGCAATGCGGTGGTCGCCGCATACCCCAAGCTGTCGCACCGCTATTACCGGTTGAAGGCGAAATGGATGGGGCTGGACCGGTTGCAGGTTTGGGATCGCAACGCGCCTCTGCCGTTTGACACGCCGCGGCTGGTGAACTGGGCCGAGGCCACGGCCATGGTGCAAGACGCTTACGGTGCCTTCGATCCGCGGATGGCGGTGCTGTCAGAGCCGTTTTTCACCAAGGGCTGGATTGATGCGGGCGTGAAACCGGGCAAGGCCCCCGGTGCTTTTGCGCATCCCACGGTGACCACGGTGCATCCTTATGTGATGCTGAACTACTTGGGAAAACCGCGCGATGTGATGACACTGGCGCATGAATTGGGCCACGGCGTGCATCAGGTTCTGGCGGCGGGTCAGGGAGAATTTCTATCGTCCACCCCGCTGACTCTGGCAGAAACCGCGTCGGTGTTTGGCGAAATGCTGACCTTCCGCAAACTGCTGGATGGGGCCAAGACGCAGGCGGAACGTAAGACCCTGTTGGCGGGCAAGGTTGAGGATATGATCAACACGGTGGTCCGCCAGATCGCGTTTTACGATTTCGAATGCAAACTGCATGCCGCCCGCGCGCAAGGCGAGCAAACCCCCGACGATATCAACGCCTTGTGGATGTCTGTTCAGGCACAATCCTTGGGCGATGTGTTTGATTTCATGGACGGATATGAAACCTTCTGGGCCTATATCCCGCATTTCGTGCATTCACCGTTCTACGTCTATGCCTATGCCTTTGGCGACGGTTTGGTGAACGCTTTATACGCGGCCTATGCCGACGGGATGCCGGGGTTTGAAGAGAAATACTTTGATATGCTGAAGGCGGGCGGATCGAAACACCACAAGGAACTTTTGGCTCCGTTCGGGCTGGACGCCTCAGACCCCAAGTTTTGGGATAAGGGGCTGAACATGATTTCCGGGTTCATTGATGAGTTGGAGGCTATGGAGGATTAAGCCCTAGAGCGGGTTGCAGCCAATCTGATTCAGATTGGCTGCAACCCAAGACAAACCGAGATTAGGAATGTTGCGTGTTGCTTTCAATGGGGTGAACCCGATTGAAAGCAACACGCTCTAATCGGCTGATATCAAATCCGGTTGCGGCGATGCGCGTCACCACATCGTCCACCAAACGGGGCGACGTGGCCGAAACGCAGTTCAATTCAAAATACCAATACAAAAACGCGTCATAGGGCCAAAGACCCGCCAAAGCCGCAGCAATACCCGCGTCCATCCCCTCCCGGCCACGCACCGTTGTGGCACAGTGGTGAAAATCGGCGTGGCCGCACAGAACCACCGGTTTGCGGTGAACCATCGCCTCTATCCCAACGGCGGAATTGATCGTCACCACCACGTCACACACCGCAAGAATATCGTGGATATTGGCCGGGATAATCTGCAACCGCGCCTCTTTGCGGGCCTTGTGCATCAGCCATTCCAGCGTCGCCAGATCCGTGTCGCGCGGATGTAGTTTGACCACGATGGCGCGCGGATCATCGCGCGCCAGCAGCGCCTTGATCATGTGGCGCATCGTCATATAACAAGTCTCGGCCACGTCGCGGTGCGCTTCGGTTTGCAGGAAAACCGCGATGCAGCCCGCTGGCACAACCAACACCTGCGAAGGCTGCTCAAACCGCGATTGCCGCCCCATTACAAGGCGTTGGAACAGATCATGTCGAAAAGCCGTTGCCGCATGAGGATCAATCTGATCCGCATCAAACGGCTTGTCCGCCACCGACGAAAACGCCCGAATCCCCCAGGGATCAAGATAGTGATAGGGCCGCACAAATCCCAAACCTGCGTTCAGCGCGCTCGGATGCCGGATACGACCATGATCGACAATATGAAACCCGCCCATGGTTTCGATCTGCGCCAAGGTTTGGTTGCGGTCATGTTCGATATATTCAACGCGCACGCCCCGCGCCCGCAAACCATCGCCGATCTTGCCGTAAAAGCTGGCCAGCTTGCCGGGGTCGCGTAAAACCGAACCGGGGATGTGCAAAACCACCGGTTCGGGACGTGGTTTCAAAGCGATATTTCAACCCCAACCGCAAACACGCGGTCCATCATCGCCTGCGTTCCGCGCACGAATTCCAGCGGGCATGGATAGGCCACTCCTTCGCGGATCGACCGACCGAACGCTTCGACCTGCAGCACGTAGTGATTGGCAGTGGGGAAACGGTCGGTCAACACCGCGTTGCCGTGGCGGTGCAGTTCCACTTCGGCCAGATCGTTGACATTGGCATTGAAAGGCCCACCTTCCAGCCGGATCATGCCTTCGTCGCCCTGAAACGTCACCACCTGGCGGTTGTAAAGCCGCATCGAGGTCGTCGATCCATAGGTGAACCGTCCATGCGGGCCGTCCATGATACCAGCCACCTGCGCAAACACATCGACGCCATTTTCGCGGATCAGCCGGGCCGACAGATCAATCGGCTCTGATCCCGTTACAAACCGCGTTGACCCAAAGGTATAAACCCCGATATCGCGCAAACTGCCACCGCCGGTTTCGGGGCGGTTGCGGATATTGCCGGTCTCGGTGCGGTTGTCATAGGTGAACACGCCGTCGACCTGGATGACTTCGCCGATGGCCCCGTCCGCGACCAGAACCCGCGCCCGCTGCCATTGCGGGTGGTGCACGATCATGAACGCCTCGGCCGCCAGCAGCCCGCTGGCATCGCGGGCGGCGATGATCGTGTCGATCTCGGGTGCGGTCATCGAGATCGGCTTTTCGGTCAGCACATGCTTG
>JAYUHO010000048.1:0-40078 GCA_043766915.1 Cypionkella sp.
GTCTTGGCGAAATCATGCAGCACATACCCCGCCACCGCATCCTTATGCCCGGGATGCCCAATGCCCAGCCGCACCCGTGCATAGGCATCGCCCAAATGGCCATGAATCGAGCGCAAGCCATTGTGGCCAGCATGCCCGCCACCTTGTTTAAAGCGCGCCTTACCGGGGATCAGGTCTAACTCATCGTGAAACACCGTCAGGGCCGACAGATCAAGTTTGTAAAAATCCAGCGCCGCGCGCACCGATTGACCCGACAGGTTCATAAACGTCTCGGGTTTCAGCAACACCAGCTTTTCAGCCCCCAACCGCCCTTCGGCCACCAACCCCTGAAACGCGCGCCGCCATGGGGAAAATCCGTGGTCCGCCGCTATCCGGTCCAGCGCCATAAAGCCGATGTTATGCCGGTTGCCCGCATATTTCGCGCCCGTATTGCCGAGGCCCACGAAAAGTTTCATCCCTGATCCGCCCTGCCCTGCTCGCCCTGCCCTGCTCGCCCCCTAAATGCACATCAAACCCGTGGCGCGCAAGTCTGACACCACGGCCGCCGCCTTGCCCAAGCGGCGCAGGCCCGCCGAACCTGCGGTCGTAAAATCGGGTGGCACGCCCGGTTATGGTGGAATTCACGGCAAGTGCCATCACTTCCGCCTTGCGCTTGCACCTCTTCCGGGCCCAATTTGAAAAAGACCTGCCTTACCGGAAGCCCCCCCTCTTTGCGCATCACCATTGTCTGCTCCATGCGAAATGAAGGTCCGTTCATCGTCGAATGGGTGTGCTGGTATCGCATGTTGGGATTTACCGATATCGTGATCGCCACCAATGATTGTACCGACCATTCCCCCGCATTGCTGGATGCCCTCGCGACGGCAGGGTGGCTGCACCATATCCGCTGCAAGATACGCGCGGGCGGGCAGATCACCCTGCGCAAGCTGCGGGAGGCGAAAGAGCATAAATCTGTGCGCCGCGCGGCCTGGGTGATGGTCTGCGATGTGGATGAGTTTTTGGTGATCCACAAAGGCGATGGGTTGATAGGTGATCTGATTGATCTTACCGCGCCCACTCCGGCCTATACGGGCATGTCGATCAATTGGCGGGTGTTTGGCACCTCGGGGCGACAGACGTTCGAAGACCTGCCCGTCCACCGACAGTTTGTCTATTCCTGCCCGACCAAGCATCGGGTGTCACGCTCGGTCAAGTCGATCTTCCGCCAGCCCAAGCAATTCGCAGGCCTGGGCGAGCACGGGCCCCGCGGGCTGAAGACAACGCAGCTTGGGGCAGAATGGGGCAGCCCCGGTTTGGTCTGGGTCAACCCCGAGGGTAAAACCATACCGAATTGGGCGCCGGACGCGACCCATCTGCGGGATATGCCGCCAAGGCTGATCTCGCATAAGGTGGCGCAGATCAATCATTACATGGTGCGGTCAGATGAGACGTTCAGCCTGAAGCACAAGACACTGTCGCCGGTGGCAGGCAGCAACCGCTATACCAAATCCTACTTCGACCGGGCCAACAGTGGCGAAGAACCCGATGCATCGGCGTTTCGGTATTCAGACCGGTTTGACGCGGTGCATGCGGCGGCCTTTACGATTCCAGACGTGGCACGGTTGCATTATCTGTGTTGTGCCGATCATTTACGGCTGATCGCGGAAAAACACGGGCGCGACATCGCGCTTGACCCGCGCCATCAGGCCTATCTTGACCTGGCAGCAAGCCGGGTGCCGCCGCCGGTCGCAGCAGACGAAAACGGCGCGGCAGGTTTCCCCACCGCACCCTTTAACCTTGCAATTGATTAAGCTTCTTCAGTGGCTTCAACAAAGCCTGCAGGGGCGGCCACGTTGGCAATCACGAAGTTCCGCTCGATGGTGGGTTTGGACCCTTCGGGCAGGATAGCGTCATTGATGTGGATCACATCGCCGATTTGCTTGCCGGTCAGATCGACCGTCAGGTGATCCGGGATATCGCCTGCCAACACGTTCAGTTCCACGTCGGCGCGCACAACGGTCAGCGTACCGCCACGCTTCAAGCCGGGGCTTGCGTCGTGGTTGATGAAAGTAACGTGAATGAACAGGTTGATCCGGCTGTCATCGCGCAGACGCATCAGGTCGACATGCGTTGGCAAGTCTCTGACCACATCGCGCTGCACACCGCGGCACACCACATGCACGTCCCCCATGCCTTCCACCTTCAGATTGAAGAGGGTCGACAGGAAACGGCCTGCGCGCAGACGCTTGAGCAAGGCGTTATAGTTGATATTGATCGGTTGTGGCTGTGCGCCGTCGCCGTATACGATACCGGGTACGTTGCCCTCACGTCGAGCTTGACGAGCGGCCCCCTTGCCTGTCCCCGTCCGTACCTCGGCGTGAAGATCTGGGATCTCACGTGCCATAGGTTCTTCTCCATTTATACATCCGCCATCCTCCAAGGGTGCATGGCGCGACTTGGGGGCTATAGCGACGAATCATGGGGATGGGAAGGGGGAGTTTCGGGGGGGGAAAATCGCGTTGGGCCCGATTTGAACACCACGGCCAAGCTGAAACGCCCGGACTCAAGGCGCGGCACGCGCCGCCGGGCAGCGCCCGACCGCCCCCTCGGGTGGGCGCTTTTGAACCATCGACACCTAGAACTGCTGCGGGAGGGGGTGCACCACAAAGCGCCCCGAACCAGCGGAGCTGCGCCCACCCGGCGGTCGCGCGCCGCCCTCTTCTTCAAACGAACCAGTGTCTGCTCTGTGCACATTGCCACCGTCCGCCATCGGTTGGCATCACCTATCAACCATAGTGAGTGATTCCGGCTTACCCTTTGACTGGCAGCCGCACGTCCGAACGGTTAGACCCTGCACAAACCCTTAAAAGGCCCCATCCCATGCGTTTTCTTGCCCTGCTGGCCATAACGCGCGCGCCGCTGGCCGCCTTTGCCGCGATGGGTATTCTTTGGGGCACGTTTGCGGCCAGCTTGCCGGATATCAAGACCATGCTGGACATTGATGAGACCCGACTTGGGGCCCTGATGTTCATGACGCCGATTGCTGCTGTGCTGGCGATGTTGGCAGCACCTGCGATTGGGGCGGCTTGGGGGCGGGTGGCTTTGCCTGTGTCCGCCGTGCTGATGTCTGCGGCGTTTTTGTTGCCCGGTCACGCCAGCCAGCTTTGGTTGTTTCCGCTTGCCATGCTGGCTTGCGGGGCGGGCACCGGGTTGACGGACGTGTTGATGAATGCCCGTGTGGCTGATCTGGAAAATCAGCGCGGTCAGCCTTTTATGAACCTGTGCCATGCGGGCTATTCGTTTGGCTATGCAGGAGGGGCGATTGCGGCCGGGGCGATGCGCAGCGCCGGCTGGTCTCCGGCCTGGGTGTTGGGCAGTATGGCCGTGGTGGCGGGCCTCCTGTCGCTGGCGAGTTTTGAGCGTGATGGCCGGATTGAGGGGCTGCGCAAACCCAAAGGCGCAGGGGCGGGGCATTTGGGCTGGGTGCCGGTGATTGGGGGCGGGATCGTGTTGCTGGCGTTTTTGACCGAAAATGCGGCGGAAAACTGGTCTGCCCTGCATATCGAACAAACGCTGGGCGGATCGCCCAGCAACGGCGCGATGGGGCCTGCGATGATGGCGATCACGATGGGGCTGGCGCGGGTGTTGGGTCAGGGTGTGGCCCAACGCGTGCCGCCGCTGTGGTTGTTAAGCGGGGGTGCCGTGATATCGGCCAGCGGCGCGCTTACGGCGGCTTTGGCCGGGTCCATCAGCATCGCCTATCTGGGGTTTGTGGTGATGGGGATCGGATCATCGGTGATTGCGCCAACAGCGTTTTCGCTGGTGGGGCAAATGGCCAACCCGCAGGCCCGCGCCCGCGCTGTGGCCCGCGCGACGTTACTGGGATATTTCGGCTATTTCTTTGGCCCGCCGATGATTGGCTTTATTGCCGGGCAGTTGGGTCTGCGGTTTGCTTTTGTGTTCGCCGCTGTCATGCTGCTGACCGTGCCCCTGCTGGCCCGCGCATTGCTGCGGGTACGGGGCTGAGCATGACCAGACTAAAAACTGCCGGATTTGTACACGCTTTAGGGTTGGGGACAATGATTGGCCGAACGGCAGCAGGGGGTTTCACACCCCCGTCTCAATCGAAGAGCGATTGAGACTCCCCTGTGGGATATTTTTAAACAGAAAAAGCGCAAGGTTTACCTGAGTTTCAGGCGGTTTCTTATACCCAATCGCCTTCAAAGTCTTGCGGCACCATCACTTGGGTGCGGGAAATGTCGCTGATCTTTTGCACCCCACACAGCGCCATCGTGGTGTCCAGCTCATTGTGGATAATGTCCAGCGCCGTGGTCACCCCCGCCTGACCCATCGCGCCCAATCCGTAGATAAAGCTGCGGCCAATGAAGGTGCTTTTCGCCCCCAATGCCAGCGCCTTGAACACGTCCTGGCCCGAGCGGATGCCGCTGTCCATATGCACCTCGGTCTGCGCCCCCACGGCCCGCACAATGCGTGGCAGCATGGATATAGCCGACACCGCGCCATCCAACTGCCGCCCGCCGTGGTTCGATACAATGATCGCATCCGCGCCGAAATCAGCCGCCAATCGCGCGTCATCTTCGTCCAGAATGCCCTTCAGAATCAACTTGCCACCCCATTGATCGCGGATCCGGGCGATCTTGGACCAATCAAGCTTTGGGTCGAACTGCTCATTCGTCCAACTCATCAGACTGGACATGTTATCAACGCCCTTGGCATGGCCTGCGATATTGCGGAAAGTGCGGCGTTTGGTGCCCAGCATTCCCAGCGCCCAGTGCGGTTTTGTCATGATATTCAGGATGTTGGGCAGGGTCAGGCGCGGTGGGGCCGACAGGCCGTTCTTCAGATCCTTGTGCCGCTGACCCAGAATTTGCAAATCCAGCGTCAGCACCAAAGCCGAACATTTCGCCGCCCGCGCGCGTTCAATTGCGGCATCAACAAAATCTTCGTCCTTCATAACGTAAAGCTGAAACCAGAAGGGTGCGGTGGTGTGTTCGGCCACATCTTCGATGGAACAGATCGACATCGTCGACAGTGTGAACGGGATGCCGAAATCCTGGGCGGCAAGGGCGGCCTTGATCTCGCCATCGGCGCATTGCATGCCCGCCATACCCACCGGGGCCAAGGCCACCGGCATGGCGACAGACTGCCCGATCATCGTGGTTTCAGTGCTGCGCCCCGTCATATCCACCGCCACCTTTTGGCGCAGCCGCAGTTTGGCAAAATCATCGGTATTGGCCCGAAAGGTTTGTTCGGTGTAACTGCCGCTTTCGCAGTAATCGTAGAACATTTTGGGCACGCGGCGTTTGTGCAGCTGTTTGAGATCGTCAATGCTGGTGATTACGGTCATCGCGGGCTTTCCGATTTGGTCAGGTCTTGTTACCAATATCGACAGTTCGGCGCAAGCAATGCCGCGCCGTTTTATCCGCAGCGATCATCAGGCGGTCATCATGTAGGCCCGCAGTTTGGCGCGCGCGTCATAGCCGCCTTTGACCAGATCGACGCTGAAGCCGGGCGTATCTGCCGTGCCGTTTGGATTGACCCGCACCGCGACCAAAAACGGAAGTCCGGGCTTTTTCAACGTCCATTGCAGACCGCCGCCGCCCATCGGATATTGGTCATTCGGGGCCATGCCGGGGTTGTGGCGCAAATCGGGCAGCACTTTGCAAACGCGCTGATCGCCTTTAAGGGCGATTGTTTTCAACGCATTGGTCTGCATGTCGCTGTATCCGGCCGCGCCGTAACTGCTTTGCATTTCCGTGTGAACCCTGGGGCGCAAGGCATCAAGCGCATTGGTTGGGGCGGGCACGCCCAGCCTGCCACCGGATCGCAACGTGGTGCCGCTGAATTCAAACTCGGCGGGTTGCGGCTTTCGTGTCAGCAAAAGCACGTAATACCCCGGCGCAAGTTTGCCGGAATGATAGCCCAGCGCGCGTTCGGTTTCGGCCTCATACCCCGGTTTGATCCATTGCAAGGTTGTGACGTCGCCAGAAATAGTCTCGATATGTCCGACTGTAAGCGGCATGCTAAAAATCTCCTCAATCAAATAAGGCGATAGTACATCCCGAACGGGGCGTTTGGCAACAATTACGACTGCATGTGGTGGTGCGCCAGACAGCAGTGCGCAGCTATGCCGAATGCGCGCCTGCAGCCAGACTGGCGACAAAGGCCAACACCTGGGCCACCGGTTTTCCCGTGCTGATCTCTTTGACAATCGCCGATCCCACCACGCAGCCATCGGCCACCGTTGCGATGGCGCAGGCCTGATCGGGGGTGGTAATGCCGAACCCCACGATGACGGGCAGATCGGTTGACGCCTTGATCCGCGCCACTTCGGGGGCCACATCGGTTGCAACCGCGGCCGCAGCCCCGGTTATCCCGGTGACGGACACATAATACACAAAGCCCGAGGTGTTCTGCAGCACCTTTGGCAGACGTTTGGCATCGGTAGTGGGGGTGGCCAAACGGATGAAATTCAACCCGGCGGCCTGTGCGGGCAAGCACAATTCAGCATCTTCTTCAGGCGGCAGATCGACAATGATCAGACCGTCGATCCCGGCCACTTTGGCCTCTTGCAGGAACAAATCAACACCTCGCGAATAGATCGGGTTGTAATAACCCATCAGAACGATTGGTGTTTTTTGATCTGCGGTACGGAAATCCTGCACCATTTTCAACGTCTTATCCAGCGTCATCCCCGCTTCCAGCGCCCGTTGGCCCGCCAGCTGAATGGTTGCACCATCCGCCATCGGATCGGTAAAGGGCAGGCCCAATTCGATGATGTCAACGCCTGCGCCGGGCAGTCCCTGCATCACCGCCAAAGCACGATCCACATCGGGATCGCCCGCCATGATATAGGCGACGAACGCCTTTTTGTTCTGCGCTTTCAAGGCCGCGAAGGTATCGTCGATTCTGGTCATGTTGGGGCCCATTCGTGCAAATCCATCAGCGGTTTGCACGGGGCGGGGCGGAAAATCAATGCCTGTCAACCGACAGGCTTTGCAATGCTTGAACCTTAGCGCACCTGCCCCTAAAAGGCGGGGGCAAATGGGAGAGCGTCTATGGGTTTCAAGATGGGCATCGTCGGCATGCCGAATGTGGGAAAATCAACGCTTTTCAATGCGTTGACCCGGACTGCCGCAGCGCAGGCCGCGAATTTTCCGTTCTGCACGATTGAACCCAACGTCGGCGAAGTCGCCGTGCCCGATGCGCGGCTGGACAAATTGGCGGCGATTGCGGGCAGCAAACAGATCATCCCCACGCGGATGACCTTTGTCGATATCGCGGGGCTGGTGCGGGGCGCGTCGAAGGGCGAGGGTTTGGGCAACCAGTTCCTTGCAAATATCCGCGAATGTGACGCGATTGCCCATGTGCTGCGCTGTTTTGAAGATGGCGATATCACCCATGTTGAGGGGCGGATTGATCCGGTGGCCGACGCCGAAACCATTGAAACTGAACTGATGCTGGCGGATTTGGAATCGATCGAAAAGCGGTTGGCGAACCTGGCGCGCAAGCTGCGCGGGGGGGCGGATAAGGATGCGGCGGATCAGGACCGGTTGCTGCGGCTGGCATTGGTTGCGCTGGAAAAAGGCCTGCCCGCGCGGTCGGTCAAAGTGGTGGAAGATGATCAGCGGCAATGGCGGCTGTTACAGCTTTTGACATCAAAACCAGTGCTTTACGTCTGTAACGTTGAGGAATCCAGTGCCGCCAACGGCAATTCCCAATCCGCACGCGTGGCGGTTCTGGCGGCCTCGCAGGGCGCTGCGATGGTGGTAATTTCGGCGCGGATCGAGGAAGAGATATCACAGCTGGCCGACGACGAAGCGGCGATGTTTTTGGAAGAAATGGGCTTGCACGAGGCCGGGTTGGACCGGCTGATCAAGGCAGGTTATGCGCTGCTGGGTCTGTCTACGTATTTCACCGTCGGCCCGAAAGAGGCCCGCGCCTGGACGATCACCAAAGGCATGCTGGCCCCCCAAGCGGCGGGCGTGATCCATGGCGATTTCGAGAAGGGCTTTATCCGGTCTGAAACCGTGGCCTATGATGATTACATTGCAGGCAACGGTGAGGCGGGGGCGAAAGAGGCGGGGAAGTTCCGGGTTGAAGGCAAGACTTATGAGGTCAAGGACGGGGATGTGCTGCATTTCCTGTTTAGTGGGTAACCCCTCAAGATCGCTGAGTTAATTGATGGGTTTTGGGCGGATTTAGGGTGCTATAAACCTGCTACAATCGGTCTTTATTGTGCCTATACGATTTGGGATTGGTTGCCGGTTAACCATGTTGGGTCGAATCGGGGGGACGGCGGGGTTAACCCCGCCCTACAGGGCGTCGATTTGTGCCAGCAGGCGGTCAAAATCCTGAAGCGTTTTGTTAAGCGGGTCGAGTGCATAGACAGCGCGCGCTTCGGTCAGACAGCTGCGCGCCCGGTCAAGTTCCGCGCGGTCGCCGGTATGATGGAACCGCGCAAGGCTGACCCGTCCTTGCCCGCCAAAGCTGTCGGCCCAAAGGTATTCCGACATTTCGCGTGTGCGAACAGTCAATGCGTTGCTGAAAGCACTGTCAGCCTTGTCAAACCAGCCCGCCGCACGGTCCAGTTCATCCAAACTAAGGTAAGCGATACCAAGGTTGTGCTGCGTCATGGCCCAGTCCATCGGTGCGGCCTTGGGCGTATAGACGGTCAGCGCGGCGGTGTAGGCGGTGATGGCATCGTAGAGGCGGACGCTGTCGCCTTCAAGTTTGCCCAAAGAGCTCAGGGCAGCGCCGAGGTTGCTCTGCGTTCCGGCCCAATCCATCGGTGCGGCCTTGGGCGTGCGGACGGTCAGCGCGGCGGTGTAGGCGGTGATGGCGTCGCGCAGGCGGGCGCTGTCGCCTTCAAATTCGCCCAAGGCGCTCAGGGCATTGCCGAGGTTGTTCTGCGTTCCGGCCCAGTCCATCGGTGCGGCCTTGGGCGTGTGGACGGTCAGCGCGGCGGTTGAGGCGGTGATGGCGGCGTGCAAGCGGGCGCTGTCGCCTTCACGTTCGCCCAAGGCTTGCAGGGCAGTGCCGAGGTTGTTCTGTGATACGGCCCAGTTTTCGGGTTGCTGCTTGCGGGGCGTTAGCTTCAGCGCATCGGTGTGACAATGGATTGCACGGGTGAAGTTATTGCTGACTGACTGACGTTCACCGAGCGAAAAATGGCAATTGCCCAGGCTGGCCAGCGCCTGCCCGACTTGCCCGCACTTGGCGCGGGCGTGGTTCAGGCGGGCCAGTTCCAGCGCCACGGCAAGATCAAAGGGATCGCCGATACGTTCGCCGCGTTCATGATGTTCTTTTAGCATTTTCTCGGTCGCCCGGAACACCCCACCCGGCGGGGCGGCGGCGCGCAGGCGGGCGATGAGGCGTTTGGCATAGCTTTCGGCATCATTGCGCAGGCGGTCTTGCTGCAACGCAGCTTCTTGCAAAGCCCCGATTTCCGCTTCTTTCGCCTTGATGGCGGCATCCAGTGCTTCGCCAGCCTCATCACGAAGGCCTAGATTATTCAGGTCGAGCACCTTTTGCAGCACGGCAGCAAGTTGGGCATCCATGTTGTGCAGGCGGGCGAGCTGATCTTTCATCTCTTGCGCCGCCTGCAAGGCACCCCGCAGGGCAGTGTAGGCCGACATATGATCAAGAAACGGTTGTTGCGCTTGCTCTTGGGCAAGGCCGATTAACAACGCTTCGGCAGTCGGTGGCGCAGAGGTATCCTTTTCATACATCCGCAGCAAACGGTCTGCGTCGCGGTCCGGCTTGGTTTCTTCGTCTTCGGCCTCTACTTCAGTGGCGACAAAGCGGTCGATCCAAGCAACATCAAGATCAAGCGCCTTGATCAATCTGCCAACGGTATTTCGTTTGATATCGCGTTTGCCTTTTTCGATATCGGACAAAAACGATTTGCTCGACACAGGGTCCATAGCGGCAGCCAGCTGATCAAGTGTCCAGCCTTTAAGGCTTTTTGCGCGGTTAACCGCCCGGCCAAATTCATCCAGAACCGTCTGTGCAACTTTAGGCAACGAAAGTTGATCCTTTGTAAAAAATGACAATTCTTTGAAATCGCCCTACCCGGCGGGCGGGCGTAAATTATCCCTCAGGTGTTCACCCTAACCGAGAGCTGGCCAGCGCTCAACACCCAAGGAGTTTTGATGATGCTGTGGATGATGATGGTGGCGGGGATTGAGCCGTTGCAGTGGGTTAACCTGGCTTTTGCGGCGCTGTGTTTTGCGGGGGCGATTGGGGCCAACGGGCGGTTGGTGATGGTGGCATCTGGGCTGCTGTATCTGGCGGTGGTGATGATGTGACAAATGGATGGGCAGATTGTCTATCCTATCCCGGCATTGGTTAGATAGGCACATCACCCATCCTACACATCCCCACCCTTTCCCTCTTGCCCCAGAAAGCCGGGATTGCTAAATGATCATCAACGGAAGCGTGGCTGAGAGGCCGAAAGCACTCGGTTGCTAACTGAGCGTGGGTGGAAGCCCACCGTGGGTTCGAATCCCACCGCTTCCGCCACTACACAACCCTCTGATATAGAGTAATATTTTCTGGCACTGCCTGAAGGTCCGCCGCCATTTGTCGATGCGGGGGCGGTTTGCTTCAGTGAAAGTCGCGTGATTTGGGGATGATCTGCGCATTGCGGGGGTGGCCGTGGCGGGGGGCGGCGATGGGGCGGGCGACCTCATCGGCGCGCGACAGCGGAACCGGCAGGCGGCTGTCGGAAAGGCGCAGCAGGGCGTCGCTGCGGTCGGTCAGGGTTGCGACCACGACATGGGTGACGCCAGAGGTGGCATCGCGCTGTATCTGACCCGTCACCTGCAGCAACCGCGCGGTCATGATCGCCTTGCGAAACGCCGCCATCACCGCGGGCCAGACCACCAGATTGGCGACGCCGGTTTCATCTTCCAGCGTGATAAAGCACACGCCCTTGGCGCTGCCGGGGCGCTGGCGGACCAGCACCAAACCGGCAAGGCGCACCTGTTGACCGTTGCGCAGGCTGGCCAGATCGGCGGCGGTGCGATAGCCCTGCCGGGCCATGCTGGTGCGCAAGAACTGCATCGGATGCGCCTTGAGAGATAACCGCAGGGTTTGATAATCGGCCACCACATGTTCGCACACCGGCATGCGGGGCAGATCGACCAGCGTCTCGCCCCCCTCATCGCGCATCTGGGCAAACAGCGGCAGATCGGGGGCATCTTTCAGGGCACGCGCCTCCCACAGGGCGGCCCGCCGATCAAGCCCCATTGATCGGAACGCATCCGCCGCCGCCAGCCGGCGAATGACCGCCACGGTCAGCGGCACCGCGGTTTTAAGCGTTTCAAGATCGGCAAACGGGGCGTCGCGTGCCGCCATCAGGCGGTCTGCGGCCCCCTGCGCCATACCATCGACCTGTCGCAGCCCCAGCCGCAGCGCCCAAGCCCTGCCCGATGGTTCCAGCGTGTTGTTCCAGTCGCTGAAATTTACATCCACCGGGCGCACCTCGACGCCATGATCGCGGGCGTCGCGCACGATCTGGGCGGGGGCGTAAAACCCCATCGGCTGTGAGTTCAGCAGCGCCGCCGCGAAAACCGCCGGATAGTAATGCTTCAGCCAGCTGGAGACATAAACCAGCAACGCAAAGCTGGCCGCGTGGCTTTCGGGAAAGCCGTAATCGCCGAACCCCTTGATCTGATTGAAACACCGCCGTGCAAATTCCGGATCATAGCCACGGGTGATCATACGGCCGACCATCTTTTCTTCCAGCGTGCCGATGGTCCCGCGAGAGCGGAAGGTGGCCATGGCTTTGCGCAGTTCATTGGCCTCAAGTGATGAAAACTGTGCCGCTTCCATGGCGATCTTCATCGCCTGTTCCTGAAAAATCGGCACGCCGAGGGTGCGTTCAAGGATGGTTTTCAACTCGTTCTGGTCATGTGGCAAGGCGGGCGAGGGATAGTCCACCTGCTCTTGCCCGCTGCGCCGCCGCAGATAGGGATGCACCATATCGCCCTGAATGGGGCCGGGGCGCACGATGGCAACCTCGATCACCAGATCGTAAAAGCGACGTGGGCGCAGGCGTGGCAGCATGTTCATCTGCGCCCGGCTTTCCACCTGAAACACCCCGATGCTGTCGCCCCTGCACAGCATATCATAGACGGCATCCTCTTGCGGGATCGAGGCCAGATCGTGCCTTACCCCATAATGCGCGTGCAAAAGGTCAAAGCATTTGCGGATGCAGGTCAGCATCCCCAGGGCCAATATATCAACCTTAAGGATGCCCAGCTCGTCGATATCGTCCTTGTCCCATTCGATAAAGCTGCGGTCGGCCATGGCACCGTTACCGATGGGCACGGTTTCACTTAAGCGGCCTTCGGTCAGGATAAAACCGCCGACATGCTGCGACAAATGCCGGGGCATGCCGATCATCTGTTCGGCCAGCCGGATGGTGCGCGACAGCAGCGGATCGGTCAGATCAAGGCCCACCTCGGACACGTTCTTTTGCCCGATATCGGTGCCATAACTGCCCCAGACCGTTTTGGCCAAGGCCGCGGTGACATCTTCGGACAGGCCCATGGCCTTGCCCACCTCGCGGATCGCACTGCGGGGGCGGTAGTGAATAACGGTGGCGCAGAGGCCTGCCCGCTGACGGCCATACCGGGCATAAATCCACTGGATCACTTCTTCCCGGCGCTCATGCTCAAAATCCACGTCGATGTCGGGCGGCTCGTCACGGTCAAGGCTGATGAAGCGTTCGAACAGCAATTCTTGCTCGGTCGGATCAACCGACGTGATGCCCAGCACAAAGCAGACAGCAGAGTTTGCCGCCGAACCGCGCCCCTGACACAGGATGCCCTGCGAGCGGGCGAATTCGACGATCTCGTGGATGGTCAGGAAATATTGGGGAATCTTCTTGATCGCGATGATGTCGAGCTCTTTCAGAATCTGGCCGCGAACCTTGTCCGGGACACCACCGGGATAGCGTGTGGCGGTCCCGGCCCATGTCAGTTTCATAAGCTGGCTTTGGGCTGTTTCGCCGGGGGGCACGGCTTCAAGCGGGTAGTGATAGGAAAGATCGCGCAGATCGAAGGTGCAGGCATCGGCCACCGCGCGCGCCGCGTGGATCGCATGCGGCCATTCAGCGAACAGGCGGCACATCTCGGCGGGCGATTTCAGGTGCCGTTCGGCATTGGGATTTAGCAAGAAACCGGCGTGCCGGATGGTGGTTTTCTCGCGGATGCAGGCCATCACATCTTGCAGCGGGCGGCGGTCAGCCGCGTGGTAATGCACGTCATTGGTGGCAAGGATGGACAGACCATGCGCGCGGGCCAGCTTGTCCAAACGGTTGATCCGCGCGCGGTCGTCGCCCCGGTACAAATAGCTGGCGGCGATGTGGCGCAGTGTTGGCAGGCGTTGCCGCAGTAGTGCCAGTCGGGTGGCCAACCGGGCATCGGGCAGCACGATCAGTTGCACCCCATCCGCATGGGCGGCCAGATCGGCCAGCGTGATGTCGCAGATGCCCTTGGCCTGCCACGCGCCGTCTGCATCCTTCATCTTGCCCTTGGACAGCAGCGCGCACAGCCGTCCATACGCCGCCCTGTCGCGCGGATAGGCCAGAAATTCTTCCCCCGTGATCAGGCGCAGCCGACAGCCGATCACCGGACGGATGCTGGCCTTGCGGGCTTCGGCATGCAGCCGCACCACGCCCGCCATGGTGTTCAGATCGGCGATGCCCAGCGCGTCATAACCATGGCTGTGCGCGGTTTGTACTAGATCGGGGGCCTCGGACGCGCCGCGCAGAAACGAAAACGGGCTGGCCACGCCCAATTCCACATACTCCGCGCGGGGGTTTGGCGGAAACTCTCCGGTCAGGCGGCGGCGGGGGATGGCGTCACTTTCGGGCATCAGGCAAAAATCCCGTGCAAAAACCAGCGCGGATCGCAGCCGCGCCCGTCGTCATGCAGGCCTTCACGGTAAAGCCAGTAACGCCGCCCGTGGTCATCCTCGACCTTGAAGTAATCGCGCAGCCGGGTGCCGGGCTGATCTTGCCACCATTCCGGTGCGATGCGTTCCGGCCCCTGATAGCGCACGGTGCGGTGGGTTTGCCTGCGCCATGCAAACTGCGCGGGCGGGCCTTCGGGCACGGCATAAAGCACGCGGATTTCCTCGGCATGATCCAGCAGGCGCAAGGGGCGTTCGGCCAGGGTTGGTGGCGCATCGGGGGGGGCAGGTTTAGGGGGGGCGATGGGCGCTGCGCGTGTCTCGGCCCGTTCGGGAATATGGCTGGCGCGCGGGACGGGGCGCGAAAGGGCGCCTGGGCCAAAGCGCACGGTCAGCCGGTCTATCAGATGCGACAGTTCCAGCGCCTGGTCGCGCCCGCCGGCCAGATTGGTCTGTATCGCCGCCAAAGGTTCGGTAACCACCGCCTGCAGTGAGATCAGGTCAAAGCCGTAGCCGGGGTTGATCCGGTCCAGCCTGTCACGGAACAAAAACGCCAGATGGGCAGCGTCTATGCTGGGCAAGGCGATGGAAACTGCGATTTGGCTGACCTCGCCATCGGTGTGATAAACCGTCAGTGCCAAGCGCCGCGCACCGCTGCCCGCCGCTGCCAGCCGGGCGCACAGATCGGCGCAAAGGCCCGGCAGATGATGGGTGGGATCAAAGATCGGCTCAGCCAGCCGGGCATCGGCGCAAAAAACCGGCGGGGCTGTGGGCGCGGCCAGCGGTTCGGCCAGATGGCCCGTCATCTGATCCAGCCGCAGCAGCGGGTTTTGCGCCAGTGCGGCGCGCGAAAACCGCCGTGCCAGCGACAAGCGGGGCACCGCCGCCAGCGCGCCCACGGTTTTCAACCCCAACCGGTGCAGCAGCAGCACCGTTTCCGCATCCAGCCGCAGGGCCGCCACGGGCAGCGGTGATGGATCGGCGCAGATCGCCCGCACCGCCCCGAACCGTGCCAGTGCCCAAGCTGCCCCCCATGTCGGGGCCAGTGCCAGTTGCGCCGACACCCCCAGCAGCGACAGGCGGGTTTCCATCTCTATCAGCATCGCGGCCTCACCGCCGCACAGATGATCTGATCCGGTGGTGTCAAGGATCAGCCCCTGACCATCGGCGGCCGTCCATGGGCACCAGCGCCGCGCCCATAGTGCCAGCCGCTGCAATGCCGCGTGATCGCCGACGGTATCGGCATAATCCACCCGCAGATTGGGGCACAGCGCGCGCATATCGACCACCCGCGCACCGTGGGTCACCCCCGCCAGACAGGCGGCGCGATTGGCTGCATGCACCACCGGCCCATGCGCGCCTTCCACCACCAACACCTGCGGCAGATCATCGGGCTGTGCGTTGCCCGCCCGATCCTGCGCCTTCTGCCAGCGGTCCATCGGGAATTGCGGCAAAAAGATCGACACGATCCGCCGCCCGGTCATGCTGCGCCACCCAAAGGCCGGGCTGTTTGTCGCGCGAGCGAAACAGGTCCAGCCGCCAGCGCGGATCGCCGGGCGCGCGGGCATCGTCGGGATTGGGGGCCGACGGCAGCGAAGTGATCCGCCACCGGTCGCGCGCCGCACTGAGATCGGCGGTGCCGCCATGGCGGATCAGCCAACAGGGCACGCCCGCGGCCTCGGCCCGCAATGCCAGACGTTTGGTTGCGGTAAAGTTCAGCGCCACCGGATCGCCCCAGATTTCGGCCACCACCGCCGACAGGGCTTTGCAGCGCAGCCCCTCTTCGGCGGCGATCAGCACATCGGCGGGGCGCGGCATATCCAACAGCAATACCGATCGCCCCGCCCCAAGCCCCGCCAGATACGGTCGCCCGGTTTCGCGCCGTGACATGCGGTCTTGGATCCATAAAATGGGGGCAGGATTTTTGGCGATTTGCGACAGCACAAATCCCACCATTCCGGCATCTGCCACGGTTTCGGCAAACACCTCGGACAAGGCCACAAGCGATCTGCGCGGCTTGCCCATCGCGTTGGTCTGGCGTCCTGCCTTTGGAAATATGGATATCCCAGACATGCAACGCCAAAGCCTCCGACTCAGTATGTTCACATTTTGTTCTTAAATTAATAACCCCATGATCCGGCTTCGGCAAGACACAAGCCAGATGGCATCGGCTTACAGCGGCACCTTTGGGTTCTGGCTGTTGCCTTTGGCGATGCGGGATGTTCCGGCACCGCCCTTTGCCCGCCCGGCGCTGCGGGGCGATGGCCTTCAGAACGGCGTGGCTGTCGGCGCTATATCTGCGGAACCCGATATTGCCGTCATGCGTTGGCGACATAGGCAAATGTTTTGCCACCGAAAAAGGTCATCACCAAAATGAACATGTCTGGCACGGGCGCTGGCCTTTCTGCGGTTGAGGCCGACAAAAGGCAGGGGATGACCACCGTTTCGCCCAAGGCCTCCGGCACGGCGATCCTGACGGCCCTTGCCGTCGTCGCAGCCCTTTATGTGGGCAGAGATGTGTTTCTGCCGCTGGCGGTGGCGATGCTGGTTGCGTTTGCCTTATCGCCCCTTGTCACCCGTCTGCGCAGTTTCGGGCTGCCGATGATTGCGTCGGTTCTGGCGGTTGTCACCTTTGCCTTTGCAATGATTGGCGGGTTCATGTTGGTGGTGGTGGGTCAGCTCAGTCAGTTGGTGCAGCAATTGCCAACCTTTCAGACCAATATCGTCACCAAGCTGAACGTCTTGCAGGCGGCAGGATCTGAAAACGGGCTGGTGGCCCGGCTGACCCAGATGGTGACCGCGATCAACGCCGAGATTACAACCGCTTTGCCCACGAATGGCGCAACGGCAAGCGGGCCGATGACCGTTGAAGTCATCGAACGGCGCGGCATTTTTCAAACCATGCTGGACATCACGTTACAACTGGTCAGCCCGGTCGCGATGGCGGGTCTGGTGGTTATTGTCGTGGTCTTTATGCTGTTGGCCCGCGATGAGTTGCGCGATCGCTTTATCCGCCTTGTCGGAGCCAATGATATCAACCGCACAACGCAAGTGATCGAAGATGCCGGTGCGCGGGTGGGTATGTATCTGCTGATCCAGTTGTTGGTCAATATCATCTATGCCATTCCTATCGGCTTTGGGCTTTGGATGATCGGCGTGCCAAATGCGCTGCTGTGGGGCATGGTGACACTGGTGGTGCGCTTTGTTCCTTATATCGGCCCGTTGATTGCCGCGATTTTCCCCCTGTTCCTTGCCTTTGCCGTTTCGCCGAACTGGTCAATGGTGCTGTGGACTGCGGCGCTGTTTGCGGTGGTGGAATTCATAACCTCGAACATGATCGAGCCGTGGCTTTATGGATCGCGCACCGGGGTAAATCCCTTGGGCATCATCGTGGCGGCCATTTTCTGGACCTGGCTTTGGGGGCCGCTGGGGTTGGTTTTATCAACACCGCTGACCGTGTGTCTGGTGGTGGTTGGCCGCTATATTCCGCAATTTGAGGCGTTCGATGTGCTGTTCGGCGACCAACCGGTTCTGGCGGCGCATTCGCGGCTGTATCAACGGTTGCTGGTTGGCGACACAGTGGAAAGCACGCAGCGCGCCGAAGAAACGCTGGAAGAAGACAGTGTCGCCGATTACCACCGCGATGTTGGCATTCCCGCCCTTTTGCTGGCACAGGCAGATTATGCGCGCGGGGTCCTGTCGAAAGAACAAGAAAGCCGCTTTGCCGATACCGCGACCTATATGTTGGATGAAATCGAGGCCGTGGTTGCCGAAGAGCTGGCTGCGATCCATGAGGCGGCGGGGGAAACCCCTGTTGTGCCACAGGCCGCCGAAAGCCCGGCTGCAAAGACCAGTCATGCAGGCCAGGACGCGCGGCTTGTCGTGCTGGGTGGCAGAACGCGGCTGGACGATTTGGCCGCGCGCATGCTTGCCCAAGCGCTAAGCAGTGAGGGGGGAACGGTGCAGGTGATGTCCTATATGGATCTGACATCGGCCCGGTTCGCGCGGGTCGTCGATGCGGATGCGACCTGCATCATCCTGAATTTTCTGGATACCGCACCGTCACGGGCATCCTTGTTGCACATCCCCCGCCTAAAGCGCGCAGCCCCGGACAGGCGTGTGGGACTGGTGCTTTGGCAATCCGCGATTGGTCAGCAAGACGGCACGTTGCCGCAAAATGTCAGCGCAGCCAAGCTTGCCGAAATCACCAAGATTGGCGCGGATTTCTGCGTGACATCGATGGATGCGGCATTGACTCAGGCGTTCTCGGACGACGCCCCACGGCCCCCCATCGCATCGCAGAAAAAGGTTCGCCCCGCGCGCAAGCCGGTTTTGGATGGGCTGCCGGGGTCGGGCCCGCAGCGTGCGCGCCTGAGCTGAGGCCAATGTTTGAAAAAAAAATGGCCGCAGGCTATGCCCGCGGCCAAGTCCAGCTCTGATATACCCAGAGCGCGGAACCGAGGGGACAGGTATCAAACGAGCACCCGAGGGAAGCAGGTGGTCTGACGCGGTTCAATCAGTAAACGCCGCACCTGCCACATTGGTTCCGGCTGCCCTCGCAAGATTTTTTGATCAGATTATTTGGTTGATGTCAGGGAACCGGCGGGCAGGCGGGCACGTTGTGTCAGTGTGTCTGCCCGGCCCGCCCGACCCGTCGGGTTTGCGCCACGGGGCAGGCAACCACATCACACCAACCGATGGAGACCCACATGAACTCGACAACAAAAAACCTGAAGGACACGCTTGATAGCACCGCCAACGCGGCGCACGATGCAGTGTCTGCAACAGCGACGCACTCCAAAAATGCCGTGGACGCAGTGGATACGTTCGGGGCGAATGCATCGGCTAAAGTGACCAAAACGCTGGAAGCCGCCCGTGATCTGGCGGGGGAGACGATTGAAGATACCCGTGATGCGCTGAGCAGATCCGGGGATCGGTTGACAGAAACGCTGCGGCGGGTGGCTGAAGGGCCCTCGGAAAATTCGATCCCGGGGCGGATGATGTCTGCGGTGTCACATGGTGTGACATCGGTGGCCGAAACCTTCCAGGATCGCAATCTTAGCGATATTGCCGCAGATGTCCGGGCTTTGGCGCGGCGCAATCCCGGTGTGGTTGCGGTGGGGGCTGCGGTGGCAGGCTTTGCTTTGGCGCGGTTTTTGCGTTCCTCAATGCGCCATCACCGTGATCCGCAAAGCATCGCAGGTGCAGCAATTGCCGACGGCGCCCGTCACAGCCTGCGCGGCAAGAAAACTGATCCGTCGCGGTCATGACAGATCCATCGAACAAATCGGCCGGGGATAACCCGGCCAGCCTTTTTGGCGACGTCTTGCTGGGCTTTGCCCGATTGGTGAAGGGTGAACTTGCCTTGGCACGCGCCGAAGCCGAACGCAGTCTGCGCGACGCTGCCAGGGCCCTGGGGATTTTGGCCATAGCGGCCCTTCTTGGGATCACGGCGTTGACGGTTCTAAGCGGGGCAATGGTGGCCGGGCTGGTCCGTCTGGGCATGCCGCTGCATTGGGCCGCTGTTGTGGTTGGCGTTGGTCTTTTCGCTGTGGCGGCGGGGCTGGTTTATTATGCACTGCATTTGCTGAAGCCCGAAAACCTTGCCCCCAATCGCAGCTTTCAAAACCTGCGCCGTGATGCTGAAACCCTTAAAACCATGGTGACTCCCGGTGCAACAGCAGACCATTAATCCCCCGGTGCGTGACATGAGCCGGGACGCCATTGAGGCCCAGCTTGAGCTGGATCGCGCCGCATTGGCGGCTTCGCTGATTGCTTTGCAGGATCGGTTGTCGATTGATGCGCTGTGGTCTGACGGCGTGGCACTGGCGAAGTCCAAGGTCGCCCCGTTCGGGCAGGCTTTGGCCAGCGCCGTCTACTCCAATCCGATTGCCGTGGCACTGACAACATCGGGGTTGGGCTGGATTGGTTTCGGGAACCGCGCATCGCGCCGGTCTGTGCCGTCGCAGCCGTTGGACGCCCGCTTGGATGCCGTTTCGCGTTGGGAAGATGAGGGTGGCCAGATCGCCCATCCCGCCCATCAAGATTTTGGCTGGATCGTCGAAGCCGACGATCTGTGCGCGCGCGCCGCGCAGATGTTGGGCCAGATCAACGCCGCCGGGCGCGCGGGGTTGGCCCCGGCCAAGGTTTTGGAAGACTGCCGCGCCGACGTGATGGCGGCGCTGACCAAAGATGTGCGCCGGGTCATGGCGCAGGGGTTGGAAGATATGGCCCAGGATGCCCGCGACCGGGCTGTGGCAACACGAGAGCGGACGTATGATCTGCATCATCAGGCGCGAACCGGCACGCCATGGCATCGTGGCGCACTCGCGGCTGGTGCTATTGCCGTCGTTGGCAGCATCATCGCCGCCCTGTTCCCACGGCACGCATCCGAAGACCCGCGGCCCGCTGATCAGCCGTCAGCAAAAGCCAGTGAAATTCTGCGTGACGAGCAGGCGCGCATCGACGGATCGTTCCAGCGGATTGCGCAGATGTTGGCAACCGACACCACCCGTTAACCCTATACCCATGCATTGTGCGGCGGGCCCTGTCTCGCGGCCGTTTGAAAGGAAAACCTATGTCAGCAGATAAAAGTGTAACCCTGAATGATCCGACCAAGGTTTGGGACATGATAAAGCGCATCGATACCTGCATGTTCATCACCCACCCTGATGGTGTCGCGCGGGGAAGGCCGATGTCCACCATCCCGATGCAGGACGAAAACATGATCTATCTGTTGACCGAAGCCACCGCTGGGGCCGCAGAAGATGTGGCGGCCAAGGGCGACATTTTGCTGTCTTATCAAGGCGGAAACGACTATGTTTGCGTCTCGGGACGGGCGACGATTGATGCCGACAAGGCTTTGATAAAACGGTTGTGGTCTACCGGCGCGCAGGCATACTGGCCAGACGGGGCCGAGGCAAATGATGTTGTTGCGATCAAAGTGCGCCCGGCAAAAGCCGATTACTGGGATGGCCCGAACCCGGTCGTCGGGGCGGTGAAGTTTGCCTTCGCATTGCTTGCAGGCACCGAACCCGAACTGGGCGAACGCGGCGTCGCCAAAATGGGCTGACTGATCTGGCTTGACCGCGCCAGATTAAAGTCTGACGCGGTCAGGATCCGATGATTTATCAAATTGGGCGGGTTTCCACAAAGCTGAATGGTGCCCCAGCAAGCGCGACCGGTCGGTCCGCCGGATGATTCCTGATTTTTCAGGGCCGGAGGCTTTATACATCTGCGGCTAGTCCCGGTTCACCGTAAGAGTCTTCTGACCATCTGATCCGCGATCTGCGGCACCGATTGCGGGCAGGTCCGGTCTTGGTCGCCGCCCAGAGGCAATCGCTGGCCCCGGTGATCAGACCCGCAGGCTGCAGCTCGGTCTTCCTTTTGCGGCACAGTGGATTGGCAAATAGCCGCGTCCAAGACATCACCCACGCGGACGGAACCATCGGCGTCGTTCCACGTTGGATAGTCACACGCGCTGAGCGTCGCCATTTTTCACTTAAAAGGAGAACCCCATGCTTGGTTGGGCATTGACCTTCCTCGTGATCGCCCTGATCGCCGCAGCCCTTGGATTTGGCGGCATCGCCGGAACGTCGGCCGGCATTGCACAGATACTGTTCTTTGTCTTTATCGCGCTGTTTGTGGTGACGATGATCGTGCGGGCCCTGCGCGGGCAGCCGCCCCTTTAACGATTGACGGCGGTTATGACGTTTAAAGGCTGCAGGGCGATGCTTTGCAGCCTTTTGGTTTTGCCCTGCGATCAAAACCGGGTGGCGAACATTGGGCTTGCCGCGTTGATCGCCGCAGCGGTATGTTTCGCGCAGGGTTTGCAAGGAGAAAAAGATGCGCGTTCAACGTCGTGCAGTGCTGGGATTTGGCATCGCAGCGCTTTTGGGTCCGTCGCGCAGCATGGCGCAGGCCGCTGTTCCGGTGATCGCAGCGGCATCTGATTTGCAATTTGTGCTAGAAGAGATTGCGGCTGTGTTTCGGGCCGATACGGGGATGGACGTTGCGCTGTCCTTCGGATCGACCGGGAATTTTGCCCGCCAAATCCGGCAAGGCGCGCCGTTTGAGCTGTTTATGGCAGCGGATGAGACGTTTATTCTGGATCTGGCGCGCGACGGGTTCACCACCGATGAAGGCGTGCTTTACGGGATAGGCCGGATCGCGCTGATTGTGCCAACCGGATCGCGGCTGTTGGCGGATGGCAATCTGGACGATCTGGCGGCAGGATTGGCAGATGGGCGGGTGACGCATTTTGCCATCGCCAACCCGGATCATGCGCCATACGGGGCCCGCGCGCGGGAGGCGCTGCAGCACAAACGGCTGTGGGACACCATCCAGCCCGCGCTGATTTTAGGCGAAAACGTCTCGCAAGCTGCGCAATTTGCGACATCGGGCAATGCGCAGGGGGGGATTATTGCCCAGTCGCTGGCGCTGTCGCCGAAAGTGTCGGCGCTTGGAACTTCGGCCTTGATCCCCGCAGAATGGCATCAACCGCTGCGCCAGCGCATGGCCCTGATCAAGGGCGCGGGCCCCGTGGCGAAAGCGTTTTACGCCTATCTGCAAGGCCCCGTCGCCCGCAGTGCGTTTGAGACGGCGGGCTTTGCCCTGCCCGTGGCGGGATAGCGCGTGGATTGGGCCGCACTGTGGCTGTCTTTGCAATTGGCGGCGTGGACGGTGGTTATTTTGCTGCCCGTTTCGGTTTTTGGCGGGCGGTATCTGGCCTATGCCCGGTTTTCCGGCAAAGGCGTGGTAGAGGCGCTGATCGCCGTGCCTTTGGTGCTGCCACCCACGGTGTTCGGGTTTTATCTGCTGATGACGTTTGGCGCGCAGTCGCCTTTGGGGGCGGCTTGGGCGGGGCTGTTTGGCCAGCCCTTGGTGTTCAGCTTTGCCGGGCTTGTGGTGGCATCGGTGATTTTCAACCTGCCCTTCGCGATCCAGCCCGCCCAGCGCGGGTTTGAGGCCATCCCGAAAGATGTGCGCGAAGCGGCGGCTTGTTGCGGCATGCGCCCGATGACGGCGCTGGCGCGGGTGGAATTGCCATTGGCCTGGCCCGGCGTGGTCACGGCGATGGTCTTATGTTTCGCGCATACGCTGGGAGAATTTGGCATTGTGCTGATGGTGGGCGGATCGATCCCCGGCCAGACCAAAACGATTGCGATCGCGATTTATGACCGGGTGCAAGGATTTGACACGGCGGGCGCGGGCGTGATGGCGGCGGTGTTGCTGGCGATATCGCTGACCACCATCTCGCTGACGTTCTGGCTGTCGGCACGTTTTGGCCGCAGGTTCAGTTGATGGCGCTGCAGGTCCGTGTGCAGGCAACTACACCCATCCCGCTGGACGTGTCGTTTTCGGTCGACCCCGGACAGGTGCTGGCCCTAGTGGGGCCGTCCGGATCAGGCAAAACCACAGTGCTGCGCACCATCGCCGGATTGTTCACGCCGCACACCGCCAAAATCAGCGTGGGCGGCGTGGTTTGGACAGATACGGCGGCAGGGGTGAACCTGCCGGTGCCCGCCCGGCGGTTGGGGATGGTGGCGCAGTCTTATGCGCTGTTTCCGCATATGACGGCTTTGCAAAATGTGATGGCGGCGATGGGGCATCTGCCCGCCCCGGCCCGCAAGCCCGAGGCGGTCCGGGTTCTGGCGCTGGTGAACATGGCGGACATGGCGGATCGCAGGCCGGCGCAGCTGTCTGGTGGCCAACAACAGCGGGTGGCGGTGGCGCGGGCCTTGGCGCGCGCGCCCCACGTCTTGCTGCTGGACGAGCCGTTTTCGGCGGTGGACCGCCCGGCGCGCGAAGTGCTGTATGGTGAAATCCGCGCTTTGCGGGCGGCGGTGAACATGCCGGTGGTTTTGGTCACCCATGACATGGACGAGGCCCAGATGCTGGCCGATACCGTTGTGGTCTTGCAGGCGGGCAAGGTGCTGCGCGCGGGTGCGGTGGCCGAGATATTGGTTGATCCGCTGGCCATGCGCAGCATCGGATTGGCCGAGGCGGGGGCGATCCTGACTGCAACGGTCGCGGCGCATGACGACGATGGCATTACCCGGCTGTCCAGTTCGGCGGGACCGATGTTTGTGCCCCGGATCGAGGCCGCGATTGGGGCAGGCTTGCGGCTGCGGGTACAGGCGCAAGACGTGATGTTGGCACGCGCGCGGCCCGAGGGGTTGTCGGCACTGAACATTCTGCCCGTCACGGTTGTGGCGGTGCGGGGCGGCGATGGCCCCGGCGTTTTGGTCGAACTGCGCGCGGGCGACGATATGCTGCTGGCGCGCATCACCCGGCGGTCGGCAGAGGCTTTGGGCCTGCGACCGGGAATCGGTTGCTTTGCGATTGTCAAATCCCTGTCGTCGACACGGGTGACGGTTGCAGAGTAAAACCCGGCTAATTGATCAGCGCAGCACTGCCTATTGCAGCCTGACCCAACACATTGCCTGCACAACACTACAAAACGACATAACGTCGTAACGCCCACCCGTCAAAAATGCCTTGCCACTGCAACCTGCAGACCTAGTGTCGGTACATCCCGGTGGCATCGCGCCACTTAACCTTAACAACAGGAGGACATCAGTTGAAAAAGCACCTGCTACTATCCACGTTCCTTGGCCTTGCGCTGACCGGCGCGGCGTTTGCGGACAAGAACCCAAAGACCGGCGAAGAACTTGCGGCCAATCAGGCGTATTCCTACTGGATGCTGGACGCGATCAAATCGCTTGATCCCCATCTGATGGCATCGGTCGAAGACAGTGATGTCGGCCGTTCGCTGTTTGAAGGGCTGTATGACGAAGATGGCGATGGCAACCTTGTGCCTGCCGGTGCTTTGGAAAATACCGTTTCCGAAGACCTGACCACCTATACCTTCAAACTGCGCCCCGATGCCAAATGGTCAAACGGGGATCCGGTTGTGGCGCAGGATTACGTCGACGGCTGGCAGCGGCTGGTCGATCCGGCGACCGCGTCGGAATATGCGTGGTACATGGAACTGATGCAGGTTGTGAACGCATCCGAAGTGATCGCGGGCACCAAGCCGCCGTCCGATCTGGGCGTAAAGGCGATTGATGCCACCACGCTGGAGGTCAAAATTCTGGCCCCCCTGCCCTATTTCACCAAAATGTTGACGCACACCTCGACCTTCCCGTCGAACAAGGCCAATGAAACGAAATTTGGCGCCGATTGGACCAAGCCCGAAAACATCGTTGGCAACGGTGCTTATATTCTGAAAGAGCATATCCCCGGCGAAAAAGTTGTGATGGAAAAGTCGCCAACCTACTGGGACGCGGCAAATGTCATCATGTCGCCGGTCACTGCGCTGACGATCAATGACGAAAACGCCGCCCTTGTACGTTATCAGGCAGGTGAGTTGGACCGCACCACGGTTCCCGCAGGCCAATTCCCGCGCCTGTCCAAGGAATTCCCGGAAGAAGCGATTTCTACGCCCTATTCGTGTTCCTACACCTACATCATCAACAATGCCGAAGGCATGGGCAACCCCGCGCTGAAAGACGTGCGGGTGCGCAAGGCGCTGTCTTATGCGCTGGACCGCGATATCGTGGTGAACAACATCCTGCAGGGCGGCCAAAAGCCCGCCTATAACTGGACGCATTGGGCACTGAACGGCTTTACCATTCCGGTCATCGACTATTCCACCTGGACCCAAGCCGAACGCGATGCCAAAGCCGTGGCGCTGTTGGCCGAGGCCGGCTTTGGCCCGGAAAATCCGCTGAAACTGACGCTGAACTACAACACTTCCGAGGCGCACCAGAAAATCGCCGTGGCCGTGCAGCAGATGTGGAAGCAAAAGCTGGCGGTGGAACTGACACCACAGAATTTCGAATGGAAAGTTCACACAGACAAAATGAAGGCGGGCGATTTCGAAATGGCCCGCTATGCGTGGTGTGGCGACTATAACGAGGCGTCAACCTATCTGGATCTGTTCACCCAGTATTCCGGCCAGAACGACGCCAAGTTTGCCAATGACGAATACGATGCGCTGTTGAAAGAGGCCAAGACGATGGCCGATCCAAACCCGAACTACACCAAGGCCGAGGAAATTCTGGCAGCTGAAATGCCGATGATCCCGATTTATCACTATGCCAAGGTTGATATGGTGAAAGCCGATATCAAAGGTCTGCCCGAAAACAACGTGCAGCAAACATGGTATGCCAAAGACCTGTACCGCATTCAGAAGTAAACTCTGATCCCGCAACGCCGGGCGGCCTCCTGACTTGGGGGCCGCCTTTGGGCTATGTGCATATGTGGTGGAGCCTTTCATGCTGTCCTTCATTTTCAAGCGGCTGTTGGTGGCAATACCAACGCTGCTGATCCTTATCGTGATGTCGTTTCTGCTGATGCACGCCGCACCCGGCGGGCCGTTCACGCAGGAAAGGGCGATTCCGCCCGAGATTCTGGCAAATCTGAATGCTAAATACGGGCTGGATCAGCCGATGTGGCGGCAGATGATTTCCTATATCTGGGGCATCGTGGCGCATTTCGATTTTGGACCGTCGTTCATTTACAAAGACCGCACGGTGAATGAAATCATCGCGCAAGGGTTTCCGGTGACGCTGACTTATGGTGCCTATGCCTTTATATTGGCCGTGGTCGCGGGGGTAAGTCTGGGTGTGATGGCCGCGATTTTTCACAACACCTGGTTGGATTATCTGGCGGTCGGCGTCTCTATCGGCGCGCAGGTTTTACCGAATTTCGTGATGGCCCCGATCTTGGTTGTGGTGTTCACCTTGTGGCTGGGGTGGCTGCCCGGAGGCGGATGGGAGGGCGGCAAGTGGCCTTACGTGATCATGCCGATGATTGCCCTTGCGACGTCTTATATGGCGTCTATTGCACGGATCACGCGGTCGTCGATGCTGGAAGTGCTGACCTCAAACCACATCCGCACCGCACGGGCCAAAGGGTTGCCGACGTGGAAAGTCATCACCCGCCATGCGTTAAAGCCTGCGCTGATCCCGGTGATCTCATATCTGGGTCCGGCCTTTGTGGCGATGATCACAGGGTCGGTGGTGGTGGATATGTATTTCTCCACCGGCGGGATTGGGAAGGCGTTTGTCGATGCAGCCCTGAACCGCGATTACGCCGTGATGATGGGGGTGACGCTGCTTGTCGGTTTCTTGACCATTGTTTTCAACCTTCTGGTCGATGTGCTTTACGCATGGATTGACCCAAAGATCAGGTATTAGCCATGGCCCTAAGCATTGTTGATTATCAGGCTTTGGCCAGCCGTCTGGCCAGTCTGGATGAAGTCAAGGGCCGGTCCCTGTGGGCCGATGCGCGCAAACGCTTTGCGCGCAACAAGGCGGCGGTGGCGGGTGTGGTGATGCTGATCTTTATCACCCTTTATGCGCTGTTTGGCGAATACGTGGCGGCGTGGGCCTATGAGGAAATTGACTGGGGCATCATGGGCAAGGCTGCCGATATGGGCCAGCCCGCGATGGCCAACGGGCATTACTTCGGTGTTGATGATCTGGGGCGCGATCTGTTTGCCCGCACGGCACAAGGCACCCGTATTTCGCTGATCGTGGGGCTGATCGGCGCGTTGATCTCGGTGGTGGTGGGCACGTTATATGGTGCCATCGCGGGGTATGTCGGCGGGCGCACCGATCAGATCATGATGCGGATCGTCGATATCTTGCTGGCGATTCCGTTCATGTTTGTGATCATCTTGCTGCTGGTGATGTTCGGGCGATCGCTGACGATGCTGTTCATCGGCATCGGCTTGCTGTCGTGGCTGGGGATGGCGCGGGTTGTGCGGGGACAGACCCTGACCCTGAAAGGGCGCGAGTTCATCGAGGCCGCACGCGCCACCGGGGTTCCGACGTGGCTGATCATCCTCCGCCATATCGTGCCGAACCTGCTGGGCATTGTGGCGGTTTATGCGACGCTGTTGATCCCGGAAATGATCCTGACCGAAAGTTTCATCTCGTTTCTGGGGCTGGGCGTGCAGGAACCACTGACATCGCTGGGTCGGTTGATTTCCGAAGGGGCCAGCACGATCAACTATGGCACCCTGTGGCAGCTGGCGTTCCCGCTGTTCTTTTTCATCGTCACCATGTTCGCCTTTTTCTTTGTGGGTGACGGGTTGCGCGACGCGCTTGATCCGAAGGACCGCTGATATGACATTGCTGGATGTGAACAATCTGGGCGTCAGTTTCGCCACTGGCGACGGCGTGGTGAACGCGGTGAATGGGGTGTCATTCACCTTGAACCGCGGCGAAACCCTTGGCATCGTCGGCGAATCCGGGTCGGGCAAAAGCCAGCTGGCCTTTGCCATCATGGGATTGCTTGCCAAGAACGGCACCGCGCGCGGATCGGTTCGGTTTGAGGGCAACGAAATTCTGAACGCCCCCCTGCCCGTGATCAACGCGCTGCGGTCCAACCATATCGCCATGGTGTTTCAAGACCCGATGACGGCGCTGAACCCCTATATGCGGGTGTCAGATCAGATGGCCGAAGGGCTGATCCACCACAAAGGCATGGGCAAGGCGCAGGCGATGGCCGAGTGCGTGCGGATGCTGGATGCGGTAAAAATTCCCGATGCCAAAGGGCGCGTGCGGCTTTATCCGCACGAGTTTTCCGGTGGCATGCGTCAGCGTGTGATGATTGCAATGGCGCTGCTGTGCAAACCTGATCTGTTGATTGCGGATGAACCCACCACCGCGCTGGACGTCACGGTGCAGGCGCAGATCATGCAAATGCTGGCCGATTTGCAGCGCGATTTCGGGATGGCCACGATCCTGATCACCCATGATCTGGGGGTTATCGCCGGGTTCTGCCGCGAAGTCATCGTGCTCTATGGCGGTCAGGTGATGGAGCAATCGCCCGTCGATCCGCTGTTCTACGCGCCCTCGCATCCCTACACACGCGGCTTGCTGCGGTCTATTCCGCGCGTCGATCAACAAGGTGCCGATTTGTACAGCATCCCCGGATCGCCGCCCAATATGACGCGGGCGCAAAAGGGCTGTCCGTTTGCGCCGCGCTGTGAATATGTCGGCGATGATTGCCGCGATCATCTTGATCCGCTGACCGAGTTTGAACCGGGGCGCAAACGGGCCTGCAACCGCCGTGTGGAGGAATTGGCATGACCGCGCTGTTAGAGGCCCGCGATCTGCGGGTGACGTTCCGCATCACCCGCGAAGGCGATATGCCTTGGACCAAACCGCTGGAATTGCCCGCCGTGAACGGGGTGAACTTTGCCCTGAACGCAGGCGAGACTTTGGGCATTGTCGGCGAATCCGGGTGCGGGAAATCGACACTTGCCCGCGCCCTGATCCAGATGGTGCCTGCAACCGGACAAGTGATCTGGGACGGCAAAACTGATCTTCTCTCTTTGTCGGCGCAACAGATGCTGCCGTTTCGATCCGATATCCAGATGGTGTTTCAGGATCCGCTGGCCAGTCTGAACCCGCGCATGACGGTGGGCCAGATCATTGCCGAACCCTTGCGCACGCATCACCCGGGTGTGTCTGCGTCAGAAGTCAAAGCGCGGGTGCAGTTGAGCATGGACCGCGTGGGCCTGCTGCCCAATCAGATCAACCGCTATCCGCATGAGTTTTCGGGCGGGCAGTGTCAGCGCATCGGCATTGCGCGGGCTTTGATCGTCGAGCCGCGTCTGTTGATCTGTGATGAGCCGGTTTCGGCGCTGGACGTGTCGATACAGGCGCAGGTGATCAACCTTTTGGGCGAATTGCAGCGCGACCTGGGGTTGGCGATGATCTTTATCGCGCATGATCTGTCGGTGGTGAAGCATATCTCTGACCGGGTGATGGTGCTATATCTGGGCCGGGTCATGGAGGTGGCCGACAGTGCTGATATCTTTGAACGCGCGCAGCATCCCTATACCCAGGCATTGCTGTCTTCGGTGCCGATCCCTGATCCGGTGGCCGAACGCGCCAAGAAGGTGATCGTGCTGAACGGTGATCTACCTTCGCCGATGGCGCCGCCGTCAGGCTGTGTGTTCCGCACCCGCTGCCGGCTTGCCACCGAGATTTGCGCAGCAGAAGTGCCCGCGCTGATCGGTCGTGGCCACGAGGTGGCCTGCCATCATGCAGCAGTTTTAGCGTGAATGCGGAGAGGGTGAGAGGCTGAACACGACCCAAACGGAACTCGTTGCGGCTGCTTCCTTCCGGACCTGACCGGGTTGGCGAGGCGCTTGCCCGCGCCAACCTCTCACCGCGTGATATAGGGTGGGTTTGTGCAGATCGCAAGCGGCGGATGGCGGGGGTGGCGCCGATTTTCTGCGATGCAAGGATTTGTATGGTTTACCGCGGATCAGGCTTTTATTGGAACAATTCCCCTGATGGAGTGTTCGCAGCCGACGGCTTTCTTGCCGGATTTGACACGCGTCAAATCAGGCCGCGTCTGCCTGCCCTCGGCAGGCGCGGCCTGATTTCGGACCATTGTACCAAGCCCAACCGCCCTTGCCCGACGGCTTGCCTTTGGGCAGGGACCGCCCAGCTTTCCACTGGAAAGCTGGGCGGTCACGAAAAAACACTGAGATTAATAGATAAAGACAAGCGAACAACCATTCCCCCCGCCCTAAATCACCAAGCCTGCCGCGCGCGCGCCTGTGATCATATCGCCCGCCAGATGATGCGCCCAGCGCCCCGCGCTTGGCACCACATCGGGCACCTGAACAACAATGCACCCCGCACGATGGGCGGCTTGGGCCCCGGCCTCGGAATCCTCGAACACCAAACACCGCGCGGGCAAAACGCCCATCCGTTCGGCGGCCAGAAGATAGGCATCAGGGGCAGGTTTTGCCCGGGCGACGTCGTCCAAGGTGATCACCAGATTGAACGATCCGGCGATTCCGGCAAGGTCAAGTTTGCGATGCGCCTCGGTGCGCCCTGAGGACGTGACCACTGCCATCGGCCGCAGCTGCGCGTTCAGCAATTCGGTCACTCCGGCCTTCAGCGCCAGACCGTCGGTAGATGTCGCTTCCAAAAACCCCTGACGCCATGCCGTATGCAAGGCCTGCTGATCCAGCAGCGGGTGCGCCTGTGAGATGATCGCAGCGGATGAGGGCAAATCTATGCCAACAAGGCCGTGCAGAAACCCGATTTCAACGGGCGCACCAAGGGCTGCAAAAGATTGCATCCCAATGCGCAGGGCGACACTTTCGGTGTCAATCAAAGTGCCATCAAGATCGAACAGAATTGCATCAAACATCGGTAAGCCTGTGGGTGCGGGCGATCCGCGACAAACGCGAAACGCACTGGGTTGTGCCCAGATAGCGGATCACAGATGCAGGCGAAAGCGGTGAAACCCATTTGCAAGCCGAACCAACGGATCAAGGCGCAGGTGCGGCACGTCTACCAACGCCGCGATGGAGCGGGGGTCACAGTCAAACACCACGGTCGTCGCGTTCTGCGGGGCAAACCCCCAATGCGGCGGGGTGGCCCGCCCGGCATGCCCGCCCGCGCGGATAAAATCCTCAACCAGACTTTGATTTGATTGCCGGGCTTCAAAGATCACCTGATCAGGTCGGGGCCGCATGAAGCCACTGCCCCCCGCGCAGCGATAACTGTTGCTGGCCAGTACAAACATCTGGTCTGATCGAACGGGCTGGCCCCGATAGCACGGATTAACAACACGGATGGCGTGCGGCGCCACTTCGGTGCCATGCCGGTCAAATCGCGCGGGTTGTGACAGATCAACCTGGTAGGTCAGCCCATCAATGACGTCAAAATCATAACTGGGGAAATCCGCGCTGATCAACTTGGCATCGGTTGCGCCCGGTTCAATCTGATGAAACAGACTGACCGACCGTTCCAGCCAACGCAACACCGCATCGCCGGGCAGACACAACCCGACAAGGCTGTTGGGGTGAACATACAGATCCCCCGCGTTTCGCCGCAGCAGTGGCCCGGCGGGAATGACGGTGTAATTCTCTGGCCCGCCGCGGCCACCGGCTTTAAACGGGGCGGCGGCAGACAAAACGGGCAAGCCCGCAAAAGGCCCGCCTGCCAGCGCCTGCGACAAATACTGCGCTTGTGCGCGCGCGATCATGTCAAGTGCCGGACTTTGGGTCAGCAGGGCAAAAAAGCTGTGCAGGGCCACAGGGGTGTGGCCAATCGGCTGGTCTGCCCATGCCTGCAACGCCGCATGATCCCTGGCCACCAGATTGGCAACGCCGCAATCATCGCCGACCAAGGCAGTCGGGGCCGCGCCATCGGCACTGCGCCGCGCGATCGGGCGGGTTTCTGCATGATGCGCGGCAACATACCACCGCGCGTCATTGTCCGGTGTCTGGCGCAAGGTCAGATCAATCACTCCCAGATGCGAGCCGAAAAAGCCGGGCATGATGGCGGGTTTTCCGACCAGATCAACGCGGTCCGGGGTGGGAAATACCAAATGGGTATGCCCGGCGACAATCACATCAATCCCGTCAACGGCGGCCAGTGCAAGGCTGACATTTTCGGCATAAGGGTCTGCATCGCCGCTGCCAATGCCAGAGTGCGACAGCGCAACAATCAGATCAACCCCGGCCTTTTGCAAATCGGGAACCAGAGTGCGGGCGGTGTTCAGAATATCATCAACCTCGGCATTCCCTTTCAGATGACGCTGCTCCCATATCGTGGTTTGGGGTGGCAAAAACCCGATCACGGCAATGTTCAGCCTTTGCGTTTGGCCCGCTTCATCAATCAAGTCGCGGCTCATCAGCAGGTATTGCTGACCAATCGCCGGGGTTCGCTGTGCGTGCAGCCGCAGATTAGAGGCGACAATCGGAAACGCCGCATCGCGCAAACTGCGGATCAACGCGTGCAGGCCATGACTGAATTCATGATTGCCCAGGGTGGCGGCGTCATAGTGCAGATGGTTCATCGCCGCGATCATCGGATGCACGCGGGCATCGTTCGCCGGATCATCCCAGGTGTCGGCCACATAATCGCCCAAAGCATTGCCGTTCAGAAAGTCGCCGTTGTCAAACAGCACCGAATTGGCCGCCTGCCCCCGCGCCTGTTCAATCAACGTTGCCGTGCGCGCCAGCCCACAACAGGGAGATATTTTGTTGGCATGATAGTCCCAGGCCAATATATTTGCATGCAAATCTGACGTCGCCAGAATGCGCAGCTTTAGGGTAGCAGGGGCGGTGGCCGCTGACTCTGAGACCTTTTGCGCCGGCTGCGGTTTTCGTGTCGCAGCCATCATATCAGAAACGGTTGCCAAAGCCCGTCCTCTCATTTTCCATCGTCCCCGACGCCATACGTTGCAGTTTCGCGCAAAAAGGAACAGTCACGCGCGTGCAACCAGTTTATTTTTCTCGTATAAGTTGCATTTTTCCCAAGTCACGCGTGGAATTGATGTGCGGCGGGCAACGTGGCATCAAGCAGGTCTGAAACCAAAGGACAGCAGATGCGGCACGCGGAAGAGGTAACGTTCGGGGGGTCGGGTCTGGACCGGGCGGCGGCGCTGCGCAGTGATCCGGCTGAAATGGCCACGCATCTGGCGCAAGGCTGGGTTCTGCCGATCTGGCGGGGCAAGCCGTTGCTGGAGACCGAAGGCAGGCTGGGATGGCTGCGCGCCGATCATCCGGTTCTGACTGGCGGCGGGCCAGCGTTGTTTCTGGGGCTGGATGACGGCAGCGCGCGGTTCGCGGTTGATATCTCGGGCTGGACGCCCGCTGCGGCCGCGGGCGATGCGGCCATCGGCGGATTTCTTGACCAAAGCCGGCAAACGCATCCGGCGTTGCCCGAAACATTCAGCTTTCAGGATTTGCGCGGTGTGATGGCGATGTTAAGCCTGCGCGACGCTGAACTGGTCGCCACCGCCAAGGCGATGCTGCAATGGCACAGCACGCATGGGTTTTGCGCCGCTTGCGGTGCGGCCTCACATGTCAGCCATACCGGATGGCAACGCACATGTCCTGCCTGCGGCGCGCATCACTTTCCGCGCACTGATCCGGTGGTGATCATGCTGGTGGTGCGGGGCAACAGTCTGCTGGTGGGGCGGTCCGCGCCTTGGCGTGCGGGGATGTATTCGCTGCTGGCAGGTTTTGTGGAACCGGGCGAAACACTGGAAGCCGCCGTGCGCCGGGAAGTGGCCGAAGAAACCGGCATTTCGGTGGGCGCTGTGCGCTATCTGGCCAGCCAGCCTTGGCCATTTCCGGCATCCCTGATGTTTGGCTGCATTGCCGAAGCCACGTCAGACAGCATCACGATTGACCCAGCAGAACTGGAAGATGCGCTGTGGGTTACGCGCGAAGAGCTGGTTGCGGTGTTTGCCGGGCAACACCCGACAATTAAACCAAGCCGAAAAGGCGCTATTGCCCATTTCCTGATGACCAACTGGCTTGCGGATCGTTTGGAATAACGCCAGATTCAGCCCAAATCAGAGAAGAGCGCCCCAAGTGCAACCCGGTTGCAGTTTCAAGGTGGAAGCGGACGGGCAAAATGAAATTTACCACCAAGCAAGATATCGAAGCACCCGTTGCCTTTGTGTTCAAATCCCTCAGCGATTTTGCCGGGTGGGAGCGCGCGGCAATGCGGCGGGGTGCCGAAGTAGAGCGCACAGACAGGCTTTCGCAAATTGGGGCCGGGCTGTCCTGGAAGGCGCTGTTTTCGTATCGGGGCCGCCCACGCCAGCTTGATCTGCAACTGGTAACGTTCGAAGGGCCCACGCATCTTGCTTTCGCTGGTCAGTCGAAGGCGGTCGAAGGCACGGCCAGAGTGGATATGATGGAAATGTCATCGCGGCGCACCCGCATTCATGTGGTGGCCGAAGTCACCCCCCGATCGCTGGCAGCGCGGCTGTTTTTGCAATCGCTGCGGCTGGCCCGCGCGCGGGTTGATCGAAAATTCGAACAGCGGATTGCGCAGATGGCGGCGGATATCGAACACCGCTACCGCGCCAACCCAAGGGCGTGATGCGGGGGGAAGGTGGGGTAAGGCATGGTCGAGCCTGTCTAACCCCGAAACAAACACTCCACCCTTATCAATGCCTGCCCGGAACCGCATTTTGCAGCTTTCCAGCAGAAAGCTGCGGGTGTCGGGCGATCAAAGACGCAGGCCGTCGGCCAAGGGCGTTTGAGCTGGGACCGGCGGTTGGACATCAGGCAAGTTAGATCGGGGGTCACGGCGGCAAATACAATGCAGCTACCTCTATCCCGCCTTGAGCCGCCTACCCCCTGCGACGATCCGCCGGATAAACGCCCAGAATTTCAATCTCAGTGGTGAAATAGGCCAGCTCTTCCAACGCGCGTTGAACCGCAGCATCTTCGGGATGGCCTTCGATATCGGCATAAAACGCCGTGGCGGTGAAACTGCCGCCCACCATGTAACTTTCCAGTTTGGTCATGTTGACGCCATTGGTGGCAAACCCGCCCATGGCTTTGTACAGCGCCGCCGGAATGTTGCGCACCCGAAAGGTGAAGGTCGTCATCATGTGGTCGGCGCGGCGGTTGTGGTTGGGCGCGGGCGACATCAGCAGGAACCGGGTGGTGTTGTTGGATTGGTCTTCGATCTTGTCGGCAATAACCTTCAGCCCGTAAATCTCGCCTGCCAAAGACGAAGCCAGGGCCGCCAATTTCGGATCGCCCTTTTCCGCAACGATTTTGGCGGACCCTGCCGTATCGGCCCCGGTCAGCGCGCGCAGATTATGCGCTTTCAGATAATCCCGGCATTGGCCCAGCAATACCGTATGGCTCATCGCCGTCTCGATCTGCCCAAGGTGCGCGCCCGGCACGGCCAGCAGCGCGATATGCACGCGCACAAACGCCTCGTCGATGATGTGCAGCCCCGATCCGGGCAACAAAGAATGAATATCCGCAACCCGGCCATAGGTGGAATTTTCGACCGGCAACATCGCCAGTTCCGCCTCGCCCGACTTGACCGCCTCTATCGCATCTTCAAACGTACGACAGGGCAATACCTCCATTTCAGGCCGCGCCTGACGGCAGGCCTGATGCGAATAGGCCCCCAATTCCCCTTGGAATGCGATCTTCCCCGACATTTCATTACACTCCGCCGCAAAAACCCCACCTAAGAGGCGATTGGTCGCGCTACTACACCTTGAAACCGGGCGGGGGAAGCGGGTAGATAGCCCTGTATTCAGGTTCTCGGCGACGTCAGCCGAATGGAAGGCGCGACATGTTAAATACAATGACTGTAACGAAGACCCTGGGCGCGATCTGTGCGTCGTTTCTGGTATTCTTGTTTGCCACCTGGGCCGCAGAGGTTCTGTATCACACCGGGCCCGAAGAAGGGTATGGCGAGGAAGAGGTGGCGCAGGCCTATTCCATCGACACCGGTGCCGCCGAACCGGCAGGAGCCGCCGAAGAAGGCCCCGCATTTGACGTGGTTCTTGCGTCGGCTGATCCGGCGGCGGGCGAGAAAGTTTTCGGTAAATGCAAAGCCTGCCACAAAGTAGATGGCACCAATGGCACCGGGCCGCATCTGAACGGCGTGGTCAACCGGCCCAAGGGCAGCGTCGCAGGCTTTGGCTATTCCGAGGCCATGATTGCGATGGCCGCCGACAGTTGGTCACCCGAAAACATGAATGGCTTTCTGACCAGTCCAAAGGCCTATATGCCCGGAACCAAAATGTCGTTCGCGGGTCTGGCCAAAGTTGAAGACCGGGCCAACGTGATCGCCTATCTGGCAACGTTGCAGTAAATTTGCCGATATTTCTGGCACAGGCCGTCCTTCGGGGCGGCCTTTTGCCATGTGACGCATTTGTTATCGTGCCAGTCACGCAATCGCGCCTTGTGGCATGGACAATTTCCGAATTAGCATAAGCTAAGATAAAAGCGGCGAAGCCGTGCGACAACAGGAGATCGGGATGTCCGTTCACATCAAGACGCAAGCAGTGGATCGTGGCCGATTGGCCCTGCACCTGGGGGCAGGCGTTCTGATGGTTGGGGCCGTCCTTTGTGCCTTTGCCGCACGCGCGCAAGATCAGACGGTTGTGGTTTCGCATGGCATATCGACCTTCGGAAAGCTGAAATACACCGCCGATTTCCCGCATCTTGATTATGTGAACCCCGATGCGCCCAAAGGCGGCGAGATTTCCGAATGGCGCCCCGGCACGTTTGACAGCCTGAACCCCTATTCCGTCAAAGGCGTGGGCGAGGCTTATGCCGGGATCGCCTATGAAAATATCCTGACCGGCACCGCCGACGAAATCGGGTCGGCCTATTGTTTCATGTGCGAGACAATGGAATATCCGCTGGATAGATCATGGGTGATTTTCAATCTGCGCAAGGATGTAAAGTTCTCGGATGGTAGCCCGATGACCGGCGAGGATGTGATTTTCAGCTATAATCTGTTCCGCGAAAAGGGCATCGCCGAATACCGGTCTGTAGCAAATGAAAAGTATCTTTCGGCAGAGTTGCTTGATCCCTACCGGGTGAAGTTCACCTTTTCGCCGGGCACCAACTTTCGCGATATGCCGGCACAGGCGGGCAGTCTGACGGTCATATCAAAAGCCTATTACGAGGCGAACAAGCAGGATCTGGAAGAATCCAGCCTGAAACCATTCCTTGGCACCGGGGCCTATCTGCTGGATACGATGAACGTGGGCCAACAGGTGGTTTATAAACGCAACCCTGACTATTGGGCGCAAAATCTGCCGCTGGGGATCGGGCGCAACAATTTTGACCGCGTGCGCGTCGAATATTTCGCTGATGATACCGCAGCGCTTGAGGCGTTCAAATCGGGCGTCTACACGTTCCGCAACGAAAATTCTTCGAAAAACTGGGCCACGGCCTATGATTTTGCCAATATCACCAATGGGTCGGTGGTGAAAACCGAATTGCCCAATGGCAGCATCGCATCCGGGCAGGCGTTTTTATTCAACCTGCGACGTGAGAAATTCCAAGACCCCCGCGTGCGCGAAGCGATTGGGCTGATGTTCAACTTTGAATGGTCAAACCAGACGCTGTTTTATGGGCTGTATGCGCGCATCAACTCTATCTGGGAAAACACCGCCATGGCCGCTGTTGGGCCAGCAACGCCTGGCGAGGCTGCGATACTGCAGCCTTTGATCGACGAAGGCCTGCTTGCGGCAACAATCCTGACCGATGAACCGATCATGGGATCAGTTTCCACACCCGATAAGGCGCTTGACCGGGGCAACCTGCGCAAAGCCTCGGCCTTGTTGGATGAGGCGGGCTGGATGGTTGGCGATGATGGTATGCGCCGCAACGCCAAGGGTGAAACGCTGAAGGTTGAATTTATCGAAGACAGCCCAACCTTTGAACGGGTGATCAGCCCCTATGTGGAGAACCTGCGGGCTTTGGGGGTGGATGCATCGCTGAACCTGATTGATGCGGCGCAACTTAGCCAACGCACCGATCCACCGAATTTTGACTTCGACATGATCGTCGGCAATGCGGTGAACGGCGGCTATGAACCGGGTGGCGAGTTGAAGCAAGGCTATGCATCGGTCACAGTCGATAACTCTACCCGAAACCGCGCGGGCGTGTCTGACCCGGCGGTAGATAAGTTGCTTAATCTGGTCGAAGGGGCCAAAACCCGCGAAGAGCTGGACGTGACGGTGCGGGCCTTGGACCGCGTGTTACGCACGCTTAAATTCTGGGTGCCGCAGTGGTATAAAAACACCCATACCGTCGCCTATTATGATCAGTTTGAACACCCCGCCACCTTGCCGCCCTATGCGCTGGGTGAGATAGATTTCTGGTGGTTCAACGCCGGGAAAGCCGACAAGCTGAAAGCCGCGGGCGTGCTGAAGTAATCCATGGCAGCCTATCTTCTTCGTCGTTTGTTGCTGGTGATCCCGACCTTGTTCGGCATCATGGTGGTCAACTTTGCGCTGACCCAATTCGTGCCGGGTGGCCCGTTTGACCAGATCGAGGCGCGGTTGGAAGGCGAAGGCGATGTGATCGGCAAAGTCAGTGGTGCCGGCCAAGGCGACGCGGGCATTGATAAGGGTCAGGGCGACTATGTCGGCGCGCGCGGCCTGCCGCCCGAATTTCGCGCCAAGCTGGAGGTCGAGTTTGGCTTTGCCCGGTTTGTTTGCCCCGACGGCTATGAAGGCAGCCTGGCGAAACAGGCCAAGGATTGCGAAAAAGAAATGATCCCGGCGCTTGAACGTTTTGCCATTATGATGGGAAAATTCATCCGCTTTGATTTCGGCCAAAGCTATTTCCGCTCGGCGGGTGTGTTGGAACTGGTTGCCGAAAAGATGCCGGTTTCCATCACCTTGGGCCTGTGGTCTACCCTGATTGCCTATCTGATTTCGATCCCTTTGGGTATTCGCAAAGCCGTCAGTGACGGATCGGCATTTGACAGCTGGACCAGCGGCATCATCATCGCGGCCTATTCCATTCCCGGCCTGTTGGTGGCGGTGCTGTTGCTGGTGCTGTTCGCGGGCGGGTCTTATTGGCAGATTTTTCCGCTGCGGGGCCTGACATCGTCCAACTTTGCCGATCTGTCGCTGTTGGGGAAAATCGGCGATTATCTGTGGCACATCGCCCTGCCGGTGACGGCTTCAACGATATCGTCCTTTGCCACGCTGACCTTGCTGACCAAGAACAGCTTTCTGGACGAGATCAAAAAGCAATATGTGATGACGGCGCGGGCCAAGGGGCTGTCAGAGCGGTCTGTTTTGTATGGCCACGTCTTTCGCAACGCCATGCTGATCGTGATCGCGGGCTTTCCGGCGCTGTTCATTTCGGTGTTCTTTGGCGGCAGCCTGATCATCGAGACGATCTTCAGCCTCGATGGCCTTGGCCAGCTTGGCTATAAGGCAGCGTTGGAACGGGATTATCCGGTAATCTTTGGCACGCTGTTTGCGTTTGGGCTGATGGGTCTGGTGGTCGGGATTATCTCTGATCTGATGTATGTCTGGATCGACCCGCGCATTGATTTTGAGCGGAGGGGTTAACCAGATGGCGCTTTCCCCTTTGAACCAACGCCGCTGGCGCAACTTTAAATCCAATCGCCGCGCCTATTGGTCGTTGATCCTGTTTTCGATCCTGTTCGGCATCACCTTGTTTGCCGAGGTGCTGGCCAATGACAAACCGCTGCTGGTGAATTATCGCGGCGAATGGCGGATGCCGTTTCTGAAATTCTACTCAGAGAAAGATTTCGGCGGCGATTTCCGCACCGAGGCGAATTACAAATCGTCAGAAGTGCAATGTTTGATCAAGACTGGTGGATTGGTTGAGTGT
>JAYUHO010000049.1:0-17601 GCA_043766915.1 Cypionkella sp.
CAGGTAAAGCCTGCCAGTTCGGCGGCGGCGCGGGCCTCGGTGCTGTCATCCCAGAGGAGGAGTTCCGCCTCCCCCGCCTGCAGCGCGGCGGCGGTGGCAAGGCCAGAGCGGCCGAGGCCAAGGACAGCAACTTTTTGGCCTGCATAGCTGGTGACGGGAATCATTTTGGGGCCCCTTTGGTTTGGGGCGGACAATGCCTGCAGGGGGGGATGGGGGCAAGGGGGGCGGATGTGTCCACGTGTGGACAGGCGGGTGGGGTGAGGGATATCAAGGGGTTAGCTGGGGGTGTTTAAGGAGGTGTTAAGGATTGGGGGGCGTGGGGGCGTCGCTTAGTTCGGGAAGGTCGGGCGGGTGGCGCGCGGAACGTCCCATCCTACGGGGCAGCTTTGTCGTCATCGCGGTTAGCAAAGATAGTGCATTGCCGCGTGGGTTTCACCCATCCTACGGGGCTATCCTGTCCCCCCGGTGCCACTGCAGCCTATACGCGAAATGGGTTTCGGTCGAAGGGGTATTCCCTACAGCGGTTGGGTGCACATCTGACCGCGCCCGAACCGACGGGGCACTCGGGGTGCGACACGTGTAGCGCCCGCCCCGTGGGTGACGAGGGACCGTCGCGCCAGATGGCGCGGCGTAAGCCCGAGGAAGTTCGGGCGCGGTCAGCTGTGCTTTCGGCAAATCTGACGGTAGGGGGTGGGCAGCTTACCCCGCCCCCCCCCAAAAACGCAAATGACGCAAGGGTTTCCCCGCGCGCCATCGCAACTTTGCCTAAGGCGGCAAAGATTACTTCATCATCATCGCGTCCATCGCCATCATGTCGGGCTTGCCTTCGCAGGCCTTCATGGTGTGATCATTGGCCATCTTCATCATGTCTTCGTCCATCGCCATCGCGGCATCGGGCGAGGCTTTGTGCATGGCGTCGACGGCTTTCATCATGCCGTCCATGTCCATGGCCGAAAACTCGGCGCAGGTCATTTTGGCCGGGTCCATCGTCTCGGCCATCCCCAGCGAAGGGGCGGCAAAAGCGGCGAAAAGCGCCAGAGCGGCAGTGGTGCGGATAAGGTTTGTCATCGTCGGGTTTCCCTGAATTGGATTGAGTGCGCGGTTGGCACGCCCTACCCTTAGCACTGCCCGGTGATCACAAAATCTCACGACAAGGTGCGCTCACCCAAGGGTGATACCGGCGTTACCGGACCTTCAACGTAGCCAACCCGATCATCGCCAAAATCAACGATATGATCCAGAACCGGATCACGATCTGCGGTTCGGCCCAGCCTTTTTTCTCAAAATGGTGGTGGATCGGGGCCATCAGGAACACCCGTTTGCCGGTACGTTTATAGTAAAGCACCTGAATGATCACTGACATCGCCTCAACCACGAACAGACCGCCAACGATGGCCAGAACGATCTCATGCTTGGTGCAGACAGCGATGGCGCCCAGCGCGCCACCAAGGGCCAAAGACCCGGTGTCGCCCATGAACACCGCAGCCGGAGGGGCGTTGTACCACAGGAACCCAAGACCGCCACCGAACAGGGCTGAGGCGAAGATCAGCAGCTCACCGGTGCCCGCGACGTAATGCACGCCCAGATATTCGGCAAAGTTCAGGTTGCCCACGACATAAGAGATCACCCCCAACGTGGCCGCCGCGATCATCACCGGCATGATTGCAAGGCCGTCCAGACCGTCGGTCAGGTTCACCGCGTTGGCAGACCCCACAATAACGATCATGCCGAAGGGGACGAAAAACAAGCCCATATTGATCAGTGTATTCTTGAAAAATGGCAGGGCAAGCTGGTTGGTTAACTCGGCGGGGTGAAACGAGGCAGCGGCATAGGCGGCAAGCGCCGCGATCAGCAGACCCGCCAGCATGCGCACGCGCGATGAGACGCCCTTCGTCGTCTGCTTGGTGACTTTGGCGTAATCATCGGCAAATCCGATCAGCCCGAACGCAAGCGTGACCAGAATAACGATCCAGACATAGGGGTTGTCCAGCCGCGCCCAGAGCAGAGTGGAAAACATCAGCGCCGACAGGATCAACAGCCCCCCCATGGTGGGAGTGCCCGCCTTGGCGAAATGGCTGGCCGGGCCATCATCGCGGATCGGCTGACCCTTGCCCTGTTTGCGACGCAAAAGATCAATTAGCGGGCGGCCAAAGATGAAGCCGAAGATAAGGGCGGTGGCAAAGGCCATGCCCGCCCGAAAGGTGATGTAGCGAAACAGGTTGAAAAAATCGCCCCCGTCAGAAAGTTCGGTCAACCAATATAACATCTACTTGTCCCCTCGGGTCGCGCCCGCTGCTGCCTGCCCTAGTTTGCGCAAAGCGTCAACGACAAGGCTGACTTTTATGCCCTTTGATCCTTTGACCAACAGGATATCGCCCGCATCCATCAACCCGCGCGCACGCGTGGCCAGTTCGGCGGCGGTTTGCACCCAGTCGCCGCGTTGGTTTCGCGGCAAAGCGGACCACAGCGCTTTCATCCGGGGGCCGACGCAGTGGATCGTGGTGATTGCGTCAAGTCCGGGGTGGTCTGCGATGGCGCGGTGCAGCGCCTCTTCGGTGGGCCCCAGTTCCAGCATATCGCCAAGGACAGCGATGCGACGGCCTTTGCCGACACGACCGACACCATCTTCGGGCCTTGCTGCGATCAGCACGTCCAATGCGGCGGCCATCGAGGTGGGGTTGGCGTTGAACGCATCGTCGATCAGATCGAAGGCGGTTTCTTCAACGATATCGAGGGTAATACGCTCACGCGTGCCACGGCCGGGGGGGGGTGCCCAGTGGCCCAGATCGGCGCTGGCGGTCATCGGATCAAGGCCAAGGGCGTCAGCGACGGCAAGCGCCGCCAATCCGTTGGCGGCAAAATGGCGGCCCGGCGACATCACCTTATAAAGCATGGGTTGGCCGTGGCGGGTGGCCTGCACCACCGTGACGGCATCGCAAATTTGCACGCGTGTCAGGCGGTAATCGGCCTGTGCCTGCGCGCCAAAGGTCAGCACTTTGGCGTTCAGCGCTTTGGCCCGGGCCAGCAGAATGGGCGTGACCTCCAGATCGGCGGGCAGAATGGCCACCCCGCCGGGACGCAAGCCATCCATGATGGCGGCTTTTTCATCGGCGATGCCGTCGATATTGTCGAACGCCTCAAGATGGGCGGCCCCGACCGTGGTGATCAGGGCCACGTCCAGATCGGCCATCCGGGACAGGGGACCAATCTCGCCGGGGTGGTTCATCCCGATCTCGATCACGGCGAAATCACACATCGCGGGCATTCGGGCAAGCGTCAGCGGCACGCCCCAATGGTTGTTATAGCTGGCCTCGGCAGCATGGACGCGGCCCTGCCCTGCCAGCATCACCCGCAGCATTTCCTTGGTCGAGGTTTTGCCAACTGATCCGGTGACGCCGATCACGCGGGCCTTTGTGCGTTTGCGGCCTGCAATGCCAAGGCGTTCCAATCCGGCCAGCACGTCCGCCACGATCAGCAACGGCGCATCGGGGGCAACACCTTCGGGGATGTGGGAAACCAAGGCTGCAGCAGCCCCTTTGGCCAAGGCGGCGGCCACAAAATCATGGCCGTCGCGCGCATCCGTCAAGGCCACGAACAAATCACCGGGTTTCAGACTGCGGGTGTCGATAGAGACGCCTGTGGCAACCCAAAGGACGGTGCTGCGCCCGCCTGTGGCGGACGCTGCGTCGGCGGATGTCCACAGAACACTCATATCACGCCATCCAGTGCGGCGACGGCCACGCTTGCTTGTTCCACATCATCAAAGGGATAGGTGACGCCCTTGATCGTTTGCCCCGCTTCGTGCCCTTTGCCCGCGATCAGCAGCGCGTCGCCGGGCTGCAGGGCATCGACACCGCGCAAAATTGCCTCGGCGCGGTCGCCCACCTCATTTGCGTCGGGGCAGGCGGCCATAATCGCGGCGCGGATGGTGGCGGGGTCTTCGGACCGCGGGTTGTCATCGGTGACATAAAGCACATCCGCATTGTCGCGCGCCGCAGCCCCCATCAGCGGACGTTTGGTGCGATCCCGGTCGCCGCCAGCGCCGAACACCACAATAATGCGGCCCATCACATGCGGGCGCAGCGCGCGCAGGGCGGTGGCCAAGGCATCAGACGTATGGGCGTAATCGACAAACACTGACGCGCCGTTGGCCCGGGTGGCGGCCAGTTGCATCCGGCCCCGCACGCCCGTCAGATGCGGCAAAACCGCCATGACATCGCCCACAGCCGTGCCGGCTGCGATGACCAGGCCAGCGGCCAGTGCCACATTTTCGGCCTGAAATCCTCCGATCAGATCAAGGCGAACCTGATAGGGCGTGGCCTTCCACGCAAGGCGCAGTTCCTGGCCCACGGGATCAAACCGCTGTGCCACGATCCGCAGATCGCAATCGGCGGCATGGCCGACGGTGATCAGCCGCTGGCCGCGCGCCACCGCAATCGCTGCCATATCGGCCCCACGCGGATCATTCATGTTGATCACAGCGGTGCCATCGTCGCCCAACACCCGGTCAAACAACGCGGCTTTGGCGGCGAAATAGGCCTCAAACGTGAGGTGATAATCCAGATGGTCTTGGGTGAAATTGGTGAACCCCGCCGCGACCAATCGCACGCCGTCCATGCGGCGCTGATCCAGCCCGTGGGACGAAGCCTCCATCGCGGCATGGGTGACGCCTTCGTGCGCGGCGGTGGCCAGCATTTGGTGCAGGGTGATGGGGTCGGGCGTGGTGTGGGCCGACGCGGCGGTCCAAGCCCCTTCAACCCCGGTGGTGCCAATGTTGATGGCGGGATGGCCCAGCAGCGCCCAGATCTGGCGGGTAAAGCTGGCCACGGATGTTTTGCCGTTGGTGCCGGTGACCGCCACCATGACCGTTGGCTGCGCGCCAAACCACAAGGCCGCAGCCCCCGCCAGGGCGGCACGGGCATCATCAGTGATGATCAGGGCTGCGGTTGTATCGGCCAGCACGTCAGCCGCAAGCTGTGCGCCCGCCGCATCGGTCAGGATCGCCACAGCCCCCAATTTCAGTGCGGCCCCTATATAGTCTGCCCCATGCGCCACCGATCCCGGCAGGGCGGCGAACAGAAACCCGGGCATAACCTTGCGGCTGTCAACGGTGATCCCCGTCAGCACCGGATCGCGCCCGCCCCGCGCGGTTAGTCCCAGATCGCTGACTGTTCGTGGCCGGTCGCGCATTGTTGCCCCAAAGTTTTAATTCTTGACGGCTGTTAACCCATCTAACGGGGCGGCTTCAACCTGTGGCCGCATCCCCAGCAACGGAGCGCAGCGCCGGATGATTTCTGCGGCAACGGGAACGGCAGTCCAGCCTGCGGTGCGGCGCGGCTTTGGCCCGGTGGTTTCAACCGGTTCGTCCAGCGTGACCACCAGCACATATTTAGGATCATTGGCCGGGAACACCGAGGCAAAGGTGTTGATCACCTTATCGTCATAATATCCGCCGCCGCGTTTGACCTTTTCCGCCGTGCCGGTTTTGCCCGCCACCGCATAGCCCGGCACATCTGCCAGACTGGCGGTGCCTTCGGTGACCACGCGGCGCATCATGCTGACGGCCAGCAACGCGGTTTTCTCTGACAGAATACGCTCTCCCTGCATCGGCGTGGTGCGTTTGATCAGCGTCGGCGTCACCTTGATGCCCCCATTGGCAATGCTGGCATAGGCGGTGGCCAAATTCATCGGGCTGCCGGAAATGCCATGGCCATAAGCGGCGGTAATCGTAACAATTTCCGGCCAGCGGGCCGGACGCAGGGGTTTGGCACCCTTGGCCTCGATCAGCTCTAATGGTGCTGCATCAAACAAGCCCAGAGATTTCAGAAACACCTGCTGGCGTTCGCCGCCGATCATCATGGCGATACGGGCGGTGCCGACGTTGGATGATTTGGCGATGATGTCGGCCACCGACAGCTTCGGGCCATAGTTGTGGTTTTCAAATTCCTTGATGGTGAACTTGCCGTATTTCATCGGAGCATTGGCATCGACCAAGGTTTCGGGCGTCACCAGGCCCAACTCAATCGCCTGGGCGGCGGCAAAGATCTTGAAGGTTGATCCCAACTCGTAGATGCCCTGGATGCCACGGTTGAACAGTACGGAATCCGACGGATCGCCTGAGGTGGGGTTGTTGGGCCGATCATTGGGGTCAAAGGTGGGGCCAGCAGCCAGCGCGACAATCTCGCCCGATTTGACATCCATCAAGATCGCGGCACCGCCCTTGGCGTTCATCATGGTGATGCCGGTGGCCAAAACCTCTTCAACCGTGGCCTGAACCGTCAAGTCCAGCGACAGTTGCAGCGGCGTTCCCGCCGTGGCCGGATCGCGCAGCCGCGCATCCATTGCCTTTTCAATGCCTGCCGTGCCGATCACCTCGGCGCTGCCCACGCCTTCGGCCCCGAACGATGCGCCGCCCAAAACATGCGCGGCCAAAGTACCGTTGGGATACAGCCGCATCTCTCGCGGGCCAAACAGCAGCCCCGGATCGCCGATTTCATGCACCAGTTGCACCTGTTCTGGCGACAACACCTTGCGCACCCACATAAAACTGCGCCCATCGGTAAAGCGGCGCAGCAAAGTGGCCTCGTCCAGTTCGGGGAAAATCGCGGCCAGTTCTTTTGCAACCCTTGGCGGGTCGATCATGTCTTTGGTTTGCACATAAAGCGCATGGGTCAGCATGTTGGTGGCCAGCACCCGGCCATTGCGATCCACGATATCGGCGCGGCTGGCGGTGATTTCCGCCCCGGCAGAGGCCGTGCGCGGCTCTGACGGTTCGGTTGCGGCCAGCATGCCCATCCGCGCGCCGATGACGGTAAACGCGGAAAAGAATGACAGCGCCAGAAACACCAGCCGCAACTGCGCGCGGCCACGCGACTTATCACGCATCGCCTCATGGCGCAGGCGCAGATTTTCACGTTCGATCGTATCGGGATTTTCACCACGCCGACGGGCGTCGAGAATGCGGGCCAAAGGCCGTAAGGGCGTGCGGGTCATGGCGTTTGCTCTGCGTTTGCCGGGGTCGTGCCTTGCACGTCGATGGGCGTATTTACCTCAAGGTTCAGCGGCACCATATCGGCGGCAATCGGCGGCGGCGGATAGGCAACCGCAGTGGTTTGACCAAACTGCGCAGGTTCCATTGGCAACAGCAGCAAGCGGTCAAAGTTCAGCGTTGCCAGTTCGCGCAGCCGGGCGGGGCGGTTCAGATAGGCCCATTCGGCGCGTTCCACCGACAGGCTTTCGCGCAGACCCGCAATTTCGTCCTGCAGGGCAACCACTTCGCGCAGGGCGGCTTGGGTTGCGTAGTTTTCGCGGTACGCCCAAAAGCCAAGGCCCATCACGGCCAAAAAGGTCAAAACGTAAATCACAGGGCGCATGATCAGCGGCGTCCTTTCTTGGGTTGAGGCAATTCGGGCGCATCCAGACGGGCCGCGTCAGGCGCTGCGGCGGGGGCGGATGTACGGCGGGCCACGCGCAGTTTGGCCGAACGCGCTCGCGGGTTTTGCGCCACTTCGTCGTCGTCGGGGCCAACAGCTTTGCGGGTGATCAGATCAAACCGCGCGGTGGTGTCAGATTTGGCCGGGGCATAGCGGTTGGAATTGGGTTCCTCGCCTGCCGCCGCCTGAAAGAACCGCTTTACGATGCGGTCTTCCAGGGAGTGAAACGTCACGACCGCCAGCAAGCCACCGGGTTTCAACGCCCGTTCCGCAGCGCCGAGCCCCTGCACCAGTTCGGAAAACTCGGCATTCACCGCGATGCGCAGGGCCTGAAAGCTGCGCGTCGCCGGATGGCTTTGCCCCGGTTTGGGACGCGGCAGGCATTTGGAGACGATCTCGGCCAGTCGCAGCGTGGTGGTGATTGGATTTCCTTCGCGCGCGGCCACGATGAACCGTGCTATCCGGCGCGAGGCGCGTTCTTCGCCAAAGTGATACAAGATGTCGGCGAGTCGGTCTTCGGAGGCCTCATTGACGATATCAGCAGCAGATTCGCCCGATTGCGACATCCGCATATCCAAGGGGCCGTCTTTTTGAAACGAAAAGCCACGTTCCGCCATGTCGATTTGCATCGACGATACGCCAAGATCAAGCACCACGCCGTCAAGCAGCCCGCCTGCGTGTTGGTCTAAATCCGAAAAATTGCCTTGCACCAGACGCAATTTGTCGCCGTACTCACCCGCCCAAGATGCCGCCAGTTCAAGCGCCAACGGATCACGATCAACGCCAATGACGCCTTGTGCGCCCGCCGCCAGCAAGCCGCGCGCATAGCCTCCCGCGCCGAACGTGCCATCAAGCCAAAGCCCCCGAACGGGGGCGCAGGTGGCCAGCAATGGCGTTAGAAGCACCGGGATATGAGGAGTGCGACCGGGCAGCGGATCGCGGTCGGGCGTCATTCAACCGTCCCTCGCCGCCCTGCCGACCAGCGCCAGCGGATCGCGGCCATCGCCATCGTCTTCGGCCGCAAGTTCCGCGTCATAGACCTCGCGGCGATAAAGTTTGAAGCGGTTGGTAAAGCCTGCAAAGGCCGCCTCGCCGCCCTTGGCCAGATCATCGGGACCATAGCCCATCTTGGCGCGCACATTTGCGGGCAGAACGATACGGCCATCGGGTTCGATTTCCACCATCACCGACCGGCTGATCAGATCACGCTCGGCACGGTCACGGTCGGGTGATCCCAACTCCATAGATTCGATTTTGGCGGCCAACCGGTCGGCCCCGGCTTTGGAGTAGCACTCGACAAAGCTGCGGGTCTTGCCGCCGTAAACCATGTAAACCTTGGGGCGCGCGTCGGCATCAGCGGTTCCGGCTTCGGCTTCCAGAATGCGGCGGAAGGCGGCTGGGATCGAAACCCGCGCCTTACTGTCTATCTTTTGATAGACCTCGCCTCTGAACGCCTCGGTCACCATCGGCCTTACGGCTCCTTCGGGTCTGCGTGTGATCCTGACGGACCGTTAGAAAATAAAATGGCGGATCGAGCTGCTGCCACTGCTCGATCCGCCCTCTGTCCCATCGCTGGGCGTCCTGCTGCGCAAACCACCTGGGGGAGATGTCTGCTCGCTTGCGCGCCGGATCTCTGTGTAGTCTGTGATAAAACCGGGTGCCTGTATGAAGCCTGTTTTTTCGCCTTGTTCGGGGTCTTAAGCTGCCCCTGCTTTTATGTCCCGTCGTATCACCGTGGATAAGGGATGACATGGGATTGCATGGGATGCAAAGGGTTTTTTCGGGACAAGGGGGCGTATATGTTGTGAAATCCGCTGCCGCAACGCAGCATATTGTGGTGAAAACGTCCGGATTTTTCAATTTATAGTGTGAACACGGGACCGTTACCGCTAAATATAGATTTTATGAGCATCGCCGTGTAAGTCCCATGAAATCCCAAATTAATTTCGAAATTTGGGTAGAAGATCGAATCTTGGAGATGAAGCGCCGCAAATGGCGGGCAGAATTTGGGCAGAGATAGGGAAATTTCCGAAAAATCACCACGTCACCCATGAAATCCCATCGGGTGATTCGGCAGCGGAGCTTTGTTAAGGGGGCAGGCTTCACCAGCCCAATCGCCCCGGCGCAGGCCGGGACCACTGTCGTCTGGTAAGCGTTTGGTCAATCGGGCCCCCTGCTTTTGCCGGCGCGATTGGGGCTGTCCTACGCCATCCCGCCTGCAATCAACCGGGCCGCCAATTGTGCATAGGCCTGCGCCATTGGCCCGTCCCCCGCCGCAATCGGCGTGCCGGCATCACCCGCCACCCGCACCGACAAATCCAGCGGCAATTCGCCGAGGAACGGCAAGTCCTGCTTCAACGCCTCGGCGGCCACCCCGCCATGGCCGAACAAATGCGCCTCATGGCCGCAGTTGGGGCAGATATAGGTGGACATATTCTCGATCAGCCCCAAAACCGGCGTTTTCAGCTTTTGGAACATGTCCAGCGCCTTACGGGCATCCAGCAGCGCCACGTCTTGCGGGGTAGACACCACAATCGCCCCGGTCAGATGGGTGCGCTGGCACAGCGTCAACTGGATATCACCCGTTCCGGGCGGCAGATCAATGATCAGAATATCCAACTGACCCCAGGCCACCTGCGACAACAGCTGTTGCAACGCCCCCATAATCATCGGGCCGCGCCAGATCACCGCCTCGTCTTCTTTCAGCATCAGGCCAATCGACATCATCGTCACCCCATGCGCGTGCAGCGGTTCGATGATCTTGCCGTCGGGGCTTGCGGGGCGTTTTGACACCCCCATCATGCGCGGCTGACTGGGGCCGTATATATCAGCATCCAGCAGACCCACCCGGCGGCCTTGTTTGGCAAGCGCCACCGCAAGGTTTGAGGCAACGGTTGACTTGCCCACCCCGCCCTTGCCCGAGCCAATAGCGATAATCCGGTCAATCCCCGCTATGCGCCCCGGACCACCCTGATGTGGCGTGGGATGCTGGCCGATTTTCAGGCTGGGCGGGGCAGGTTTGGCGGCGGGCCCATGCGCTGTCATCACCACTTGCACGGCTTTGACGCCCGCCAAAGACCGCAATGCCGCCTCTGCCGCCGTTTGCGCACCGACCAGCGCCCGCGCGGCATCCGGCGTGGCGGCTTCGATCACGAATCGGATCTGATCGCCATCAATCACCAGCGCACGCACCAGATCATCGCTGATCAGCGTGCCACCGCCCGGCGTGGCGATTTTTCCCAAAGCAGCCACAACTTCATCGCGCGTCACAGTCATTGGTTTATTCCCTGCCCAAGCTTTATGCAAAGTTGTTCGCTTTGCAGCAAAGGGCAAGAGCGCGTTTCACCCCTGCCCAAGTTTTTGGCGAAGGGCCTGTAAATTATAAATTTTTCGTGATGTCAGCCATGCGCATGCTGCATGGCGGCATTGCGGACACGGGCTATTGTGCAGTTGCAGCATATGCCCCATGTTTACGGTAACAGCGAAACCAAAGCCTGCGACATCCGGTCAAAGTCTAAATCGCTGCACAAAAAAGAATGAGGTTTGAAATGGCATATGTAAACACCACCCGCGCTGCACCGGCATCTTTTGCGGATCGTTTTGGCACCTTTTTTGCAGGCCTGATGGCCTCGGCTGCCCGGCGTCGCATCTATAGCCAGACCGTACACGAGTTGCGGCAGTTGTCGGATCGTGAGTTGAACGATCTGGGCATCCACCGCCTGATGATCACATCGGTGGCCCGCGAGGCCGCCTACGGCAAGTAATTTTCGCGGCAAACCTTACCTCCTCCCAAGGTTTGTCTGCGGGCGCGGCGGCGCTGTTCCTCCTCCCTGGCGTCGCCGTTTTTTTATTGCATTCGATGGGTCCAAGGCTTCCTCCCTCTTGGCCCATTGAACCGGCGACGACCGATTTGTCCTCCCTTGTCGGTTGCCGCTTTCGATATGACCGGCCCAACCTCCTCCCTGCGGCCGGTTATTATGGCGGCGATTGCTTTCCTCCCATCGCAATCGCCGCTTTTCTTCCCTCCCAAAATTTATGACCGTTGCGGCTTGCGTGCCGCGCCCCGCACCGCGATAGTTGGCCCGGGTAAAACGGGGCGGCAATGCGGTTGTCAGTGGTTTCATCGGCATTGGTCGCGGCCCTGGTGGGCTATGGGGCCAGTGTCGCCATCGTGATATCCGCCGCTGCCGCGCTGTCGGCAACACCCGCCCAAACCGCCAGATGGATCTTTGTGCTCTGCCTGGGCAAGGCGTTTGGCTCGGCAATCTTAAGTGTTGCGACCCGGGTGCCTGTGGTGCTGGCCTGGTCCACGCCGGGGGCTGCGCTGATCGCGGCCACCACTGGCGTGACGATGGCCGAGGGCGTTGGGGCCTTCCTTTTGGCGGGCATTCTGATCGCCCTGACGGGCGCGCTGCGGCCACTGGGCCCGCTGACCCTTCCCGTGCCCGGCGTTGCCTTTATCACCCCGGCGTTTCGGCCAGATGTGCTGCTGGGCCTTGGCATCCCGCTTTACCTGATCACCATGGCTTCGCAAAACCTGCCCGGTTTTGCGACGTTGCGCGCGGCGGGATATGCGCCGCCCGCGACCCGGTTAGCAGCAACGGTTACACTGGCGGTGACGGCATCCGGCGTTGCGGCCTTTGGCATTGGTGCGGCGTTCTGGGGGCTGATGGCGGGGCTGCTGGTTTGCGGGTTGGAAAAGCTTACAAGCCGTTAATTTCATCTTGGCCTAAATACCTCCCGCGCGGAGCGCATCTTGCTTTTTATCAGCCCCTCAAAACGGCACGTCATCCACTTCATGCGCGGGCATCACCCAGCGCGCCACGATCATCTTGGATCCGGCATGGTCAAATTCGATGCTTAATTTATCGCCTTCGATGCCGATGATCTCACCATAGCCGAATTTTTGGTGAAACACCCGGTCGCCCAGCAGGTAAATCGACACCGCCTGCGCGTCGATGGTCATATTGCGGGCTTCACGCGGTTGGCTGATCGGGCGCTGCGCGGCGCGGTCTTGCATCCGCTTCCACCCCGGCGAGTTATAAACATCGGCCTTGACCGCGCGGTCTTCCAGCGCCGCGCCAAAGTGCGGGGCCGCAGCGCCGTAGCCACCGCCATACAGGCTGGGCGGGGTTAACACCTCGACATGTTTGGCGGGCAACTCGTCAATGAACCGGCTGGGCAACTGGCTTTGCCATTGGCCATAAACCCGGCGGTTAGAGGCAAAAGATATCGTGCAAAGCCGTTCGGCGCGGGTGATGCCAACGTAGGCCAAACGGCGTTCTTCCTCGAGGCCTTTAACGCCGGATTCGTCCATGCTGCGCTGGCTGGGGAACAAGCCATCCTCCCACCCCGGCAAGAACACAGCAGGGAATTCCAGCCCCTTGGCGGCGTGCAGCGTCATGATCGACACTTTTTCGACCGCCGTTTCGGTGTCATTCTCCATGATCAGGCTGACGTGTTCCAAGAACCCCTGCAGGCTGTCAAATTGCTCCAGCGCCTTGACCAGTTCTTTCAGGTTTTCCAGCCGACCGGGGGCTTCGGGCGTTTTATCCGTCACCCACATTTCGGTGTAACCGGATTCTTCCAGTATCGTTTCGGCCAGTGCTATGTGGTTGTAGTCTTGCTGCCGCGATGCGCTGTGCCAGCGCGCCACGCCGTCACAAAACGCCCGCAACTGGCCTGATCCTTTGCCACCAATCCCACCGCGCGCCAGCAGCGCCCGTGCGCCATCCAGCAAGGGCACGCCTGCACCGCGCGCCTCACGTTGAATATCGGTCTGTGCTTTGTCGCCGAGGCCCCGTTTGGGCAAGTTGACCACGCGTTCAAACGCCAGATCATCTTCGGGCGACACGGCCAGCCGGAAATAGGCCATCGCATCGCGAATTTCGGCGCGTTCATAGAATCGCGGGCCACCGATCACCCGGTAGGGCAGACCGATCGTCAGGAAGCGGTCTTCAAACGCCCGCATCTGGTGGCTGGCGCGCACCAAAATCGCGATATCGTTCAGGGTGACAGGGCCAATATTGCGACGGCCCGCCTGCAACGCCTCTAGTTCCTCACCAATCCAACGCGCCTCTTCCTCGCCATCCCAATGGCCGATCAGCCGCACTTTTTCGCCACCCTCGGCGGCGGTCCACAGGGTTTTGCCCAATCGCCCCGCATTGGCTGCGATGATGCCTGATGCCGCAGCCAGTATATGCGGGGTCGAGCGGTAGTTTTGATCCAGCCGCACCACATGTGCGCCGGGGAAATCCGTCTCAAACCGCAGGATATTGCCCACTTCGGCCCCGCGCCAGCCATAGATCGACTGGTCATCATCGCCGACACAGCAGATATTGCGGTGGCTTTGCGCCAGCAGCCGCAGCCACAGGTATTGCGCGACGTTGGTATCCTGGTATTCGTCTACAAGGATGTATTTGAACCAGCGCTGGTATTGTTCCAACACATCGGGGTGTTTTTGAAAGATCACCACGCAATGCAGCAGCAGATCGCCAAAATCCACTGCGTTCAAAGTCAACAAGCGTTGTTGATATTGCTCATAAAGTTCGGTCCCGCGATTGTTGAAGGCCATAGCCTCTGACGTTGGCACCCGATCTGGCGTCAGTGCGCGGTTTTTCCAACTGTCAATAATGCCGGCAAGTAATCTCGGTGGCCAACGCTTTTCATCAATGTTAGCCGCAGCGATCAGCTGTTTCATCAACCGCAACTGGTCGTCTGTATCCAAAATAGTGAAGTTGGACTTGAGATGCACCACTCCAGAACTACCGCGAACACCTTCTTGCATGCCAAGGTCCGCCAATACCTCGTTTTGATGCGGCTTTGTATCGTTCAAAACCTTATGTGGGGGTCCAGCGACAACCAATTCGGCATGGCGGCGCAGGATTTTGACTGAAAGCGAATGGAAGGTTCCCATCCATGGCATGCCTTCGGCAACGGTGCCCAAAAGACGGCCAACCCGGTCTTTCATTTCGCGCGCGGCCTTGTTGGTGAAGGTCACCGACAAAATCTCATTCGGGCGCGCCCGGCCCATTTGCAAAAGATGCACGATGCGCGAGGTCAGCGCCTTGGTTTTGCCAGTGCCTGCGCCCGCCAGCATCAACACCGGGCCATCCAGCGTTTCCACCGCCGCGCGTTGTGCTGGGTTCAGATCATCAAGATACGGCATGGGACGCGCGCCAAGCGCACGTTGCGACAGCGGCACCGCTGCTTCAAACGCGTCAGAGTCATCTGTCCAGTTCATCCCCGTATATTAGCGCGGGATGCGCCAAAGGAAAAGCGGTGTTCTGCCATTGTTCCGGCGGTTGATCCTGGCACCCGCGATGGGGTCGGATTCGCGATGCTTGCCGTCGTAAAACTGCCACAGTCTGGCGAAGTCGGCCCTTGCGCCGCAACGCAGCATGCCTAAACTACCCCAGTTGCGCGCCTGCATCGCTGCCTGTCCGGAGATCTGTCTATGACCGAGTTCAAGAAAATCCTGATCGCCAACCGCGGCGAGATTGCCATTCGGGTGATGCGTGCGGCCAATGAGATGGGCAAGAAAACGGTCGCGGTCTATGCCGAGGAAGACAAGCTGTCGCTGCACCGGTTCAAGGCGGATGAGGCCTATCTGATAGGGCAAGGCCTGTCGCCGGTAGGGGCGTATCTGAGTATCCCCGAGATTATCCGGGTGGCGCGGGCCTGCGGGGCGGATGCGATCCATCCCGGCTATGGTCTGCTGTCAGAAAACCCAGATTTTGTGGATGCCTGCGATGCAGCAGGGATCACGTTTATCGGCCCCAAAGCCGATACGATGCGGGCCTTGGGCGACAAAGCCTCGGCGCGGCGGGTGGCGATGGCGGCGGGCGTTCCGGTTATTCCGGCCACCGAAGTGTTGGGCGATGATTTCGATGCGATCAGGGTTGAGGCTGCGGCGGTGGGATACCCGTTGATGCTGAAGGCGTCCTGGGGTGGCGGCGGGCGCGGCATGCGGCCGATCAACAATCCCGAAGAACTGGCCGACAAAGTGCGCGAGGGTCGGCGCGAGGCAGAGGCGGCGTTTGGCAACGGCGAGGGCTATCTGGAAAAGATGATCCTGCGCGCGCGGCACGTTGAAGTGCAGATTTTGGGCGACAAGCACGGTGAGATTTTCCATCTGTATGAACGCGATTGCACCGTGCAGCGCCGCAACCAAAAGGTGGTCGAGCGCGCGCCTGCCCCGTATTTAACCGAAGCCCAGCGCGCCGAGGTCTGCGATCTGGGTCGCCGGATCTGCGCCCATGTCGGCTATGAATGCGCGGGCACCGTTGAATTTCTGATGGATATGGACAGCCAGAAGTTTTTCTTCATCGAGGTCAATCCCCGTGTGCAGGTCGAACACACTGTGACCGAACAGGTGACGGGTATTGATATCGTGCAGGCCCAGATCAAGATTGCCGAGGGCAAATCGCTGGCCGAAGCCACGGGTGTGCCCAATCAGGCGGCGGTGCGGCTGAACGGCCACGCGGTGCAATGCCGGGTGACCACCGAAGACCCGCAGAACAACTTTATCCCCGATTATGGACGGTTGACCGCGTATCGCAGCGCCACGGGCATGGGCATTCGTCTGGATGGGGGCACGGCTTACGCGGGTGGGGTGATCACGCGGTATTATGACAGTCTGTTGGTCAAGGTCACCGCATGGGCGCAGACCCCGCAGGCGGCGATTGCCCGGATGGACCGCGCCCTGCGCGAGTTTCGTATTCGCGGGGTATCCACGAATATAGAGTTTGTGATCAACCTGTTAAAGCATCCGACCTTCCTCGATAACACCTATACCACAAAGTTCATCGACACCACGCCAGAGCTGTTCGTGTTTAAAAAGCGCCGGGATCGGGCGACGAAAATCCTGACCTATATTGCTGATATCACTGTCAACGGGCATCCCGAAACCGCGGGCCGCCCCCTGCCCCACGCCGAGGCGCGCGCACCCAAGCCGCCAAAACCGCTTGCGGAACCGATGATGGGCACCCGCAATCTGCTGGAACAACACGGGGCCCAAGCGGTGGCCGACTGGATGGGCACGCAATCAAAAGTGCTGATCACCGACACCACGATGCGCGATGGTCACCAATCGCTGCTGGCCACGCGGATGCGGTCGATCGACATGATCAAGGTCGCCCCTGCCTATGCCGCCAACCTGCCGCAGTTGTTCAGCCTTGAGTGCTGGGGCGGGGCGACGTTCGATGTGGCGTATCGGTTCTTGCAGGAATGCCCGTGGCAGCGCCTGCGCGATCTGCGCGCCGCCGTGCCCAATGTGATGACGCAAATGCTGCTGCGCGGCAGCAATGGTGTGGGCTATACCAATTACCCCGACAATGTGGTGCAGGCCTTTGTGGCGCAGGCGGCGAAAACCGGGGTGGATGTGTTCCGGGTGTTTGACAGCCTGAACTGGGTGGAAAACATGCGGGTCGCGATGGACGCCGTGATCGACGCGGGCAAGGTTTGCGAAGGCACGGTGTGCTATACCGGCGATATCATGAACCCTGATCGGGCGAAGTATGATCTGAAATATTATGTTGCACGGGGTAAGGAATTGCGCGATGCGGGCGCGCATATTCTGGGGCTGAAAGACATGGCGGGGCTGTTGAAACCCGCAGCCGCGCGCCTGTTGGTGAAAACGCTAAAGGCCGAAGTGGGATTGCCCATTCATTTCCACACGCATGATACATCGGGGGCTGCGGCGGCGACCATTCTGGCGGCCTGTGATGCGGGCGTGGATGCTGTGGATGCGGCGATGGACGCATTTTCCGGCGGCACCTCGCAGCCTTGTCTGGGATCAATTGTTGAGGCATTGCGCCACACCGACCGCGATACGGGGCTGGATATTGCCGCGATCCGGCAGATTTCGAACTATTGGGAAGGCGTGCGCGGCCAATATGCCGCGTTTGAATCCGGTATTCCCGCCCCTGCATCCGAGGTTTATCTGCATGAGATGCCGGGGGGGCAATTCACCAATCTAAAGGCGCAGGCGCGGTCTTTGGGGCTGGAAGAGCGCTGGCACGAAGTGGCGCAGGCCTATGCCGACGCCAACCAGATGTTTGGCGATATCGTCAAGGTGACGCCATCGTCAAAGGTGGTGGGCGACATGGCGCTGATCATGGTGGCGCAAAACCTGACCCGCGCGCAGGTGGAAAACCCTGCCGTTGAT
>JAYUHO010000050.1:0-6673 GCA_043766915.1 Cypionkella sp.
CGCCGAAGCATGGCTGCTCATCGCCCACATCCGCCGCGTCACCCGCCTGCTGGCAAGGTCATGACATCACACAGATAGTTTCGAATCAGACTCTTAGATTTTCGCTGTCCAAACCCTGTAGCGCCCTTGCCCCGTCACCTCGCGGATCAGGCCACGCGTTTGCATCAGCGCAAGATTTCGCTGCACCGTCGCACGGCTGCTTTTGGTGATCGTCTCGGCCATCGGCGCCGACACCATGGGCCATTCGGCAAGCGCCGCGATCAGGTGCGCAGGTGTGCGGCCCTGCAAATCTGCCAGCGCGGTTGTGGCCCGGCTTTGCCAATCTGCCAGCCTGCCAAGGTGCAAAAGGGCCGCCAAAGTGGCCCGTTCCGCGCCCCGCAGCCAGGCCGACAGCCGATCAATCACCGGCCCGCCTTTGTGTGCCGCAAAGCCTGCAAGGGCGATGGGCATAAATACGGCACCCCGCCCCTGCGGATGAACACGGCCCATCAGGGATGCCAGACGCGCGGCCAGTACGGTGGCCTCAATCTCGGTGGCCGCCCCGCCCTGCCCCAACATGCGCCAGCCATGAAACACGATTGCCGATTGCGTAATTGGATGCAGATGGTCGGCACTGCGCAGCAAATCTGCCAAATCTTCCACGTCATCAGTAGTGGTATCCGCGCCGATATGTCTGCCTAAAAACTCGGCCAGGCTGGGGCTGAACGCGGACAGATCGGGGCCTCCTGACAGCCGCCGCAGCGCCCAGCCTGCCCGTCCCAATTCTTGGCTGTCGTCTTGTGCGCCTGCCAATCGCAACGTGTACCAAAGGGCCAAACGATCAACGGCAATCCGGTCGCCAACCCACCAGCTTAGCTCTGTTGCCTCAAGCAAAGCCAACCTGTGCCGCCAACCTTTGGGTGCCGTGCGCAATCGTTCATCCAAAGCCCCAAACAGCATTGCCACCGAAGCCATATCTGCCGCCAATTCTGATTGTGCCGCACCCCAATCGCTGGGGTCTATCAACGCCCGGCGATTAACGCGCGGAAGGGGGACATCCGCCAACGTATCGCCGTCGTCTTGCGCCAAAAACCACGGCGGATCCGAGGTTTGGCCATCATAGGGGCCAATGTCGGACTGTTCGGATGTATCCGTTACGGAAAAAGGAGTTTTTGCCATAATGGGCTTTTAGCCGCTAAATTGATCGAAATCTACGGGCACGGTCGGCGCAAGCACCATTTGGGCTGCCCGCTGTTTTGGGTAAAGATTAATTTGGCATCTTGCCAGCGACGATCAAAAAAACCGAAAATCGGGATCGTAAGTGTCAAACCAACTCCATAGAGTGTTTGGTAGCGGCTTGATATTGCGGCCTCAGCTGCGCAAAAAGGACCAATCAAGATGGGTAATGCAGCAATCCGGCTGGGCGTCGATATTGGCGGAACGTTCACCGATGTTGTGCTTGAAATGGGATCAGACCGGTTTTCAACCAAAGTTCTGACCACCAACACCGCACCGGAAGAAGCAATCGCAGAGGGCACGCAAAAGGTCTGTCAAAAGGCGGGCGTTGCCCCTTCAGATATCGGCCAGATCATCCATGGCACGACGCTGGCCACCAATGCGTTGATCGAACGGCGGGGGGCAAAGACGGCGCTGATCACCACCAAGGGGTTTCGCGATGTGATCGAGATGCGCACCGAAAGCCGCTTTGATCAGTATGATCTGAATTTGGTATTGCCGCTGCCCTTGCTGCCGCGCAACCGCCGTTATGTGGTGAACGAACGAATGGATGCGCAAGGAGGCGTTCTGATCGCCCTTGATCCCGCCGAGGTTGAAAGCTTGGCTGATGAGCTGGCCGCAGCGCAATACGAAAGCATCGCCGTGGGTCTGCTGCATTCCTATGTGAATGCAGCCCATGAACGGATGATCCGGGATATCTTGGCGGTGCGATTGCCCGGCATGATGATTTCGATATCGTCCGAAGTATCCCCCCAGATGCGCGAATATGAACGGTTCAACACCACCGTGGCGAATGCCTATATTCAGCCCCTGATGAAAACCTATCTGCTGCGGTTGGCGGGTCGTCTGGCCGCGGTTGGGGTAAAGTGTCCGATCTTTCTGATGCATTCGGGGGGTGGGATCATAAGTCTGGAAAGTGCGGCTGAATTTCCGGTTCGGTTGGTGGAATCCGGGCCTGCCGGGGGTGCGGTTTTCGCCGCAGATGTGGCGGCGCGGCACGGGTTGGACAGGGTGCTGTCGTTCGATATGGGCGGCACCACAGCGAAAATTTGCCTGATCAAGAATTATACCCCGAAAACCAGCCGGGTGTTTGAAGTGGCGCGCAGTTATCGCTTCAAAAAAGGCTCTGGCATGCCCATTTCGATCCCGGTGATTGATATGGTGGAAATTGGCGCGGGTGGCGGGTCACTGGCCCACGTCGATGTGATGAACCAGATCCGCGTCGGGCCGGAAAGTGCGGGGTCTGAACCGGGGCCTGTGTGTTATGGCCGGGGGGGGCTGCGCCCTGCGGTCACCGATGCCGATCTGATCTTGGGCAAACTGGACCCTGACAATTTCGCAGGCGGCACCATTCCGCTGTCGCGCGAAAATGCGGTCAAGGCGCTGGACAGCGTTCTGGGCAAGCGATTGGACATGGACGCGGTTGAAGCGGCCTGGGGCGTGGCCGAAGTGGTGGATGAAAACATGGCCAATGCAGCCCGGGTGCATGCCGTCGAAAATGGGGAGGATCTGTCGCAATACACCATGATTGCCTTCGGTGGTGCAGCCCCCCTGCATGCCGCGCGACTGTGCGAAAAGCTGGGTGTTGATCGCTGTCTGATCCCGCAAGGGGCGGGCGTGGGTTCGGCCATCGGGTTTTTGCGCGCGCCGTTCAGTTTTGAATCCAACCGGTCGGTGTTCATGCGTCTATCGGCGTTTCAACCCGCGATCATCACCCAATTGTTCGTCGAGATGGAGGCCGAAGCGACAGGTTTTGTGCGGTCTTGCGATGCCGCAGCCGACATCACAGCGGGCTTTAAGGTTTACATGCGCTATTCCGGTCAGGGGTGGGAAATTCCGATTGCTCTGACACCTGAACAGGCGGGCAACCCCGATGCCAAAACCTTTCTTGCGCTGTTTGAGGCGGATTATGCGACCTTGTTTGGCCGCACCGTGGTGGGGATGGAGGTAGAGATTACCGTCTGGTCAGTAAACGCCTATACCCTGCGTGATCGGGCCAGTGCTGTTGCCGCAGTGCCCTTGGGCGACGCCGTTACAAAGACCGCGCAACGGGCGTTGTTCGATGCGGGCATCGGCGTGTTAACCCAGGCAAGTGTCTACAACCGCGCAGATTTTATCCCCGGCAGCCATATCACCGGACCTGCGGTGATTGCCGAAGATGAAACCACCATTGTCGTGCCATCCAGCCGTTTTGTGACCACTTTGGCGGATGGCAGCATCGACATGCGCCGCCTTCTCGCCGCCGAAACCCATGAGGAAACCGCAGATGCGTAAACTCTCAACGGTTGCCTATCAGGTGATGTGGAACCGCCTGATATCAGTTGTCGAAGAACAGGCGCAGGCTTTGGTGCGCACGGCGTTTTCAACATCAGTGCGCGAGGCTGGCGATCTGTCTGCCGGGGTTTATGACGGTGATGGCCAGATGCTGGCCCAGGCCGTGACGGGAACACCGGGCCACGTGAACGCGATGGCCGATGCCGTGCCGCATTTCATCCGCCGCATTGGGCGGGAAAACATTCATCCGGGCGATGTCTATATCACCAATGACCCTTGGGAAGGCACCGGGCATCTGCACGATATCACCGTTGTGACGCCGTCTTTTCACAACGGAGTCTTCGTTGGATTCTTTGCCTGCACTGCTCATATCGTTGATATCGGCGGACGGGGGTTTGGGGCGGATGCGCATTCAGTTTATGAAGAAGGCCTGCATATCCCGATCATGAAACTGGCCAGCCGCGGTGTGGTGGATACCACCCTTATCCGCCTGATCCGCTCTAACGTGCGCGAACCTGATCAGTTGGTCGGCGATGTCTATGCGCTGGCCACCTGCAACGAGATTGGCCATCGGCGGCTGGCCGAGATGATGGTGGAATTCGGCCTGGCCGATTTGAAGGGGATCTCTGATTTCATCCTGACCCATTCGCGCAATGCCACACTGGAACGCATTGCCGCCCTGCCGCCGGGGGTGGCGCATGGCCACATGCGGATAGATGGCTATGACACGCCGATTGATCTGGCAGTGAAAGTATCGTTCGAGCGCACCCGCGTTTTATGTGATTTTACGGGCACCTCGGGCGTCGATAAAAAGGGCATCAACGTGCCTTTGGTCTATACCAAGGCCTATGCCTGCTATGCCCTGAAATGTGCTATAGCGCCGGAAATTCCGAACAACGCCGCCTCTCTGGCCCCGTTTGAGGTGGTGGCACCGGAAAATTGCGTGCTGAACGCGCTGCACCCGGCCCCGGTGGCGCTGCGCCACGTCATCGGCCACATGGTGCCTGACACGATTTATGATGCGCTCGATCAGTTGCTGCCGCGCGTGGTGCCTGCCGAAGGTGCGGGCTGTTTGTGCAACTTTCAGGTCTCGTTGCGCCCGCGCACCGATGCGCCTGCCCCGCCAGGCACCCTGCGCGCCGAGGTGCTGACGTTTAACTCCGGCGGATCGGGCGCGCGGCCCACATCGGACGGCATGAACGCAACCGCTTTTCCATCCGGCGTGATGACCATGCCGGTCGAGGCCACCGAACAAACCGGCCCGGTGATCATCTGGCGCAAAGAACTGCGCCCCGACAGTGGCGGCGCAGGCACCTGGCGCGGCGGTCTGGGCCAGTTCATGGAAGTCGGCGCGCAAGACGGGCATGAGTTTGACATTCAGGCGATGTTTGACCGGGTGAACCATCCCGCGCGCGGGCGGCGCGGGGGGGCAACAGGCGGTGCGACAACAATTGGTCAGGATGATGGGACGACGATGCGCGGCAAAGGCAAGCAATTCGTCCCGCATGGCCGTAGGGTGAAGATGGCCTTTCCGGGCGGGGCTGGCTATGGCGACCCGGTGCTGCGCGACCCGCAGATGGTGCGACGCGATCTGGCCCTTGGGTATATCTCGGCCGACCTTGCGCGTAGCGCTTATCATATGACTGACGCCGAAATTGCCGAAGTGTTAAACCGGGCAAAACTTGGAGAGATTTTTGAATGACCTTCGCGGGCCTTCCTACCAAACCAACCAAATCGAGATATGACGTCGTGATCATCGGCGGTGCGATGTTGGGTGCATCCACGGCCTGGTTCTTGTCAGACAATCCTGATTTCACTGGCAGCGTTCTGGTGATCGAACGCGATCCCACCTATGAATCCTCGGCCACGGCCAAATCCAATTCCTGTATCCGTCAGCAGTTTTCCGAACCGCTGAACGTACAGATTTCACAGTTTGGTGCCGATTTTATCCAGAATATGCGCGACTACATGGGCGGCGACGCCCGCGTGCCGCAACTGCGCATTCAAAGCTATGGCTATATGTATCTGGCCAATTCAGCCGTCTTTGCACAAATGCTGCGCGAAAGTCATGCCGTGCAGGCAGCGGCAGGGGCGGCCACCCAGCTGATGACAGCGGATCAGATCAAAGCGGCCTATCCGTTCTATAACGTCGATGACATCACTTTGGGCAGTATCAACTGCGTGAACGAAGGCTATTTCGACGGGATCACAGTGTTTGATTGCTGGCGTCGGCAATCGAAAGAGCGCGGTGTGGAATATGTCACCGCCGAGGTGGTGGCGCTGTCCAAGAACGCCGCTGGCACGCGGGTGGAAAGCGTCACATTGGCATCGGGTGGCGTGATCTCTTGCGGGCAAGTTGTGAACGCCACCGGCACACGGGGCGCAAGGACGGCGGCGATGGCGGGGATCACAATCCCGATCGAGCCACGCAAACGCTATACATGGGTATTTTCCGCCGAAACCCCGCTGGAGCGCGCCTTGCCGCTGACCATCGACCCATCCGGCGTGCCTGTAAGGCAAGATGGCAAGACGACCTATATGGCGGGCGGGCACAGCGCGCATGATCCTGCGGTCGATTTTGATGATTTCGAGATGGATCACGCGCTGTGGCAAGATCATATCTGGCCCGCCCTGGCCAACCGCATTCCGCAGTTTGAAGCGATCAAGGTTTTGCGCGAATGGGGCGGCCAGTATGATATGAACACGCTGGATCAAAACGCCATCATCGGGCCGCATGATGTGGTTGAAAACTTTTTATTCCTGAACGGGTTTTCCGGGCACGGGTTGCAGCAATCCCCCGCGATGGGGCGCGGAACGGCAGAATGGCTGACCTATGGAGAATATCGCACACTCGATTTGCGCCCCTTCGGATATGGCAGGATTGCGCGCGGCGAGCCGTTTTTGGAAAAGGCGATTATCTGACGGGGAAGACAGGTTTTTCCACACAGAAGTTCCCCGGACCATATCTACAGTGGGTAACGTTTCTGGGGGACCGGTGGGCCAAAGCGGTTCAGGTTTTGATGGAAGCACGGACATCGGAAATCGCGTTCGAGCGATGCGTGGGCAGCGAATTCCTATTCCAAACAAACCGTTACCGCCCCGATCCCTTGCGGGCAAGACCTTGATCAAGCGGTGATCAGCAGCGCGCGAAAGTCGTTCACATTGGTCAGGGTTGGCCCGGTAA
>JAYUHO010000051.1:0-2482 GCA_043766915.1 Cypionkella sp.
AACCCGATCACCGCCCCGATCATCAGTGCCGCAACCCGTGTCCAATCGACATCCGCCCGCACGCCGCGCCATTGCTGAAACGTCATCAGAAATTCGCACACCATGACGACACCCACAATATAGAGGGGATTCATCACCAAGGCAGCGGCTGACACCACCAGCGCCGAAAAGCCAAATCCGGAATAGCCGCGCACGAATGCCGCGATCAGGCAGGCTACGGCCATGAACCCCGCCGTTGCAACGCTCATGCCAAATGGCATCACACCAGTTGCTTTCGCATATCCGCCTTGGAAATCCCCGCCACCACCACCGGCTTTTTCATCGCATCGCGCCGGAACGGCTCGCCCAGTTCCTGATTGATCATCGCCTCGATCAGCGTGGTCTTGCCCGCCATCTGATCGGTAATCGCCTTGCGCAGCGCCGCCGTCAATTCCTCCATCGTCCGGGCAACAACGCCTTGCAACCCACAAGCCCTAGCGATGCCAGCGTAGCTTACCCCTTCATCCAGCTCGGTGCCGATGAAATTGTCGTCATACCACAGCGTCGAATTGCGCTTCTCCGCGCCCCATTGATAGTTGCGAAACACCACTTGCGTGATCGCCGGCCACTCTTTGCGGCCGATCGCGGTCAGTTCGGTGACCGCAATCCCAAACGCGCCATCGCCGGAAAACCCGACCACCGGCACATCCGGGCAAGCGATTTTCGCGCCGATCACCGATGGCATGCCGTAACCACAGGGCCCGAACAGCCCTGGTGCCAGATATTTCCGGCCCGCCTCAAACGTCGGATAGGCGTTGCCAATCGCGCAATTGTTGCCGATGTCGCTGGAAATAATCGCCTCTTTCGGCAGCGCCGCCTGAATGGCCCGCCACGCCATCCGGGGCGACATCCACGCCGGTTTGGACGCCCGCGCCCGCTGGTTCCAGGTCGTGCCCACGTCATCCTCCTCGTGATCCATCGACGACAACGCCTGTGCCCAGGCCGATTTTCCTTGCGCAATCATGCCCTTGCGCGCCGATCTTCCAGCGTCGCCAGCCGTGTCCGACAGCCGGGCCAAAATCCCCTCCGCCACCAAGCGCGCGTCGCCAACGATCCCGACCGCGACCTTTTTGGTCAGCCCGATCCGCGCCGGATTGAGGTCGACCTGAATGATCTGCGCCTGCTTCGGCCAGTAATCCAGCCCGTAGCCCGGCAGCGTCGAAAATGGATTCAGCCGCGTCCCCAAAGCCAGCACCACATCGGCCTGCGCAATCAGTTCCATCGCCGCTTTGGATCCGTTATAGCCCAACGGCCCGGCGAACAGCGAATGGCTGCCGGGAAAGGCGTCGTTGTGCTGATAACCGACGCAAACCGCTGCATCCAGACGTTCCGCCAGCGCCATCGACGCCGGAATCCCATCGCTCAAAACCACCCCGGCGCCGTTCAGAATCACCGGGAACTTCGCCCCCGACAGCAGCGCCGCCGCCGCCGTCAAGGCACTATCACCACCCGACGGCCGCTCGAACTCCACCGCAACAGGCAGTTCAATATCAATGACTTGCGTCCAGAAATCGCGCGGCACGTTGATCTGTGCCGGGGCGCTGGCCCGCTTGGCATTCACGATCACCCGGTTCAAAATCTCTGCCATCCGGCTCGGATCGCGCACCTCTTCCTGATAGGCGACCATATCCTTGAACAGGTCCATCTGCGCCACTTCCTGAAACCCGCCCATGCCGATGGTCTTGTTGGCGGCCTGCGGTGTGACCAGCAACAAGGGCGTGTGGTTCCAATAGGCGGTCTTCACCGCCGTCACGAAATTGGTGATCCCCGGCCCGTTTTGCGCAATCATCATACACATCCGGCCCGAGGCGCGCGTAAAGCCGTCGGCCATCATGCCACCGGACCCCTCATGCGCGCAGTCCCAAAAGGTGATGCCAGCCTGCGGGAAATAGTCCGAAATCGGCATGAACGCCGATCCGATGATGCCAAACACATGATCGATGCCATGCAGTTGCAGGGTTTTGACAAAAGCCTCTTCCGTGGTCATCCGCATCGTCGCACTCCCCTGTTGTGCAGCCTTTCTAATGCCAGAACCGCAGGCCGCTTAGGGCCAACACTTGCGCCGAGATAAGTCCAGAATGCCACATAGTGAGTAGAGACGTGGGCAAGACGTGGGCAAGACGTGGGCAAGACATCACTTTTGCCGCTCGATCCATTCGACCGCCGCCGCAATCCGCGCCACACCCCCGGCAATCTTTGCGACCGGAATTGACGAATATCCCAGTCGGTAATGCCGATGATCCGGTCGGCCGGGATCAAAGAACGCTCGCCCCGGTTCGATCAGCACACCGTCACGCCGCAGCAGTGTCGCCAACCGCTCGGTATCTGCCGCGGTTTGCATCCAGAAGCTTGACCCACCAAAGCCACCCTGCCCAGCGATGTGCAACCCATTGGCAACAATAGCTTCCTCCATGACTTGCCTGCGACGTTTGAAGGCACCCTT
>JAYUHO010000052.1:0-2473 GCA_043766915.1 Cypionkella sp.
ACAACACCGCCAAAAGGATCGGCACCAACCATGCCCAAACCAGTGAACGTGGTGCTTTGTGCAAACAGTGTGCCTTGCCCTGTGATCAGCACGAAAGGGCGAAAATCTGCGGGACCACTGCCAGAGCGTGTTGCCTGCACATCTGCGTCGACCATCTCGATCTGACCAAAGCCCAGTAAAAACGCACCGCGGGCGGCGTCCATCAGCAACTGGTCGCCCGGTTCCAGCTTGAGCCCGGCCCCTAGCCAGACCACCAAAGGTCGGGTCAGATGCACGATACCGTCTTCCATTTGAAGGCCGTCAATACCTTGATCTTTGGCAGTTTTGGCCAAATCACGCAGGCTGGTATAACCACTTTGCAAAATCAACGCATCGCGCTGGTCGCCTTGCGCGCGAACAACACGGATCTGGTTGTTTGACCCGATGTGGATGGAAAGCTGCGTCATCGCCAACTGCAAGTCAGCCAAGATCAGCTTGCCTTCGGGCCCATTGGCGAAATCAGGGCGTTGCACGGCGGGGGACGCTGTAATTGTTGGGTCCAGCTGAAAAATATCTGCCAGCTGCCCTACGGTATCTTGCGCGTCGCCTGTGTTTGTTATCACGGCGTTTATCAGGGCTTGCGCTTTACTTGCCTCTGTCCAAACCGGTGTGGCAAGGCCAAGGCCGGGGGCCAGGACGCAAAGCAAAGCAAACTGAATGAATGACGGGCGCATATCAGACAGACGCCCGTGTTAATTTGGGTGTAGTAGCAAATCGCCGCTTGGGGCTGGCGGCTGACAACGGCAATGTTGCAGCAAACATAGGCGGAACTGCTATGGACCCAATGCCCGCGGTTTCTTCCCGTTCGTCTTCGCTTCCCGTTGTCAGCATCAGCTGCATGGCGCGCAATTCGCGGCCCGTCACATTGGTCATAGGCAAGGTGACATCGGCGGCGATGGTTACACTTTCACCGCGCTTTGCGGTTACCGTTTTGCCATCAATTTCATACACCGCGCCGCCATTGATGAAGGTCAACAGGCTGGGACCAATTCCTGTGCCATTGACCCGTACCGTGGCCCCCGGTGCCACCACGATCATGCGCATATCGTAGCCTTGCGCCTTTGACAGCGGCTCTACCCGGCCCCAACTGGTTTCCCGGATGACATGGCTTTGCACTTCGCGGCGTGATTGGCTTTTCAGCTGTTCCACCACCTGCTTTACGTTCTGAGCATTTTCTCTGTTTGTCACCAACAGCGCATCAGGTGTGTCGATAACGATCATATCGCGCAGACCGATCACGGCCACCAGACGGCTATCGCTTTGGATCAGCGAGTTTTTGGTATCCAGCGCCATGATGTCGCCGTTCTTGACGTTGCCATCGTCACAGGTCGCCGAAATTTTTTGAACTGCGTTCCACGCGCCGACATCATCCCATTCAATGTTCAATGCGGGGGCCAAGGCGGTGGTTGGTGACCGCTCGAACACCAGCCGCTCTGTTGGTTCCGACGTGGCTTTCGCGAAGGCGCGACTTTCCAGATACAGGGTGTTTTCGTCGCGGATGCCACCGGATACGGCCTCTGACACCGTGTAGAAAGTCTGGGGATCGAAGCGCAAAAACTCTTCGATGATCACATCGGCACGGAACAGGCTGATGCCTGATGCCCAATAAGCGTTGCCGCTTGCAATCAGCGATCTGGCGACTTCGACCGGGGGCTTTTCGATAAAGCGGTCAACCCGGTGCAGGCCGGGAATAAAACCATATTCGCCACCGTCAACGATATGGCCGTAGCCAGTTTCGGGGTAGGTCGGCAGAATGCCAAACAAGACGATACGCCCATCATCTGCGGCCTCGCGCATGGCGAGGACGGTTGCATTCAGATTGCCGGTGATGATGTGATCGGATGGCAAAACCAACAGCAGCGCCTCTGGGTCGGTCTGTGCTATGGTCAAGGCGGCGGCCAGAACGGCGGGGCCAGTGTTGCGGCCCATCGGTTCGGCGATTACGGTGGATTTGATTTGCAGGTCTTGCAATTGGCGGTGCACCAACACTGTTTGGGCGGCACTTGTCACCACAATGGGGCTGTGGAAATCATCGCCGCGGTGGCGTTGCACGGTGGTTTGAAAATACGACAGGCTGCCTTTGCCGCGCACGGGTTGAAATTGCTTTGGTTGTTCGATGCGCGACATCGGCCAAAGGCGGGCGCCCATGCCACCACACAGAACCAAGGGATAAATCGGTTTGGTCATAAGATCACATCCAGTTCAGTTGCCAGAGGTGGGGGAAGCAGGTGATATCCTGCCAAGGTTAAAGGGAAGCGGGCGAATAATGGTAAGCGCGCCCAGTGCCCCGTTCCGGCTATCCGGCAGAGCCACTTCCGGGATCAACCGCACAGGCACCAACGCATCCCCGGTCTGACCGCGCAGACCTGTAGTATCGGCACGGGCACGGATGGTTTCGCCGTCCGCAAAGCGGATGTTGACGTGATCGGAAAAA
>JAYUHO010000053.1:0-6617 GCA_043766915.1 Cypionkella sp.
GCCTGTTCGACCTGCCATGTCTATGTTGATGCGGCCTGGGTTGACCGGCTGCCCAAAAAAGATGCCATGGAAGAGGATATGCTGGATTTCGCATGGTCGCCCGATCCGGTGCGTTCGCGCCTGACCTGTCAGCTGAAGGTCAGCGACGCGCTGGACGGCTTGCGTGTGCAAATGCCGCAAAAGCAAATCTGATGCGGCGTGCGGGGGTTGCAGTGTGTATCGCGCTGTTTCCCCTTGCCGCCGTGGCACAAGTCGCCCTGAAAGACTATGGCATGCCCCCGGTCATCCAGTCGGCGGCGCTGATTTCGCCCACCGACCGCTATGATCATGGCATCTTAGGGGATGCGGTTGAATGGGGCGCTTTGCGGCTTACACTCAACCTATGCCCCAGCTGTGACAGTATCAAAGAAGCCACGGTTGACCATGTTTTGCCCAAAAACCGTGTCTTCGAAGACATCACCACCCGCATCGCTGATCTGGACGGGGACGGGCTGCCCGAGGTGATTGTGGTGGAAACCGATCTGACGCGCGGGGCGTCTTTGGCCGTCTATGATATTGACGGCAGACGGGCCGCGACGCCGTTCATCGGCCAACCCCACCGCTGGTTGGCCCCGGCTGGAACAGGCGATTTTAATGGCGATGGGCAGGTTGAAATTGCCTATGTTGATCGCCCGCATCTGGCAAAAGAGTTGGTGTTCCTGCGGCTGGACGGCAATCGGTTGCGCGAATTGGCCCGTGTTCCGGGGCTGACCAACCATCAGATTGGCAACAATTTCATCAGTGGTGGTATGCGCAACTGCGGGCAGGGCGATGAAGTGGTTCTGGTCAGCGCCGATTGGTCGCGGCTGATGGCGGTGCGGATGGGCACGCCAGCAACTGATCTTGGTCGCTACAGCAAAGCGGCGATGAAACGGGCGCTGGACTGCCGCTAATTCGTTTTGCGCGTCGGCATGAACGGCAAGGGGGCCACTGGCACGCCATCTTCGATCAGCGCGCGCGCCTCGTCGGCTTTGGCTTCACCGTAAATCGCGCGTTCGTCGATGCTGCCTTCATGCATCCGCCGCGCTTCGGTGACAAAGTTCAACCCGACATATTCCGAGTTCGCCTCGACCAGCTTGCGCATCGCGGCAAAGGCGGATTCAACGTCATTCTGTGGCTGGCTTAAGGCGGATTTTGCGTTTTGACCTGCGCCTGCCCCCCGCGCCGGGCGCACATTTGGTGCCATCAGGGTTTTTTCGACCGCCCCGTTCCCACAAACAGGACAGGTCACATGCCCCGCCATGCGCAGACTGTCGTAGGCGCTGGCAGACTGAAACCAGCTGTCAAACCCGTGGTCTTTGGCGCAGGTTAAGGAATAGCGGATCATGGGCCTATCTGGGATAACGGATAGATGTCAGGTAACGATCCTGATCGGGATTTCAAGCTAGGGCGTGGCCTATGGCACCAGCATTTCGGGCAGGTGTTGCAACAATTGGCGCAGTTCCGGTTCTGCCACTTTGCGCGCGGCTTTAAGCGCATCAAACCAGCGGCGGCGGCGTTCCTTGCGTTCGGGAAATTTGGCACGCAGCTTGGCCACGCGCAGAGTGAACACCTGCACTTGGCAGGGCACAGCGGGTTTAGGGTCCATTATCTTGTCATAATGGAACTGGCCCAGATCGGTAGCCGCGACCAGCCCTTCAACGCCAGCCTCTTCCCACGCCTCACGCGCGGCGGCCTCGGCTGCGGTCAACCCCTCGATTGGCCAGCCTTTGGGGATTACCCATCGCCCGGTATCGCGGCTGGTGATCAGCAAAACCTGCACGCGGCCGCGGTTCATGCGCCAGCAAACGGCCCCAACTTGTCGAGAACGAAGTTGCGATGAAATTGGCGCCGTGGAAATGGCCATCTGCACTGTTTGGTTCATAACTGCTACGCCCGATACCCGTTTCTTATAGGCAAGCCCTTTGTTGTTTGCCCCTTATTTGTCTGACCATCGCATATTCTGCAGCAAATGCATAGGTTTCGTCGCATCACATTATGCTGCGCTGTGTTGCGAGTCGGATTTGCCACGCTATTCTATCGGCAAGGGGGTGCCATGAAACGATCAGATTTTGTCGGTCCCTTGTTCATCGGCTCCGAGATTTATCGGGGATCAACGTACGGGGCAGCCCATCCGTTGCGGGTGCCGCGGGTGTCAACCGTGATGGATCTTTGCCGCAGTTTGGGCTGGCTGCCGCCTGCGCAGTATCGTGCCAGCCCGCGCGCCAAACCGGCGGCACTGACCGTTTGGCACAACCCCGATTACATCGCGGCCTTACAGCTGGCAGAAGCGACCGGCGATCTGCCCGCCAAGCTGCGCGCCCGGCATCATCTGGGCACACTGACCAATCCGATTTTTCCGCAGATTTATAGTCGCCCTGCGACGGGGGCGGGCGGTGTGCTGTTGGCGGCAGAGTTGTTGGCGCAGGCGGCGGGCGGGGCGGTTTATGTGCCCGGCGGGGGCACGCATCACGGAATGCCCGACAGGGCGAATGGATTTTGCTATCTGAATGATCCGGTCTTGGGCATTCTGTCGCTGCAGCGGGCGGGGATGGCGCGAGTCGCGTATCTTGATATCGACGCCCATCACTGCGACGGGGTGGAACACGCCTTTGCGGCGGATCCCTCGGTCTTGATGATTTCGGTGCATGAAGAAGCGCGCTGGCCTTTTACTGGCGCGTTGGGCGATCAGGGGTGCGGCAATGCCTTCAACCTGCCGGTGCCGCGCGGATTCAATGACACTGAAATGCGCGCGGTGCTGGATCAGTTGATCCTGCCGCGCGTGCAGGCGTTCAAGCCTGATGTCGTCGTGCTGCAGGCGGGGGCCGATGCGGTGACCGAGGATCCGCTCTCGCGGCTGTGTCTGTCAAACAACGCCCATCGTGCGGTGTTGCGGGGGGTGCGCGCGCTTGCCCCCCGGGTGCTGTTGTTGGGCGGGGGTGGGTATAACCCATGGTCGGTTGGTCGCTGCTGGACGGGGCTTTGGGCGGAAATGTCGGGGCTGGAAATTCCTGATCACCTGCCCGCCGCTGCCCAAACTGTGTTGCGCGCCCTAAGTTGGGGCGGCGGCGGGCGTGCCGCCCCGTCCGAGGCCATGTTGATAACTATTGTCGATCCACCGCGCGAAGGCCCCGTGCGGGCCGAGGTGAAGGACCGGTTAGCGGCGCTGGCACGGCGTTAGAGTATCCGTGTTGATCAAGACGGATACTCTAAGGCAACGCATCAGGGATCACGCGTCGAACAATTGCCGTAAACTTGCGGTTGCGCTAAGAGAGGTCAGCGTTGCAACCGGAGAAGCCCGTGAAGGTCGCCTGCATCACCACCGTTCGAAACGACAAAATATTCCTGCATAAATGGATCGACTACTATGGCGGCAACTTTGGTCGCCAATCGTTGTTTGTCATCATTGATGGGCTTGATGAGACGATTCCAAGCGGATTTGAAGGTGTTAACTTTCTGCATCTTCGCCATCGCGATTGGGCCGCCGAGATCAAAAATACCCCTATGCGGCGGGTGATAATGGAACACAATCGCAGCAGGGCCATCTCTGATTTGGCAAGAACGCTGTGGCGCTACGACTATAATGCGATCATCGCGACGGATGTAGATGAGTTTTTGGTCGCTGATCCAGACCGCCACGCCAGTTTGGCCGCATTCCTGCAACGCCAAATCCCGCGCACGTCAACTCTTTCAGGGCTGGGGCTGGACGTGGTGCAACATCTTCCAAGTGAAGCCGCGATTGACACGGCGCAGCCGTTTCTGGCGCAGCGCAGCGTGGCCGTGATTTCAAATGCCTACACCAAACCGGTGTTGGCGTTCCGACCTGTGACATGGGGGGCGGGCCTGCATCGGGTAAAAGGGCGAAATTTCCACATTCACCCGGATCTGTTTATGTTCCACTTCGGGATGATCGACTATGAAACTGCGATGGGGCGGGCCAACGATCCCAACCTTATTGCGGCGGGGTGGGGCCCACATATGCAACGGCGCGAGACGTTGTTTCGCATGGTAGAGGCCGCAATGCCAGTTCCGGGCGATACGGCTTTCGCGGCTGCGCGGCAACGCCTGACCTGGCTTCGCCGTCCTCTTGCGTGGAACAAACCAGCCAAATTGCCGGGGCCACCCGTGGTGACCCTGCCATTGCGGCTTCGGTCTGTACTGTGATTGGTCCGATTGATGCGGTGCTGACGTGGGTCGATGGCGAAGACCCCGCCCATGTCGCACGCCGTAACGCCTTTGATCCGGGGTTTGGGGCGGCGGGCGTTGAACCGACACGCTTTGCTAACCGCGATGAAATCCGCTTCAGTTTGTTGGCTTTGCTGAAATTCGCGCCTTGGCTGCGCCAGATCCATATCGTGACCGATGGTCAAACTCCGGCGATTGTGGCCCAGCTTTGGGCGGCGGACAGTGCAATGCGCGACCGGATCAAGATTGTTGATCACAGCGAAATCTATCGCGGCCATGAATCTCTGTTGCCGATATTTTCGGGTCGAACGATTGAAACGGCGCTTTACCGTATCCCCACCCTGGCAGAGCGGTATATTTATCTGAATGATGATTTCTTTTTCATACGATCCGTTGAACCCACCGATTTCTTTACAGAAATTGGTCCAGTGCTGCGCGGGCGGTGGATGACGCGGGCCTATGGGGTGGTGCCTTGGCTGCAGCTTGCTGTCGGTCGGCTAAAGCGGCGGGGGAAGAATTGGCAGCCCGTTGGCTTTAAACTTCAACAGTTGCGCGCGGCACGGCTTGTCGGACGCGGCTTGCGATTTTTCACCATCGGCCACACGCCGCACCCCCTGCGGCGGTCTACGTTCCAGCGGTTTGAGGCCGCGCATCCCGGTGTCATCGAGGCGAATATGGCCCCCCGTTTCCGGCATGGCGCGCAGTTTAATCCAGCAAGTCTTGCCAATCATCTGGAACTTGCGGCGGGCACTGCAAGCGTGGCTATCTTGGATAACACCCTCTATTTTCGGGCCGATGTTGACACACCGCAGCGGACACGCGCCAAAATCATCGAGGCTGAAACAAAAGAAGATGTGTTGTTTGTCTGCGTCAATAGCCTTGATCAAGCCTCACCTCAGGTGCAGGCAGATATTCTGGCCTTTTTGCGCCGCCGCATTGTCTGAAAGGTTTAAGCACTTTGGTGGCCTTTTGCCCGGCCAGTCCGTGGCCAAATGATAGGCCTGCCCCATCGCTAAAACCGCCGCATCGGCACCGACACGCCCGGCGATTTGCATGCCCATAGGCAGCCCGTTTGCGCCAAATCCCACCGGAACCGCCAGCGCAGGCAGGCCGGCCAATGACACCGGAATCACCACCTCCATCCAGCGGTGATAGGTGTCCATCGCAGTGGCGTTGATCAATTGCGGCCAGCGCCATTCCACCGGAAACGGCCAGACCTGTGCTGATGGCAGCACAATGGCGTCATAGGTTTCAAACAACCGGGCCAGCCGCGCATACCAGGCCGACCGGATCGCCGACGCCTGGTAAACGGCTTGCGCAGACAGGGTGCGGCCCTGTTCAATCTCCCAGATCGTCTCGGGCTTCAGCTGCGCGCGGGTGACGGGATCGTCATACAGATCGGCCATGCCGCCTGCGTTCAACATTCCCCGCAAAGTGACCCACGCCTGCCACAGATCGGCGGCGGGAAAGGGGGGCGCAACCTGTTCAACATGCGCGCACAGTTCCGTAAATACCGCCAAAGCCGCCTCGCACAACGGCACGATCCCGGGCTCCATCGCATAGGCCCCGCCCCAATCGCCCAACCAGGCAATGCGTTTGCCGCGCATATCTGTGGTCAGGTCTTCGGCAAAATTGCGGCTTTCGCGGCCAAACGGCACCGCAGGATTAACCCCCGCCTGCACCGATAACAGCCGCGCCACATCTTCCACGCAGCGCCCCATCGGGCCTTCGGTGGCCAGCGTCGCCAAAAACGCCTCACCGCCCGCATCGCCGGGAACCAATCCCCATGTGGGGCGAAATCCGTACACATTGCAAAACGCCGCCGGATTGCGCAGGCTACCCATCATGTCCGACCCATCGGCGACCGGCAGCATGCGCGCCGTCAGGCCCGCCGCCGCCCCGCCCGATGATCCGCCTGCGGTACGGGTCAGATCGTAAGGATTGCGGGTCACCCCATGCACCGGGTTGAACGAATGGCTGCCATGCCCCCATTCCGGCGTGTTGGTTTTGCCAATGAATATCGCGCCCGCTGCGCGCATCCGGGCGGCCAGAAGATTGTCTTTTTCTGGCACGAAATCGGCAAACACCGGCGATCCATAGGTGGTGCGCAACCCGGCAGTGGCGCATAAATCCTTCACCGCCAGAGGAATACCGTGCAGCCAGCCCATTAGGGGTGCATCATCGGCCGCCAGTGCTTCGGCCATCAAGTCATCCCGGTCCCGCAGTGAAATCACGGCGTTTATTGCCGGGTTCACTGCCGCGATCCGGTCCAGATAAGCCGCCATCACCTCTGACGGGGCAACCTGCCGCGCAGCTATCATGCGCGACAGGTCGGATGCAGTCAGGTCAACAAGTCCCATCTCTTCCCCCTTTTTCTGTTTTCAAATATCCCGGGGGAGGTCGCAATTGCCCTG
>JAYUHO010000054.1:0-2466 GCA_043766915.1 Cypionkella sp.
GTTGGCCATAGGGAAAATCCCCATCGCATAGGCGCGCAGCAAGACGTCTGGGGTGATCTATTGCGTCACGTCAATGCCAGACGGCATATCGCGCACCGCCCGTCGCCTAGTGACCGAACTGGGCTTCTAGCCATTTTTCCAGCCAGTGAATGTTGTATTCGCCGTTTTGAATGTCAGGCTCGTTCAGCAACATGTCAAACAACGGCACAGAGGTTTCAATGCCGTCGATGATCAATTCGCCCAAAGCCCGCCGCAATCGGGCCAAGGCTTCGGGGCGGTCACGGCCATGGACGATCAGCTTGCCGATCAGGCTGTCGTAATAGGGCGGGATCGAATAGCCGGAATACAGCGCCGAATCCATCCGCACGCCATAGCCGCCGGGGGCATGGAACATCCGCACCTTGCCGGGGCAGGGCGCGAAGTTTGGCAGTTTCTCGGCGTTGATGCGCACTTCGATGGCGTGGCCGTTGATTTTCAACTCGTCCTGGATGAACGACATCGGCAGGCCAGCCGCGATCCGGATTTGCTCGCGCACCAGATCGACGCCGAAAATCGCCTCGGTCACCGGGTGTTCCACCTGCAACCGGGTGTTCATTTCAATGAAGAAAAATTCGCCGTCTTCATACAAAAACTCAATCGTGCCAGCCCCGATGTAGTTGATGCTGGCGACCGCATCGGCGCAAACCTTGCCGATTTTGGCGCGCAAGGCGGGGGTGATCACCGGGCCGGGGGCCTCTTCGAACACTTTCTGGTGGCGGCGTTGCAGCGAGCAATCCCGTTCGCCAAGATGAACGGCCTTGCCTTTGCCATCGCCGAACACCTGAATTTCGATGTGGCGCGGTTTTTGCAGATATTTCTCGATGTAAACTTCGTCATTGCCAAAGGCCACTTTGGATTCGGCCCGCGCGGTGCGAAAGGCGATTTCCAGTTCTTCGGCGTTCTTGGCCACTTTCATGCCGCGCCCACCGCCGCCCGCAGTGGCTTTGATGATCACCGGAAAGCCAATATCCGCCGCCACGCCGATGGCAGTTTCATAATCGGGCACACCGCCGGGCGATCCGGGCACAACGGGAATTCCCAAAGCCTTGGCAGTTTCCTTGGCGGTGATTTTATCGCCCATAATGCGGATATGTTCGGCCGTGGGGCCGATAAAAGTGATGCCATGATCTTGCAACGCTTGGGCGAAAGCCGCGTTTTCCGACAGAAACCCATACCCCGGATGCACCGCTTGGGCACCCGTAATCTCACAAGCAGAAATGATCGCCGCCTTTGACAGATAACTGGCAGACGACGGTGCCGGGCCGATGCAGACAGATTCGTCTGCCATCCGCACATGCATCGCGTCGGAGTCAGCAGTGGAATGCACCGCCACCGACTTGATCCCCATTTCACGGCAGGCGCGGATCACGCGAAGGGCAATTTCGCCCCGGTTGGCGATCAGGATTTTGTCAAACATCGTCGCTTACTCGATAATCATCAAAGGCGCGCCGTATTCGACTGAATTGCCATCGGCCACCAGAATGCGCTTGACCGTGCCCGCCCGCGGGGCCGGGATGTGGTTCATCGTTTTCATCGCCTCGATGATCAGTACCGTCTGGCCTTCGGTGACGGTTGATCCAACGGTTACAAAGGCCGCAGCCCCGGGTTCTGCTGACAGATAACAGGTGCCAACCATCGGCGATGTAACGGCTCCGGGGTGTTGTGCAGGGTCTTCGGGGGCTGTTGGGGCAGCAGGGGTTGCGCCTGCAACAGGTGCGGCGGACGCGGGCGCATAGTGCATCTGCGGTGCGGGTGCCATCTGTACAACGGTCGATTGTTTGACCACGCGCACTTCAAGACTGTCGTCTTCGCCATATTCGCGCTTTACCGACAATTCGGTCAGCTCATTCTTGTTCAAAAGCTCTGCAAGGGCGGAAATAAACGCAACATCGGCGTCTGTTGATTGTTTGCTCATGCCGTCCTCTGGTTGGCTTTTGGGGGCGGGCAGGGGCAATGCCCAGCCAATGATCTGGACTATATACGCGACGGGGCGTTGGGAAAAAAGGGGGTTGAACGACTTGATGAAAAAAGGCCGCGAAAACTGGGTTTGAATAAAATTTACCATTTGATAAAAAATGAGAGCTATGGCAGCCTGAGAAAACGCATAAGCCATAAGGACCGCCGCCTTGTCCAACAGCCAGATGACCCCGGGCGTGGTGCCCAATCGCCTTCCCGCCGCAGCCTATCATGACAATTTCACCGATGTGCAGGCCCCCCTGGATGCGCATGAAGCGCGGGTGGCGTCGGATCGCTGCTACTTCTGCCATGATGCGCCCTGCATCACGGCGTGCCCCACCAGCATCGACATTCCGCTGTTCATCCGCCAAATCGCCACCGGCACGCCCGATGCCGCAGCCAAGACGATATTCGCGCAAAACATCATGGGCGGCATGTGCGCCCGGGTTTGTCCAACCGAACAGCTGTGCG
>JAYUHO010000055.1:0-17389 GCA_043766915.1 Cypionkella sp.
GCGCCGAAGCATGGCTGCTCATCGCCCACATCCGCCGCGTCACCCGCCTGCTGGCAAGGTCATGACATCACACAGATAGTTTCGAATCAGACTCTAAGAGATCGGGCTGTGCCAAACTATAGGCGATAATGCACAAAGATTGCGCAAAAAAGCCCTCGGACCTTTGATGATCCGAGGGCACGGCCCAAATGTGGCGGGCCTTCAAGCGGGGGACAGATGGGGCTGCCAAGCCCCAACGTCTGTATCGCAGGGATGTGAATCGATTCTGTGACAGGCGGGCGGAGAAAGTTCTGCAAGACTGATGAGAGGCGTCGTTCCCTGTCTTTCGCGCATTATCCGCCGCGCATCATCAAAGCGGGCGCGACCGGATCATCCCGACGATGTCGTATACCTGTTCCAGAATGGGCCGTGCAATGGCGTCGGCGCGGGCCGCCCCTTGGCCCAGTATCCGATCAATCTCAGCGGGGTCTTTCATCAAGCGGGTCATTTCTGTAGTGATCGGGGCCAGTTTTTCCACCGCCAGATCGGCAAGCGCAGGTTTGAACGTGCCAAACTGCGCGCCCGCGTATTGGGTGATCACTGCCGCCGGGGTTTGGTTTGCAAGGGCTGCGTAGATGTTGACCAGATTGCGCGCCTCGGGGCGGTCTTTCAATGCGTCAAGGGTGTCGGGCAGCGGATCGGAATCAGATTTCGCTTTGCGGATTTTCTTGGAAATCGTATCGGCATCATCGGTCAGATTGATCCGGCTTTGATCGGACGGATCGGATTTTGACATCTTCGAAGTGCCGTCGCGCAAGCTCATCACCCGCGTGGCAGCGCCTTCGATGACGGGTTCGGTTATCGGAAAAAAGTTCACGCCATAGTCATTATTGAACTTGGCCGCGATATCACGGGTCAGTTCGATATGCTGCTTTTGATCCTCGCCCACCGGCACATGCGTGGCGCGGTAGGCCAGAATATCGGCAGCCATCAAGGCGGGGTAGGCATAAAGCCCAAGGCTGGCGTTTTCGGCGTTTTTGCCCGCCTTATCCTTGAATTGCGTCATCCGGTTCATCCAGCCCATCCGCGCAACGCAGTTGAGAATCCATGCCAATTCGGCATGCGCGCTAACCTGGGATTGGTTGAACAGGATCGAGCGCGCCGGATCAATGCCCGCCGCGATAAAACCCGCAGCCGCTTCGCGCGTGGCATGACGCAGTTTGACCGGGTCTTGCCAGACGGTGATCGCGTGCATATCGACAAGGCAGTAAATCGTCTCGATGCCTTCGTCCTGTTTTTCGACAAAGCGTTTCAGCGCCCCCAGATAATTGCCCAAGGTCAACCCACCCGATGGCTGTATCCCCGAGAATATGCGCGTTGGGAAAGTCGGAGGCGTTTGGACCGGCTCGGACATGGGAAACTCCATCTGGAAAAAGCTGCGCGTTCGGCTTATCGCTGCAGGGCGGGGGCGTCAATCAAGCTTGCCCCACGAACCGTTGGAAACCTGATGCAAGACAATAACGCGCCGCCATTGAACCCGTTACCGCCAGTGGTCTGGTTGCTGGCCCTGCCAATGATCGCGCTGGAGATGATGTTCAACTTGGGCAGCGCCGGGATGATCGGGGGCGGCGCGGCGGTCGGCTGGCGCACAGCGGCGATTGAACACTATGGGCTATGGCCGGAATTCTGGCGCCAGCAACTGGCGATTGGTAATTTTGACGCCGGTCTGCTGATGCGGTTTGTGACCTATCCCTTTTTGCATTTCACCGTAACCCAAGCGGTTTTTGCCATCGTGATCTTATTGGCTTTGGGTAAATTTGTGGGCGAGATTTTCCGGTGGTGGGCGTTGCTGGTGGTCTTTTTTGGCGCGGCCATCGTCGGCGGGTTGGTTTATGTGTCGATCCCCGACATTCGCCAGCCGCTGTTTGGTGCGTTCCCTGCGGTTTACGGTTTAATCGGCGCGTTCACGTTTTTGGTTTGGGTGCGGCTGGCAGGCACCGGGATGAACCAGTTCAGGGCGTTTTCTATGATTGGGTTTTTGCTGTTTATCCAGCTGATCTTCGGTCTGCTGTTTGGCGGCGGTTGGGAATGGACGGCCGATCTGCCCGGCTTTGCCACCGGATTTTTCCTGTCGTTCGTGGTCAGCCCCGGCGGGTTTGGCCGGGTGCGGGATCGGTTGCGTCAACGCTGACGGCGCAAGCCCCTGAAATCTGACATCCGGAACGCCCCGATCGCCGTGCCGGCGGCGAAATAGCTGACAATGCCGATCCCTATCAGCGCCAACAATGCGCCGTAACGCCAGAACGCATCGCCAAACAGCGGTCCCAAGACGATCTGTCCGGCCCACAACACCGCACCCATGGCCATCGCGGCAAGCAATTGACGCGGAATCCGCGACCGCGAGCGGGTATCAAAGCGCGCCTCGTCGCCCATGCGCCTGGTGCCGAACCAAAGTTGCGCCACCATGACCCACCCCGCCAGCGTGGTGGCAAGGGCAGCGGCGGCAAAGCCGATATAGGGCATCAGGCCCACGGCTATGGCGCCATTCAGGATCATCGAGATCACCGCATAGCGAAACGGGCGGCGGGTATCTTCGCGTGCATAGTAAAGCGGCTGCAGCACCTTATGCAGCACAAAGGCTGGCAAGCCTGCGCCGTAGATGGCCAGAGCCAGCGCAGTGGATGCGGTATCATCCGGGCCAAACGCCCCGCGTTGATAGAGAACCGACGTCAGCGGGAACGCGATCACCACCAGGGCCACGGCGGCGGGCACAGTTAAGGCCAGCGCAAATTCGCAACCGCGGTTAAAGCTTTCGCGCCCCCCCGCCGCATCGCCCGCGCGCAGACGGCGGGAAAGATCGGGCAACAAGACCGTACCGATGGCGATGCCAACCACGCCCAGAGGCAGTTGATACAAACGGTCGGCATAAACCAACCAACTGACCGCGCCTTCGGTATAACTGGCAACCTGACGGCCGACCAAAAGATTGATCTGCACCACCCCGCCGGCCAGAATGGCCGGGGCTGCGATGGTGGCCAGCCGTTTCAATTCGGGTGTCCATTTTGGCCACCTTGGGGTGAACCGAAACCCCAGTTTGGCCGCCGCTGCCCATGTGAACGCCAGTTGTGCGATCCCTGTTACAGGCACAGTCCACGCCAGCGTCAGCCCGATATCCCAACCCAGCCACACCGACACAACCATGGCCGCGATGAACATCAGGTTCATCAGCACAGGCACAAAGCCTGCTTCGGTAAAATGCCCGTGCGCGTTCAGAACACCCGACAGCAAGGCCACAAGACTGATGAACAGAATATAGCTGAAACCGATCTGGCCATAAAGAACCGCCAGATCGAACCGCGCGTCCCCGGCAAAGCCCGAAGCCATCGCCCAGACCAGCCACGGCATTGCAAAGGTGCCGATCACCGAAAACGCAATCAGAATGGCCGCCAACCCGTTGAACGCATCGCGGGCAAAACCGCCTGCATCCTCGCCACCTTGCAGTTTTTTGGCGAACATCGGCACGAAAGCCATGTTGAACGCCCCTTCGGCAAAAAAGCGGCGAAACATATTAGGCAGTGAAAACGCGACGTTGAACGCATCCGCCACCGGCCCTGCGCCCAGATAGGCCGCCATCATCATATCGCGCGCAAACCCCGCACCGCGCGACAAAAGGGTCCAGCCGCCGACAGTCAGGATGCTGCGCATAAGAGAGATTGGTTTCATTGCGTGGCTTTCCGCGCGCGGCTTTGGTTGCGAAAGCCGGGGGTTTCACACCCCCGGACCCCCGTGGGATATTTGTGAACAGAAAAAGCGTTTGGCCGCAGCGTTATATTAGCTTTGATTTTGCGCCCTCTCAGCCCCGTCGACAATCGCTTGCCGCAGCTTTTTTTCCAGCGCTTCCTGGCGGTGTTTGGCGTGCAGTTTCAGGCCGAACATGTCTTTGACATAAAACGCATCAACCACTTGTGCGCCATAGGTCGCAATCACGGCAGACGCGATATAGATGTTGTTGGCGGCCAAAGTGCGGGTCAGATCATAGAGCAGACCGGGGCGGTCGCGGGTATCAACCTCGATGATCGTATAAATCTCGGACCCATCATTATCAAAGGTGATATGGGTCGGAAACCGAAACTCGCGGTCACGCTTTTTTACTTTGTCGCGGCCTGCCAAAGCCTCGCGCGGCAGCACTTCGCCGCGCAGGGTTTTCTCGATCATGCCGCGCAGACGGGGCAGGCGGGCCAGTTCATAGGGCTTGCCCTCGGCGTCCTGAATCCAGAAAACCGGGGTCGCATAGCCGTCTTTGGATGTATAGGTGCGCGCATCCACAACGTTCGCCCCCACCAACGCCAGTGCCCCGGCAAGCCGTGAGAATATCCCCGGATGATCGCCCAGCGCAAAACACGCCCGGGTCGCATCGCGGGCGGGTTCGGGGTGCAGGTCAATCCGTATTTCATCTTCGCCCAGCCCCTGCAGCAGGGTGGCGAAAATCTCTTGCGCATCCGTGGAAAGCCCTTGCCAATAAGGTGCATAGTGCCGCGCCAGTTCGGCCCGCAAAACGGGCTCATCCCAACCCTGCAACCGGTCCAGCAGGGCGGCCTTAGCCTCGCCCTCGCGTTTGTCACTGTTGACGTTTTCAAGGCCGCCTTCCAGCGCATCGGCGGTTTGGCCATACAACTGCCGCAGCAACATAGCCTTCCAGTTGTTCCAGGTGTTCGGCCCCACGCCCCGAATATCGCAAACGGTCAGCACCGTCAGCAAATCCAGCCGCCGCCGGGTTTTCACCGCCTTGGCAAAATCGCGCACCGTGCGCGGATCGCCGATATCGCGCTTTTGCGCCATGTCCGACATCAGAAGATGATAGCGCACCAGCCATTCCACGGTTTCACACTCTTCCGCATCCAACCCGAGGCGCGGGCAGATCCGTCGCGCGATCTGGGCGCCGATGATGGAATGATCTTCAGGCCGCCCCTTGCCGATATCGTGCAGCAAGAGTGCCACGAATATCACCTTGCGGTTCACCGCGGCCTTTAGGATGCCACTGGCCACAGGCAATTCTTCAACCAGTTCGCCGCGTTCGATCTGGGCCAAAACAGAAATCGTCTGGATGATATGCTCATCCACCGTGTAGTGATGATAAACATTGAATTGCATCATCGCGACAACGTTTTCGAATTCGGGAATGAACGCCGCCAACACCCCCAACTCGTTCATTCGCCGCAACGCGCGTTCGGGGTTGCCGTGTTCCAGCAGCAGGTCGATAAAAATACGCACCGCTTCGGGGTTATCGCGCACGCTGTCGTCGATCAGATGCAGATTGGCGGCGATAAGACGCATCACATTGGGGTGCAGCAGGTATTGTGACCTCAGGGCCTCTTCAAAGACCCGCAGCATGTTGACCGGATCAGACAGAAACTGCGAAGGATTGATCAGATCAATACGACCCTGCACCAGTTTATAGCCGTCGATCACCTTTTTACGGCTGAAAAATCCCCGCAAACGCGCTTCTGGTTTGGCGTGACGGGCCTCTAACTCGGTCAGGAAAATCCGTGTCAACTCCCCCACACGGGTGGCGTGGCGGAAGTAATCTTGCATGAAATGCTCAACCGCGCGCCGCCCGCCACTGTCGCGGTAGTGCATGCGGTCGGCCACCTCGACCTGCAAATCAAACGTCAGCTGATCGGTCGCGCGACCAGTCACGTAATGCAGATGGCACCGCGCGGCCCATAGAAAGTTTTCGGCGCGCTCGAAGCTTTCGTATTCGTCGCGGCTTAGCAAACCTGCGCCCACCAAACCCGCCGCGGACGGCACGCGATGCAGGTATTTGCCAATCCAATACAGCGTTTGCAGATCGCGCAATCCACCTTTCGCCTCTTTGACATTGGGCTCTAACACATAACGTTGCCCGCCCTGGCGATTGTGCCGCTCTGCGCGCTCGGCCAGCTTGGCCTCGATGAACTGCGGCCCCGTCGTGCGGAACAGATCCGACCAAAGCTTGTCACCAAGATCGGCCGCCAAGGGCGCGTGACCCGCGACAAAGCGGTGCTCCAACAAAGCGGTGCGGATGGTGATATCTTCGCGCCCCAACCTGATGCAATCGGCCACGGTGCGGCTGGCATGGCCCACCTTCAGTTTCAGGTCCCACAAGATATACAGCATGGATTCAATTACGCTTTCGGCCCAGGGCGTGATCTTGTAGGGCGTCAGAAACAGCAGATCGACATCGGAATGCGGTGCCATTTCACCCCGCCCATACCCCCCCACAGCCAGCACCGCCAGACGTTCGGCCTCGGTTGGGTTTGGGGCGGGGTGCAGATAGAGGCGGGCAATCATCAGCGTTGCGGTGACCAGCACATCTGTCAGATGCGACTGCGCCGAAACCAATGCCCGCGAGGCCGTTGGGTGGGCAACAAAGGCGGCGCTTAACAGGCCATTTCCACGCGCACGCGCCGCCGCCAGATGACGTACTGCAATGGCGCGTGATGCCCGGGCTTCGGCCTTGGGATCAATTTCACCAGCAATGGCCGCAAGCAAACCCGCGCCATCAATCAGCACCGCCGCCGGCACCAAAAGATCGGTCGCGGGCGGCGGAAATTTGGTTTCTTTCATGCGCCCGCGCCTGAGTGTTGGTTAAAAGCCAGCGCCGCCAAAGCTGCGCGGAGCGGGATCAACCACAACCAACTGTCCACCCCGGATTTGCGCCACGGCCAACCCGCGCTGGTTGGTGCCGTCCCCGCGCAGACGGAAGATGCCGTTGACGCCGACAAAGCCAGATCCTTGGGTCAGCGACGCCTTGGAAACCGCGCCGGCCGAATTCTGCTTGATCAACGCGCCGATGGCGGCAATCCCGTCATAAGCCAATCCCGAAATCGGATGTGGGGCTTCGGAAAACGCCGCCTGATACCGCGCTTGATATTGCGCATAAAGTGCAGGGTCTGGCAGGGCGAACCAACCTCCCTGAACACCCGGCAGCGCCAGCGTGGCCGTTGGAATATCCCAGCGCGTCAGGCCAACAAATTGGACCGAAGCCGAAGTCAAACCGTTATCGGCCAGCAATTGGCTGACCAAAGGCAAAGCACCCGCTGTGTCGGCCGTCAGAAACACCGCCTGCGCGCCTGCCGCTTTTGCGCTGCTGGCAATGCCGGGGGCGGCCGAGGCGACACCGTTTTGCGAAAACTCATAGCTGCCTGTGGCAACAACGGACCCGCCTGCCGCAGTCACGCCCCGTTGGATGGCCGCACGCCCCAATTCACCAGAGGTATTGCGATCATGCACGATCATGATTTTGGATTTGCCACCGCGCACCGCGTAAGACGCCAGCCGGGCGGCGGTGTTGTCAAAGGTTGGCCCAAGCACAAAGACGTTGTTGCCAGCGATGTCGGGGTTGTTAGAGAAGGCCAGAACGTTAATGCCTTGGGCGGCAACGGCCACGCCTGCGGCATTTGCCTCTTGCGCAAAAACCGGGCCAAGGATGATCTGCGCGCCGTCTTGAACCGCCTTTACAGCCATTGCCGCGGCCTGCGCTGGTTGACCAGCCGTGTTATACACCCGCAAATCCACCTGCGTGCCGCCTAAATCTGCAATGGCCATCCGTGCCGCATTTTGCAGCGACCGCGCCAGCAACTCATCACTGGCCTGACCCGATCCACCGGGCACCAATAAGGCAACCTGTACCTTGCCGCTGCCTGATCCGCCCGCTGTGGGGCCAGCCGCAGGCACACAGGCGGCGAGCAGCAGAAGGGCTGCGGTGACAGCCAATTGGCCCAGCGACTTGCGGGCCCGGTTTAAAACGGACAACATAGACTTTCCCCACTCTTGGCATGCCTTAACTGTCAAAGCCTAAGCCGTTCGGGACAAGATGTAAACTTATCCGCGAGGTGCACGGCGTGACCATCGGCAAACCGACGCCCGTTCGCGCGCCTCTTGCGCCCGGATTGTATTTTATCGCAACACCCATTGGCGCCGCCCGTGACATTACATTGCGCGCGCTTGATATCCTTGTGTCAGCCGATGTTCTGGCGGCGGAAGACACCCGCACCTTGCGGCATTTGATGGAAATACACGGGTTGCCGCTGGGGGATCGCCCGTTGGTGGCGTATCACGAACATAACAATGATAGCGCTTTGCCAAGGCTGATGCGGGCCATAGCCGAGGGAAAATCGGTGGCTTATGCGTCTGAGGCCGGAACACCGCTGATCTCTGATCCGGGGTTTCAATTGGGCCGTGCCGCGATTGCCGAAGGTTATACGGTGCTGTCAGCCCCCGGAGCATCCGCCGTTCTGTGCGCGCTGACGGTTTCCGGCCTGCCAAGTGACCGGTTTTTGTTCGCAGGCTTTCCGCCCGCCACAAAAGCCGCCCGCGCCACATTCCTGCGCGATCTGGTGCAAATCCAGGCCACGCTGATCCTCTACGAATCACCCAAGCGGGTTAACCAATTATTGAATGATTTGTCGGATATTATGGGAACAGAGCGTAAAGCTGTGGTGTGCCGCGAACTTACCAAGCGATTCGAAGAAGTGTCGCGCGGCAGTTTGGCGGATTTGGCGGCGGCGTTTGCCGGGCGTGCGGTAAAAGGCGAAATCGTTGTTCTGGTAGATCGCGGGTCAGAACAGGTTGCGGATGCAGAAACGGTGGAACAGGCTTTGGATCAGGCATTGACGCATATGACGATGAAAGATGCCGCTGCGGCCGTGGCACAGGCCTACGGTCTGCCGCGCCGCGATGTGTACCAACTGGCGCTGCGGCGGGCAGGCACATGAGCGGGGCACGATCCTATCACGCAGGCCTGGCTGCCGAAGATCAGGTGGCGCAGTTTTATACGCGCTCTGGCCGTGCGGTTTGTGCGCGGCGCTGGCGGGGGGTGTCGGGTGAAATTGACCTGATTGCGCGCGATGGTGACAACGTGATTTTCATCGAAGTCAAACAAAGTGCCACGCACGCGCAAGCCGCCGATCACTTGTCTGCGCGCCAAATGGCCCGCATCTACAATGCCGCTTCGGAATTTTTGGCAGGTGAACCCAAGGGGCAACTGACAGATGTGCGATTTGATGTCGCCCTGGTCGATGGAAAAGGCTGCATCGAAGTTTTGGAAAATGCTTTTGCCGCTTGATCAATTGCATCCGGGCGGCGCTTGGGTCATCTAAGGGGACCAACGCATCGGAGGTTCGGATGTCCCTTAATGTAGCTCTGCAGATGGACCCAATCGGGTCGGTCAATATCAATGGCGACAGCACGTTCCGCATTGCATTGGAAGCGCAGGCGCGGGGGCATTCGCTGTTTTTCTATACGCCCGACAAACTTGCTTTCGTCGAAGGACGGGTGATCGCGCGGGGGTATCCAATTACCCTGCGGCGCGAGATGGGCAACCATGTCAGCTATGGCGAGGAGGCCGAGGTTGATCTGGCGGATTTCGATGTGGTTTGGCTGCGCCAGGATCCGCCGTTTGACATGGGTTACATCACCACAACGCATTTGCTGGACTTGATTCATCCGAAAACTTTGGTGGTCAATGACCCGTTCTGGGTGCGTAACTGTCCTGAAAAATTGTTGGTGCTGCGCTTTCCCGAATTGATCCCACCCACGATGATCGCGCGCGATCTTGCGACGATTCGCGCGTTCAAGGCGCGGCATGGCGATATCATCCTGAAGCCACTTTACGGGAACGGCGGTGCGGGCGTGTTCCGGCTGGACCCGAATGACCGCAATCTGGCATCGCTGCATGAGATGTTCACGGGGATAAACGGTGAGCCATTGATCGTGCAAAAATTCCTGCCCGACGTGTCAAACGGCGACAAACGGGTGATCCTGGTCGATGGCGAACCCGTCGGGGCCATCAACCGCGTGCCGCAATCGGGCGAAACGCGGTCGAACATGCATGCAGGCGGGCGGCCCGAGAAAACCGGCTTGACGCCGCGCGATCTGGAGATTTGCGCCACCATCGGGCCATTGCTGCGCGAATATGGGCAAATTTTTGTTGGCATCGACGTGATCGGCGATTACCTGACCGAAATCAACGTCACCTCGCCAACCGGGATTCAAGAGCTGGAACGCTTTGACGGCACCAACACTGCCGAACGGATCTGGCAGGTGATTGAGGCCAAGCGCAGGCGATAACCCCTACCCCTTTGCTCCGACGGCCAGCCGATAACTGACCGCTTCGGCCACATGCGGCAAGCGGACCTGCGGGCTGCCCTCCAGATCGGCAATCGTGCGCGCCACCCGCAGCACCCGGTGATAGCCGCGCGCCGACAGGCCAAAGCGTTCGGCCACTTTTGCCAACAGCGCGCGACCTTCGGGATCGGGGGCCGATACCTCTTCCAGCAACGCGCCTTCCATATCGGCATTCACCCGCATATTTGCGCGGCCTTCAAATCGCCGGGCCTGCACATCCCGCGCGGCACTTACGCGGGCGGCCACCGTGGCCGAAGTGTCGCCCGAGGATGGCAAATCCAGATCGGTGTAGGCCACCGGTGGCACTTCGACGCGCAGATCGAAGCGGTCCATCAGCGGGCCGGATATGCGGCCGAGATAATCTTCCCCGCACAGCGGCACCTTGGCGCAGGCGCGGGCCGGATCGCTCATATAGCCGCATTTGCAGGGGTTTGCGGCGGCGACCAGCAAGAAACGGCACGGATAGCGGATATGCGCATTCGCCCGCGCCACCACCACATCACCGGTTTCAATCGGCTGGCGCAGGGTTTCCAGCACGGCGCGGGGAAATTCGGGGAACTCATCCATGAACAACACGCCATTATGGGCGAGCGAAATCTCACCGGGTTTGGCAGTCTTGCCCCCGCCTACAATGGCCGCCATTGACGCGGTGTGATGCGGTTCGCGAAACGGGCGGCTGCGCGAGATGCCACCCTCGGTCAGCAGTCCCGACAGCGAATGAATCATCGATGTTTCCAGCGCCTCCATCGCCGAAAGTGGCGGCAGAATGCCGGGCAACCGCGCCGCCAGCATGGATTTTCCCGATCCGGGAGAGCCGACCATCAACACATGGTGGCGTCCCGCGGCGGCGATTTCCAATGCGCGCTTGGCGCGTTCCTGCCCCTTTACGTCGCGAAAATCCCGCCCTGCCGGACGTGGCAACACCTCGCCCGCCTCGGCGGGGGTGATCGGAGCTTGGCCGGTGTAATGGCGCACCACTTCGTCCAATGATCCCGCCGCCAGCACTTGGGTCGCCCCCACCCAGGCCGCCTCGGCACCGCAGGCTTTGGGGCACAGCAGTGTGCGGTCATCCTGGGCTGCGGCCATCGCGGCGGGCAGCGCGCCGATGACCGCGATCAGGCGGCCATCAAGAGACAGCTCCCCCAAGGCAACCGTGCGTTCCACCTCGTCCTTGGGGACGATTTCCAATGCCGCCAGCAGCGCCAAGGCAATGGGCAAATCGAAATGCGAGCCTTCTTTAGGCAAATCGGCGGGCGACAGATTGACCGTGATGCGTTTGGACGGCAGTGCTATCGACATCGACGCAAGCGCCGCGCGCACGCGTTCTTTCGCCTCGGACACCGCTTTGTCGGGCAGGCCGACGATGCTGAAATAGGGCATGCCAGGGGCTACAGCACATTGCACTTCGACAATGCGCGCCTCTACCCCTTCGAAGGCCACTGTATAGGCCCGTGCCACCATGCGTTGTTCCGACCCTTAACGATCCGCCGCGCCTGGTCGCGCGATGCAGTGGTTAACGGGTATCCCGGCAATGGTTTACGATTGGTAAATTTTCATAAACTTTGGCCAGGCCGCAGGGTCTGCAACCGTTTTGTCACGGCAAAAGGCGTTGCAGAACCCAATTCTCCGACCGTTGATTTCCAAAACATGGGTCACCGCATCGCCCGAATAGGGGCAGGCGCTGTTTTCGGCTTGTGCGCCCGCAATGGGTCGGGCCGTCATCGGCACCGGGCCGGGCCAGGGGCGGCGGGGATACGCGCGCCGATAGTGGTCTTGATCTGCCCCGTCGACCATTCCCATTGCCCGCCAGCGTCGAAACGACGGATGCGCCAGATGGGCAGCGACATAGGCGGCGGCATCCGGCCCCACGTGCAGGTTATACCCGGCGATCCGCGCCGCGACGGGGGCAAAAAACGCATCCGCTGCGGAATAGTCACCGCAAAGCCAGGCACCCGCGGCCCCTGTGGTGTTGCGCGCCCAAGTCCAGATGGTTTCAAGCCGGGCCAGATCGGCCAAAACGGCATCAGGGGGGGCGCAATCGGTGTAACTTACCCGCAGGTTCATCGGGCAATGATTGCGCAGCGCACCAAAACCCGCATGCATTTCTGCAGCCAGAACACGGGCCACGGCGCGTGCGGCCGGATCGGCGGGCCAAAGGCCTGCTTGGGGATGGCGTGAGGCAAGTTCTTCGGCGATTGCACTGGTTTCCGGAACGACAACACCGTCCGGCGTGCGCATGGTCGGAGCGGTCTTGCCGGGGAAATAATCCTGCAGAACTGTTGCCAATTCATCCGTATAAAGGCGCGCGGATTTGGTTTTAACGGCAATTCCAAAGGCATCAAACAGCAACCAGCCGCGCAACGACCAACTGGAGTAGGCGCGGTCGCCGATGACAAGATCGTAGCCCATCTGAAGTCCTTTCTGTGGATTTGCGCCGACCCTATGCCAAGTTTATCCATCAAGAAAAGTCGTGATTTGTGGGGCGACGGATCACTGAAAATGATGAGTTCAGATATTTTGGAACCATTCTGGTGTTTTGAACATTTTATAGGTGACCGGATGATCCAAATCCGCCTGACCTGCGTAACCATTTTAGACCGGAGCCGCAATTTTTACCCCGGTCGGCTTAAAAGGGGATCTGATGGCAGTTGACATCTATGGCGACCAAACCCTTTCCCGGCAGGCCCGCGCTGCCGAACTGTTGGATGCAGCAACCGAATTGCGTCTTGCCTATGCGTGGCGCGATAAGCGCGATGAGGCGGCACTGCACCGCTTGATCACCGCCTATATGCGGTTGGCGATTTCGATGGCGTCCAAGTTCCGCCGCTATGGCGCGCCGATGAACGATTTGATCCAAGAGGCCAGTCTTGGCCTGATGAAAGCGGCAGAAAAATTCGACCCGGATCGCGGCGTGCGGTTTTCGACCTATGCGGTGTGGTGGATCAAGGCCAGCATTCAGGATTATGTCATGCGCAACTGGTCGATGGTGCGCACCGGCTCGACCTCTGGGCAAAAGGCGCTGTTTTTCAATCTCCGCCGTGTGCAAGCCAAATTGGAGCGTGAGGCCGCTGCCGAAGGGGAAACCCTTGATCAGCACCAACTGCGTGAGCGGGTGGCCAATGAAATCGGTGTGACCATGGCCGAAGTTGAAATGATGGAAGGCCGTCTGTCAGGCTCGGATGCGTCCTTGAACGCGACCCAAGCCAGTGACGAAGATGGCCGGGAATGGATCGACGCGCTGGAAGATGACACCCCCCAAGCCGCTGATCGGGTGGAAGAGGCGCATGACGCCGCCACTCTGCGCGGGTGGTTGGCGTCTGCGTTGGGAACGTTGAACGACCGCGAACGCTATATCGTGGCCGAGCGCCGTTTGCGCGAAGAGCCTCGGACGCTGGAATCGCTGGGCTCCGAAATGGGTCTGTCAAAAGAGCGGATCCGTCAGCTGGAGGCCGCCGCCTATGGCAAACTGCGCCGCACTCTGGAAGCGCAATCCAGCGAGGTTCATCACTTCCTTTGACCCGGTTTGCAATCGTATTGGGATTGATTTGCGCCACATCTGCGGCGGCCGAACAGATTACGCCTGCTGATTTTGCAACTCTGCCCGCCGCCGATGTGGTGATCTTGGGCGAAGTGCATGACAACCCTACGCATCATGCCACCCAAGCGCTGGCGGTGGCAGCCATTGCGCCAAAGGCGTTGGTGTTCGAAATGCTGACCCCAGATCAGGCTGCAAAGGCGCCGGCAGATCGGTCTGATGCGGTGCAGCTTGAGGCGGCATTTGATTGGCAGGCCAGGGGTTGGCCCGATTTTGCAATGTATTATCCGATTTTTTCAGCCGCCCCGGATGCGCGGATTTACGGCGGTGATCTGCCAAAAGGGGCCACGAAACTGGCGGTGAAATCTGGCGCAGTTACCGCGTTTGGGGTGGATGCCGCGCGCTATGGGCTGGGTCAACCGCTTGATCCGGCTGATCAATCTGCACGCGAACGCGAGCAGGCCGAGGCTCATTGCAACCAGCTGCCCGCCACCTTGCTGCCCGGCATGGTGCAAGTGCAGCGGCTGCGTGACGCTGCCCTTGCCCGCGCAGTTGTGCAGGCAATGCAGGACACCGGCGGGCCTGTGGTCGTGATCACCGGCACAGGCCATGCCCGCACCGACACCGGGATGCCCGCGTCGTTGCGTCTTGCCGCGCCCGATCTGCGTGTTTTGTCCATCGGTCAGTTTGAATCAAACCCCGGCCCGACTGCGCCCTATGATTATTGGGTGGTGGCCCCGCCGCAGCCGCGCAGCGATCCTTGCCTTGCGTTTTCGACGGCTGGCTAAGGCAGGCACCATCTGTTGCAAAACCTTTGCCCCGGGCCTAACCTTCTGTCGACCCTGAACGGAGCCGCAGATGTTGGCCGAAAAACGTGTTTTGCTGATCATCGGTGGTGGCATTGCCGCCTATAAAACGCTGTCGCTGCTCCGGCTGTTGCGCAAAGCTGGGGTGGCGGTGACTCCGGTTTTGACCCGTGCGGGGGCGGAATTTGTGACCCCGCTTTCGGTCGCGGCATTGGCGGGCGAAAAGGTATATTCTGCGCTGTTTGATCTGACGGATGAAGCCGAGATGGGGCATATCCAACTGTCGCGCGTCGCCGATCTGGTGGTTCTGGCCCCGGCAACTGCCGATCTGTTGGCCAAAATGGCGCAGGGGCGGGCGGATGATTTGGCGTCAACCCTTTTGCTGGCCACCGATACGCCGGTGTTGGTGGCCCCGGCGATGAACGTGCGGATGTGGGATCATGCGGCAACGAAGCGGAATGTGGCGCAGTTGAAGGCCGATGGCATAGGGTTTGTCGGGCCGAACGAAGGTGAAATGGCTTGCGGGGAATATGGTTTTGGTCGGATGGCCGAACCAGAGCAGATTTTCGCCGCGATTTCTGCCGCGCTGACGGACGGGCCTTTGACGGGAAAGCATGTGATTGTTACGTCCGGACCTACGCATGAACCTATTGATCCGGTACGTTATATTGCCAACCGATCGTCTGGTGCGCAAGGAACCGCGATCGCCGTGGCGCTGCGGGATTTGGGCGCGCGCGTCACTTTTGTTACCGGGCCAGCAACCGTACCCCCGCCGGATCGAGTCACAGTGGTGCGGGTGGAAACGGCGGTGCAGATGCGGGCGGCGGTGCAGTCCGCTTTGCCCGCCGCCGCCGCCGTGATGGCCGCTGCTGTGGCGGATTGGCGGGTGGTGAATGCTGCGGGGGCCAAGATCAAAAAAGACGGCGCGGGAAAGCTGCCTGTGCTGGAGTTTGCCGAGAACCCCGATATTTTGGCGCAGGTCGCGCAGTTGACATCGGGGCGGCCTAAATTGGTTGTCGGATTTGCAGCCGAAACCAATGAGATAGAGATTTATGCTGCTGCCAAGCGCTTGCGTAAGGGCTGCGATTGGATTGTGGCGAATGATGTCTCGCCCGGCACGGGCATCATGGGCGGAACGGAAAATGCTGTGACGGTGATCACCGATATGGGTGTCGAAAACTGGCCGCGCATGGGCAAAGATGCCGTGGCGCGGAAACTGGCGCAGCGGATCGCCGATGCTTTGGGGCGGGGCTAGCGATGGTGCCGCTGGTCAAGGTGCTGTGGGAAGATTGGGCAGATCGCGCCTTGCCTTTGCCCGCCTATGAAACGGCAGGGGCGGCGGGCGCGGATATTCGTGCAAACCTTCTGCCCGCGGATCGGGCTGCAGGATTTAGCCTGCAACCGATGCAACGGGGCATTGTTCCAACAGGGATTCGTGTAGAAATTCCAATGGGATATGAGATGCAGATTCGTCCACGTTCGGGTTTGGCGGTTAAGTTTGGCATCACCTTGCCCAACACACCGGGCACGATAGACAGCGATTACCGTGGGCCTTTGGGGGTGGCTTTGGTCAATCTGGGGGATGCGCCGTACACCATTCAACATGGCGACCGGATTGCGCAGTGTCTGGTGGCTCCGGTTGTGCAGGCAAAGTTCCAAGTGGTTGAAACGCTTACAGAAACCCAACGTGGGCAGGGCGGCTTCGGTTCGACAGGGCGCGGATGATCCTGGTTTTTGCCATAGCGGGCGGGCTTTGGGGACTGGGCTGGGCGATGGGTGCGCCGCGCCGCCAACGCTGGCTGTTGATCGCGATTTTATGGCTGTCGGTCATTGTGTTCAATCTGGCTTTGCCACCCGATCAGGTATTGCGGCAGATGACAGGGGGGGACGCGCGGGTTTGGCTGGTGTTGGGCGGGGTGTTCGGGCTGATCCTTGGCTATCAGGCATTGCTTAAGAAGTTGAAAATCCCCAGTGCTGCAACGGATGCACAGGCCGATCAGGCCGCATTTCGCACAGCAGAACTGGATCGCTATGCCCGCCATATTATGCTGCGCGAAATTGGTGGACCGGGGCAGCGGCGGCTGAAAGACGCGCGGGTTTTGGTGATTGGTGCCGGGGGTCTGGGATCGCCTGCGCTGCTGTATCTGGCGGCGGCGGGGGTGGGCACGTTGGGGCTGATTGACGATGATGTGGTCGATACATCGAACCTGCAACGGCAGATTATTCATACGGATCAACGTATTGATATGCCAAAAGTGCAGTCTGCGACGATCGCTGTGCAGGCGTTGAATCCGTTTATCACGATGCGTCCCTATAACCGGCGGCTGACCGAAGACATGGCGGCAGAGCTGATCGCCGATTACGATCTGGTGCTGGATGGGTCGGATAATTTTGACACGCGCTATCTGGTGAACCGGGTTTGCGTGGCGCTGGGCAAGCCCTTGATTTCAGGGGCGATCACCCAATGGGAAGGTCAGCTTTCGCTGTTTGACGCGGCGCGCGGAACCCCTTGTTATGCTTGTATCTTTCCAACGCGGCCCGCCCCCGGACTGGTGCCAACCTGCGCCGAAGCGGGGGTTGCGGCCCCCCTGCCGGGGGTGATCGGGGCCATGATGGCGATGGAAGCGGTCAAACATATCACCGGGGCAGGACAAACTTTGGCGGGGCGTTTGATGATCCATGACGCGCTGTTTTTTGAAACACGGGTGATTGGGATCAAACCTAATCCAAACTGTGAAGTTTGCGGAATAAAACATTGATCGGATTAGGATTAAGCCGATTGGGCGGCGATTATGGTAAATGCTGCAGGACGTGCTACAAACCTGCTACAATTCGTCTTTATGCCGTAAAGACAAGTTTCTTGCTTTGCGGCCCCCGGTTGGGCGCAAAGCTGACGAGGCGA
>JAYUHO010000056.1:0-2455 GCA_043766915.1 Cypionkella sp.
TGCACCGTTTTGCACGCCGCCCCATCGCGGGCCTTCTTCTTGGCTTTGGTCTGATGTTGGCAGGTGTGGCCCCGGCGCAGGATCTGATCCCTGAACGGCGCTTCGTGCTCAGCCAGGATACTGATCTGCCGGGCGGTGATATTGCGTCGGCGTTTGATACCACTTTGGAAGCGTGTGAACGCGCCTGTGCCACCAACCAAAGCTGCACCGCGTTTACCTTTAACACCAACAATAATTCGTGTTTTTCCAAGACCGACCCCGGCGAGCCTGCGTTCTTTTTGGGCGCCTATTCGGGGATTGTTTTCAAAGCGGATGCCGGGGCTGCAACGCGTGCCGCATTGCGGCGGTCTGAATTGCCATTTGTGCCGGATTGGGATGTGACTGCCGCCTATGAACAGGCCAATAGTTTGGGTAACACCCATGTCACCAATGAATTTACCGCCGAAGAACACTTGCAAGCGGCCCTTGATGCCGAAGCAAACGGCGATGCCGAACTCGCCAGCCGATTTACAGGGGCGGCGATCAACCTGACCGATCTGCCAGAAACCTGGGCTGATTACGCGCGGCTTTTGCTGCTGGCGGGTGGGCCCAGCGGTGACAATCAGCGCAGCTACCGCGACCGTGCGTATAGTGCGGCGATCAACGCTTACCTTCGGGCCGAAACTTCAGCGTTGCGCCATTCGATTTTGGTCACGATGGGGGCGGCGCTGGAAAGCATCGACCGGGGCCGCGATACCGTGCAGGCTTTGCGTTTGGCGCAAGCGTTGCAGCCGCGTGATGATACTGCCGCCTTGCTGGATGATGCGATTGGCAAATACGGCTTCCGCATTGCCGATAACGAAGTGCAATCGGATTCCGTGCGCCCACGCATTTGTGCCAATTTCACCGAGGATTTGTTCACCACCGGGGTCGATTATTCCAGCTTTGTGCAGGTGGATGAGCCGGGCCTAACGGTGGAGGCGGTGGGGACCAACCAGATTTGTATCGAGGGCGTGGCGCATGGCCAACGCTATACCTTTACGTTCCGCGAAGGGCTGCCCGCGGCCGATGGGCAGACGCTGGCGAAATCCATTCCGATATCCGCCTATGTGCGCGACCGCAGCCCCGGCGTGCGCTTTGCTGGCCGCGCCTATGTGCTGCCGCGTCTGGGTGGCGCATCTATTCCGGTTGAAACGGTTAACACGACCAAGCTTGATCTGACCCTGTACCAAGTGACCGACCGCAACCTTTTGCGCGCCATTCAGGAAGACTATTTCGCTGCCCCCATGCAGCAATACCAAGAGGAATATTTTACCGACGCAGTAGGTGAAACCCTGTGGCAAGGCACGGCAGAGGTGGGGCAAGACGTCAACAAGGATGTCACCACGCGCCTGCCGATGGACGACGCGTTAAAAGGCATGCCCGCAGGGATTTACGCGCTGAAAGCCGCCGTGCCGGGCGTTGATCCTTATGTTGTAGGGGCGGCTTGGCAGTGGTTTGTGGTGTCCGATTTGGGCCTTACCACGATGAGCGGTGTTGACGGGCTGCATGTGTTTGTGCGGTCGCTTGGCACTGCGGGCGCTAAGGAAGGCATCTCGGTTGAACTGCTAAACCGCGCCAATACTGTGCTGGGAACGGCTACCACCGATGCGATGGGCTATGCCAGTTTCCCGGCAGGTCTGACGCGCGGTACAGGGGGTGCGGCCCCGGCCATGGTTGTGGCAAAAGACGGTTCAGATGACATAGCCTTCCTGTCGCTGACCGATCCCGAATTTGATCTGTCTGATCGCGGCGTTGAAGGGCGCGAAGCCGCACCGCCAGTGGATGTTTTCCTGACCACTGATCGCGGTGCTTATCGTGCAGGTGAGACGGTTTATGCCACCGCTTTGGCGCGCGATGCACAGGCCGCCGGTGTTGCGGGCCTGCCGTTGACGGCGGTTCTGATGCGCCCCGACGGCGTGGAATATTCGCGCCAACTGGGGGCGGATGGTGGTGCGGGCGGGCATGTGTTTTCGTTGCCGATCGCAGGCACAGCCCCGCGGGGCGTGTGGCGGCTTGATCTGTTCGCTGATCTTGAAGCAGCGGCACTTACCTCTGGCACGTTCTTGGTCGAAGATTTCCTGCCCGAACGGATTGATTTCGATCTGGCGCTGGCGGATAGCCCGTTGCGGTTGGGCGATGTGCCTGATCTGACCGTTTCCGCGCGCTATCTGTTTGGCGCACCGGGTGCTGATCTGGCGATTGAGGGCGAAACCCTGCTGCGCGCGGCGGACGGTCTGGCCGCCTTTCCGGGTTACACGTTTGGTCGCTATGACACGCCGTTTGATGCGCAGCTTGCTGTGTTGGACGGCGGTCAGCGCACTGGGGATGATGGCTCCGCCGTGGTTTCAGTCGCCTTGCCAACTGTCACCGATCCCGGCCGCCCGCTGGAGGCGCGAATGACCGTGCGCGTGGCCGAAGGATCGGGCCGCCCGGT
>JAYUHO010000057.1:0-6573 GCA_043766915.1 Cypionkella sp.
CAAATCCGATCTAGGCTTTATCTGGGGGGGGGCTGCCCTTGTGATGGGTTTGCTGGCCTGGCGCTGGCAAGCGCTGCTGACCTCGACGCTAAGCGATGATCTGGCGCATGCCTCGGGCCTGAACCCCGACCGCGAACGGTTGATCCTGACGCTTGCTTTGGCGCTGGTGGTGGCCGTTGCCCTGAAAGTCGTCGGCGCGCTGCTGATTGCGGCCATGCTGATCATTCCCGCCGCTGCGGCGCGCGCGCTGGCCCGCACGCCTGAATCCATGGCCATTATGGCCACGGTGATCGGGGCGACGGCCTGCCTTGCAGGACTTACCCTGTCGCTGTGGCAAGACACACCCGCGGGGCCCTCCATCGTGACCGCCGCCACGGTGATCTTCGCCGCCACAGCCATAATGGCAGCCACGCGCCGCCGCTCTTGATCCCTTTCATTTTGGCAAAAATATCCCGGGGGTGAGCCGCAGCGCGGCGAGGGGGCGCGCAGCCCCCTTCGTTGCCCCCTTCCTTCAAAATTTTTAGCTAAAAATTTTCGCCCCCGCACCACAAACGTCGCTTTTCACTGCGCATGTCGTTTTTCTCTGCCAAAGGTCGGCATATCTTGCCCTTGCTGCCCAAGTTCGGGCACACAGGGGCAACCCTAACGCCTGGTAAGGACTGCCCGATGAAAACTCATGTCAAAGCTTTGGTCGTCGGCGGTGGTGCTGTGGGAACCGGGATTGCCTATCATCTGGCCAAGGCCGGGTGGGACACGATGCTGGTGGAACGTGATGAGCTGACGTCGGGGTCCACATGGCACGCGGCCGGCCTGCTGCCCTTGTTCAACATGGGATATGCCACCACGCATATCCACAAATACTCGGTCGATTTTTACAAAAGCCTCGAGGCCGAAACCGCGCTGAACGCGGGCTTTGCTGTCGTCGGCAACCTGCGCATGGCACAATGTGCAGACCGCATGGACGAATATATGCTGTATTCGTCCGTCGCCGAAACCGCCGGGGTGTATCACGAATTCCTGACGCCCAAGGATATGAAAGACCGCTGGCCGCTGCTGCGCACCGATGATCTGGTTGGCGCGCTCTATCACCCGCAAGACGGCTATATCAACCCTGCCGATGTGACCCAAGCCATGGCCAAAGGCGCGCGTCAACATGGCGCCACGATAGAGCGAAAGATTCAGGTCAACGGCTATCGCTGGACCGGCTCTGAGTGGATTGTGACCTGCGCGCGGATGGTGGAACAGGGCGGCAATCTGGTGGCCTCGGACGAGGTTTTTGACATTCACGCCGAACATGTCGTCACTGCCACCGGCAATCACGCCCAACGCACGGCGCGCCTTTTGGGCATTAAAACCCCGGCGATTGTGGTGGAACACCAGTATATTGTGACGGAACCGGACCCGGCACTGGTTGAATACCGCAAAACCCATCCCGAACATCCCGTGCTGCGCGATGCCGATGCCAAATGGTATGTGCGCGAAGAACGGGGGGGGTGGATTCTTGGCCCCTACGAAAAAGGCGCGCCGTCGCGGTTCCATTATGGGGTGCCCGATGCGTTCCGCGCTGATCTGTTCCCGCTGGATCTGGAACGGATCGAGGCGGAATACCTTTCAATGATCCACCGCTTGCCTTCATCTGAAACGGTTGGTCTGAAGGCCGATTTCAACGGCCCAATTTGTTACACCCCCGATGGCAACCCGCTGGTTGGCCCAGCACCTGGCCTGCGCAACATGTGGCTGGCGGAAGGCTTTTCGTTTGGCATCACGGCGGCGGGCGGCACGGGCTATTATCTTGCCCAGATGATGGTGGATGGCGAGGCCGAGATTGATATGGCCAGCCTCGATCCACGCCGCTATGGCAACTGGATCACCACGGAATACGCCGCGCGCAAGAATGAGGAATGTTATGACCATGTCTTTATCCTGCATCACCCTGACGAAGAACGCCCCGCTGCCCGCCCCCTGCGCACTGCGCCGGTCTATGATCGCCAAAAAGCGCTGGGCGCGCAGTTTGGTCAGGTTAACGGCTGGGAGCGGCCGATCTATTATGGCCCGCTGGATGCCCCCGAGGATTTTGACCATGACAGCCGCAGTTTCCGGCGCGGGGCATGGTGGCAATATGCGGTGGATGAGGCGCGCGCCATCCGCGAAACCGCAGGGCTGATTGATGCCACAGCCTTCACCAAACACGTCGTGCGCGGGCCGGGGGCGACGGCTTTCCTCGATTGGTTTACCTGCAACGCCTTGCCGAAAGTGGGCCGCATCAACCTGACCTATGCGCTGACGCCCACCGGCACCACGCGCACTGAGTACACCATCGTGCGCAACGGTGAGAACGATTATTACCTTGTCAGTGCGGGCGCCTGGACAGCCTATGACGCCGATTATTTGCGCAAATGCGCAGAGGATAAAGCCCCGGAATGCGGCCATATCGACATCCATGACGTCACCACGCAATGGGGGGTCTTTGCCATCGCTGGCCCGAACAGTCGCAAAATTCTGGCCGAACTTATCCGCGATGCCGATCCGACATCTGCGCTTTCGAACAAACGCTTTCCTTGGCTCTCGGCGCGCAAGATCGAACTGGGCATGTGCCCGGTCAACGCCATCCGCGTGGCCTACACCGGAGAGCTGGGCTGGGAATTGCACCATCCCATTGAGATGCAGCGCTATCTTTGGGATCAACTGATGGTTGCTGGGGCCAAGCACGGCATGAAACTGGTCGGCGCGCGGGCGCAAAACTGGCTGCGGCAGGAGAAATCTTACCGCGCCTTTGGCAACGAGTTGGGCCGCGATGCGACACCGCTTGAGGCCGCCCTGGACCGGTTCGTTGATCTGTCGAAGGATTTCCAAGGCAAAGCGGCGATGCTGGCCACGGGTATCCGGTCTAAATGCGTCACCGTGCTGATTGATGGCCCGTCTGATACGGACCCCTGGGGCAAAGAGGCGTTGTTGGTGAACGGCGTAAAAATTGGCCGCCTGACCTCGGGCGGCTATTCTGTGGCCTTTGGCAAACAGATCGGCATGGCCTATGTGCGCCCCGATCTGGCAGCGGTTGGCACCAAAATGCAGGTGCGGATGAACCGCGACTTATGGGAGTGTGTGGTGGTTGAAGACAGCCCGTTTGATCCGACCAACGCGCGTATCAGGGTGGACGGCTAAAGTGTTTTGCATTTAAAGCGTGTTGCTTTCAATGGGGTTCACCCCATAGACAGCAACTCGCAACATTCCCAGTTTCGGTTTGTCTTGGGTTGCAGCCAATCTGAATCAGACTGGCTGCAACCCGCTCTAATGTGGTTCGCCACATAAAATGCAAAACGCAACATTCCAAGCCTCGGTTTGTTATGGTCTGCAGTCAGACTGACTCAGATTGACCGCAGACCGCTGTGGGGGGCTCTGCCCCAGCCCTACGGGCTTCCCCGGGATATTTTGGCCAATGCGAATTCCGGTTCCAAGCAAAGCCGAACAGCCTTAGTTTTGCCGCGCCGCCAGCCATTGATCCCAAGTTTGTTTTGATCCGGCAAAGGTATTGATATCCACCCGTCCGGCGATGCCCGGCACGGTGCCACTGCTGGTATATTGCCAAAAGGTCCAGGCCTGCCCTTCATAAAGATCCCGCGGATGGGCGGCGACCGAGCGCAGCCAGAATTCGGTGCCTTCCAGTTTCCAAAGCTCGGTGTCCTGAAAGAAATCTATCGTCGTATAGATCATTGGACGCTGGCCATAATGGGCCTGAAGCGCGTCCATAAACACGTTTGCTTCGGCCCGGATGGTGGCCCCGTCGCGCCGGATGCGGCAGGTGGGCGAGGTGGGCGTCCATTCCATATCCAACACCGGTGGCAGGGCCCCCTGCGTGCGCGGCACGGAGGCTATGAACCAGCGCGCCTGATCAATCGCGGGGCCACAATGGTAGTAAAAGTGATAGGCGCCCCGCAAAACGCCCGCCCGCGCCGCCCCACGCCAATGTTTGGTGAACATGGGGTCGATGCGATCCGCGCCTTCCGTCGCTTTGACAAAAGCAAAATTCACCCCGTTGGCGCGGGCGGTTTCCCAATCAACTGATGTTTGAAACCGTGACAGATCAACGCCATGCACCGGGTAGCTGTCAGGGTTCCGTCCGTCCCATGCGTGGGGGTCTTTGTCGCCGAAGTTGGGGGCTGTGATCGCGGCGGAAGGGCCCGGCGGACGCGGCGCAGATTGGCGCGCACAGGCGGCCAGCAGCACACACACACAGATAAATGCAAAACGACCCATGCCATCAGACTGCCCGATGAGGCCGCATTTGTCATCGCGCCGATTTGATCCCTGATGCAGTTTCGGCGGAAACCCCCGACCCGGGTTATCTGAACCGGGCAGGCGACAATGCAGTGACCAGACCTTGCGACAGATCAGACCCGCGGTCGGCAATCAGATCGGCCACCAGTTGGCTGGCGGCAGGTGCGGATTGAAAGCCGTATCCGCCTTGTCCCGCCAGCCAAAAGAACGACGGATCGCGCCTATCGCGGCCAATCACCAGCACCCTGTCGGGCGAGAACGTGCGTAAACCGGCCCAGTTTGACAACAGCCGTGTCACAGGTTCAGTCACCATTTCCTCATAGCGCGCCAGCCCTTCGGCCAGCACCATATCATCGGCCCAGGCATCATGCGGCTCTGCCGGCTCTTCTTCCGCGGGGGATACGATCAGCGCCCCTGCGTCGGGCTTGGCATACCATGCCTCGCCGACGCCAAACATCATTGGCCAGCGCGATACGTCATGGCCGCCGGGGGCGGGCAGCCGCGCCATCGACCGGCGCATCGGTTGAAATCCAAGCGGTTGCACGCCCGCCATTTCGGCAATGGTATCCACCCAGGCCCCAGCCGCGTTGATGATCATGTGCGCATGATAGTCGCCCGTGGCGGCAGATATCTGCCAGCCGTCACCCACCTTTGTGATGGCCGTCACCCGCGCGCCCGTCGCAATCTGCGCGCCGTTGTCGCGGGCTTGCCGCGCAAAGCCCTGCACCATCAGATTGGTGTCGACATCCCACGCATGCGCCCCCCAAGAGGCATGTTTCACCACATCAGGGTTCAGGATTGGCACCATCCCGCAAGCGTCGGTCATCGACATCGGTTCAAGCGCGAATTTGCGGGACTCGGCAGCCATCGCAGCCGCCTCATCTGCTTTGCCAAGGATCATCATCCCCCGCGGGGATAATACATCTTTGGCCGCACGCAGATAATCGCCGGATGCCAGCGACAGTTCCACCACCGCAGGCAGGCCGTAATGAGGTTCATAAAGTGCAGCGGATCGGCCCGAGGCATGATGCGCCAGACTGTGTTCAGCTTCTAAAACGATGACGCTGCCCAAGCCCGACAACCGCGCCGCTGCTGAAATTCCAGCTATGCCGCCGCCAATAATCAAGAAATCTGCGATCATCTGCCCCCCAATATTTTCCACGACGTTCCTGCGGCCATGCCCCGATGCAATCGGGAAGATGGTGAAATCAGTAGCGCCAAGAAAAAGAAATCCTCAACATGAAAAAAGGCCCGCACGTATCGCGGGCCTTTTGTTTGGATACAGACCGGTTTACTTTGGGATATCGCCGACGATGCCTTCGACGTAAAAGCCCATCCCGGCCAAAGTGCCGTCGTCCGCCACTTCGCCGTCTTTCAACCAGACCGAGCCGTCTTGCTTGTTCAGCGGCCCGGTGAACGGGTGGTAGGTGCCCGCGCCAATCGATGCGGCAAGCGCTTCGGCTTCGGCTTTGACATCTGCCGGAACAGCATTGCTGATCGCGCCGATCATCACTTCGCCGCCACCAATGCCCGCCCAGGTATCCTTTTGCGCCCAGGTGCCGTCGATGACCGCACCCACACGTTCAACATAGTAAGGCGCCCAGTTGTCGATGATCGACGACACGCGCGGCGATGGCGCGTAAGCAGCCATATCCGACGCCTGACCAAAGCCGATCACGCCGGGGGTTTTCGCGGCTTCAGCCAAAGGCGCGGTCGAGTCGGTGTGCTGCAAGATCACGTCAACGCCTTGTTCGATCAGCGCTTTGGCGGCATCCGCCTCTTTTGCCGGATCAAACCAAGTATAGGCCCATACCACCGACATGGTCACATTAGGGTTGGCCTTTTTGGCATGGATAAACGACGAGTTGATGCCTTGAATAACTTCGGGGATCGGGAACGACCCGATATAGCCGATCTTGTTCGATTTCGTCATCTTGCCCGCGATATTGCCCATCACGGCGCGGCCTTCGTAGAAACGCGCGTTATAGGTCGACACGTTCGGTGCATCGCGTTTGTAGCCTGTGGCATGTTCAAACTTTACATCCGGAAACTTGGCGGCAACTGCGTTGGTGGCATCCATATAGCCAAACGAGGTTGTAAAGATAATGTCGCAGCCCGACAGCGCCATCTGCGTCATCACGCGTTCAGCGTCGGCCCCTTCGGGCACGTTTTCCTGAAACGCGGTTTCCACTTTGTCGCCATACGCCGCTTCTACTGCAAGCCTTCCCTGATCATGCTGAAACGTCCAGCCGCCATCGCCAATGGGGCCAACATAGACAAAACAAGCCTTGGTTTTAT
>JAYUHO010000058.1:0-6564 GCA_043766915.1 Cypionkella sp.
TGGTGATCACCTTCAGGTTTTTCCGCCGCATCGCAGGCCGCAAAAACGCCCGCGCCGCTGAATTGCGCCGCGCGCCCTTGATCGTCATTTGATAGGTGCCCGCGCCCTCCTGCACCGCCCCGTTGAAATCACGGGTGTAAGGCAGCCCCGCCTGCCCACAGGCGGCGATGTAATCTTGCACGATCCAATGCAAGCCCTTGCGGTTTTCACTGATGAACAATGGCCCGCCCTTGCCCCGGTAGTCATCCGCCCCGGCCTCGGTATCTTCCATCGCACGGTAGGCGGCCAAACACTCATCCCAGCCCCAGCCGGGATTTTCGGCACCCCATTCTTCGTAATCCGCCCTGTGCCCCCGGATATAAACCATCGCATTGATTGACGATGACCCGCCCAGTATTTTGCCCCGCGGCCAATGATCGCGCTGACCTGCCAGCCCCGCATCGGGTTCGGTTTTGTAAAGCCAGTTCACCGCAGGGTCATAGAACAACTTGCCGTAACCCAAGGGCAGATGCACATAAAACCGATTGTCGCTGCCACCTGCCTCCAGGACCGTGACTTTATGCTTGCCGGATTCTGTCAACCGATTGGCCAGAACCGAGCCCGCAGACCCTGATCCAACAATGATATAGTCCGTATCGTGCATGGCAGTCTCTGGGTGGGGAAGCGAACACGGTGACCCTAACGGCAGGCAGACACAAAACCTTCACAATCTGCGACAGGGTTTGTCGGTTTTGAACGGGGCGCGCAAAACCTGGCCTGGCGAAGGTCGCGACCCGGGTAACCAAACATTAACTTTGGCGTGCCAAACTGCCGGGATGCCAAATTACATCCGCGCCATAGCCTCTGCTCAACCGATCTTTTTCACTGTCGCCCTTGCCAGTCGCGGCGATGACCTGCTGCTGCGCGAAATTGAACGCCTGCGCCAGGCGGTTCGGATCACCCGCGCCGAACGCCCCTTTGCGATAGAGGCGTGGGTGGTTCTGCCCGACCATCTGCACGCCATCTGGACGCTGCCGCAAGGTGACAGCGATTATTCCACCCGCTGGCGGCTGATCAAATCACGGTTCTCGACAGGTCTGCCCAAGGGCGCCCTACGGCCCAGCCATATTGCCCGGGCGGAACGGGGCATCTGGCAGCAACGGTTTTGGGAACATCATATTCGAAATCCAGAAGATCACGCTGCCCATATGCAGTTTTGCAGCACCGATCCGGTAAAACATGGACTGGTCGATGATCCGGCCGATTGGCCGTATTCTTCATTCAACCAGATCCGACCGCTGCAGCGCGTCGGGTAGGGTGCGTGATCTCACGCACCCCCTTTTGGGTCTTGCAAGAAACGTGCGTGATCCCGCGCAGTTTACCGCTAAAAATCAAACAGATCGCTTAAGAAACTATCCCGCCGCTTTTTCTTGTACCCGCCGCGATGCTCATCATCATCGTCGTCACGCCGACGCTGTGGCTGGGCATAACCATCGGGCGCGCGGCGGCCCGGTTCGGGCTGATAAATCGGGGCGGCGGCTTGCGGGGGCGGGGGCGGTGCATAGGCAGGCTCGGCTGCGCGCGCGGGCCGCGCGGGGGCGGTGTCGGCTTCGGCCAGTGCCCGGTCAATGATCTTGTCCAACTCGCCCCGATCCAGCCAGACCCCCCGGCATTTTGGGCAATAGTCGATTTCAATCCCTACGCGTTCAGACATCTTCAGGGTTTCGCCATCAATCGGACACAACATTGTAACCTCCATCAGTTTTGCTTGGCTTTACATGGGATTGTGCAGCAAAATCGCAAGGCCAGCGGCGAACAGACTTGCAATATTCCGCCCATCTGCGCATCGTTCGCGCAAGCATGGGGCGATGGCGTCGCCGCAGGGGTTTTCACCCCTATGCTTGCAGGAAATCCCCTGCTGTCGTCCTGCACGCCGGGATCTTTCGGGGTCCGCCACAGATCGACCCCGCCCAAAAGGGTCTGATCATGACGGAACGTCCACAGTCTTACCGCTTTCACCAAGGCGACCGCCTGTTGCCGTTTGCCGCATCGGAATACGACGACCGCCTTGCCGGGCTGCGCGATCTGATGGAGGTGCACAGCATTGACGCCTGTGTTTTCACCTCGATGCACAACATCGCCTATTATTCCGGGTTTCTTTACTGCTCGTTTGGCCGCCCTTATGGTCTGGTGGTGACGCCGACGCAAAGTATCACCATCTCGGCGGGTATTGATGCAGGTCAGCCATGGCGGCGCTGCCACGGCGACAACATCACCTACACCGATTGGCAGCGCGACAATTATTGGCGCGCGATCTTGTCGGTGACAGGCGAAGGCCGGGTGATCGGCTGCGAGGCGGATCACCTGACGCTGCTGCAATCGGAAAAGTTGAACGCGTTTCTAAAACCAAAACGCGGCGTCGATATCTCGCGCGGGACGATGGAACAGCGGATGATGAAATCGGCGGCGGAACTGGACATAATCCGTCATGGCGCAGCCGTTGCCGATGTGGGCGGCTTTGCCATCCGCGATGCTGTCAAAGAAGGTGCGCGCGAGATTGACATCGCCATGGCAGGCCGCAACGCGATGGAACTGGAAATCGCCAAACGCTTTCCCGATGCTGAATACCGCGACACCTGGGTGTGGTTTCAGTCGGGCATCAACACCGATGGCGCGCATAACCCGGTGACATCGCGCCAGTTGCAGCGCGGCGATATCTTGTCTTTGAACACCTTCCCGATGATTTCGGGCTATTACACCGCCCTTGAACGCACTCTGTTTGTGGGGGCCGTTGATCCGGCCAGCCTGCGGATATGGGAGATTAACGTTGCCGCCCATGAATACGGGATCAGCCTGTTGAAACCGGGCGTGTCCTGCGCCGAGGTCACTGCCAAACTGAATACCTTCTTTGAGGAACATCAGGTGCTGCAATACCGCACCTTTGGCTACGGCCATTCTTTTGGCATTTTAAGCCATTATTACGGACGTGAGGCGGGCTTGGAATTGCGAGAAGACATCGACACGGTGTTGGAACCCGGCATGGTGATCTCGATGGAGCCAATGCTGACCATCCCCAATGACCAACCCGGCGCGGGCGGGTACCGCGAGCATGATATCTTGTTCATCACCGAAGACGGCAACGAGGATATCACCAAATATCCCTATGGTCCGGGGTTTAACGTCGTGGGGTAAACGACGACGCCCGGCGACCCGATGCTGAAATCTGTCGCCGGACGTCCCCAAATGGCAATGGTCACATGCGTTTTCGGCATCCGACCCCCTTAATGTCTTGACGGAAGGGGCCAACGGCGCGCTAGGTGCCATTGACATATCCCTGATCCGAGTCTGACCCGTGACACATAAAATCCTGCGCCTGATCGCTTTGTTTTCCGTGCTTACCCTTGCTGCCTGTGCCGCACCCAAAAAGGAAGCGCCCCCGGAAACCGTGCAGGGCTATGAAGCTGTCGAGGATGAGGGGTTCTTCATCGATGCCGTCGAGAGCAAGCACCTGATGGGCGGTCACGAACGCAAAGAAGTGGCCTATGCGGGGGATGAAGCACCGGGCACCGTGGTGGTCGATACGTTCTCACGCCGTCTTTACCATGTGATGGAGGGTGGCCGCGCGATACAGTATGCCATCGCCGTGGGTCGCGAAGGGCTGTCTTTTCGCGGTGAGGGCGTGATTGGCCGGATGGAGAAATGGCCAAGCTGGCAGCCAACGGCCAATATGGTCCGCACGCGCCCCGATCTATACGCCGAATTTGCGGCGGGCCTACCGGGCGGCCTTGAAAACCCCTTGGGCGCGCGCGCGATGTATCTGTACCGGGGCGGGCGCGATTCAATGTTTCGCATCCACGGCACCATTCAGAACGCCAGTATCGGGCATGCCACTTCGGCCGGCTGTATCCGGTTGTTCAATCAGGATGCGATTTATCTTTATGATCAGATCAGCATCGGCACGCGGGTAAAAGTGCGGTCTGCCGAAGAAAGCCTGCGTCTGGACGGTGCATTTATCGACGATGCCTACGGACGGGCGGTGCCAGACACACCGGAAAACATCGCCAAGCGCGAAGTTGACGCGGTGACGATTGTCGAAGACGAAGCCCGTCGGGTGCAAGAAGAGGCTGCAGCCGCCGAAGAGGCCGTAAAATTGGCAGAAAAAGCTGATAAAAAGCGTCTGTCCGCCTGCAGACGCAAAGGGATCGACGCGTTGGATTGCCCGGCCCTGCCGGATATGGCCGCCGAGGTCGACACAGCTAACGGCAACGGTTAAGGCGTCGGGCAACCGAGATTGGCCCGGAAAAGCGACCCCAAAGCAGGGTGCAGCCAATCTGATTAAGGGTGGCTGCAATCCAGGACAATCCGGGATCGGGGCGGTTGCGTGTTGCTCTCAATGGGGTAAACCCCCATGAACGCAATATACTTTAGGGCAAGGCAGCTATGCGCTGCAATGCAGCGTAACAATCTTGCTGTTGCCGCCAAGCTGTGCCCATATAAGCGGCAACATGCCACGCCGAGGATTGTCAGATGAGCGTCACCTCCCCCATCCGCGCGGTGCTGCCCCCCGATATCCGCGCCCGCAAAGGCAGCGCCCCTTTGGTGGTGCTGACGGCCTACACCACCCCCGGCGCGAGGCTGGTTGATCCTCATTGCGACATCGCATTGGTCGGCGATTCTGTGGGCATGGTGCTGCACGGGATGCCCAGCACCTTGGGCGTGACACTTGAGATGATGATCTTGCACGGACGGTCCGTGGTGCGGGGTCTGACCCGCGCGATGGCAGTGATCGACATGCCATTTGGGTCATATGAGGAAAGCCCGCAACAAGCCTATCGCAATGCCGCCCGCGTGATGGCAGAAACCGGCGCGCCTTCGGTCAAGGTGGAAGGCGGCACGCATATGGCCGAAACCATTGCGTTTTTAACCAAACGCGGTGTGCCCGTGATGGCGCATATCGGCCTGACGCCGCAATCGGTGAACACGCTTGGCGGCTATAAGGTGGTGGGCCGCAACGGGGACGCTGACCGCGTTATGGCGGATGCGATAGCCGTCGAAGACGCAGGGGCATTTGCCGTAGTGCTGGAGAAAGTGCCGGTGGGACTGGCCGCGCGCATCACACAGCGCCTGTCGATCCCGACGATAGGCATTGGCGCCGGGGTGCAGTGCGACGGACAGGTTCTGGTGATCGACGATATGCTGGGCCTGTTCACCGAATTCAAACCCAAATTCGTCAAACGCTATGCCGATCTGGGCCGCCAGGCCGATGAGGCGATTGCGTCTTACGCCGCCGAGGTGCGTGCGCGGCAGTTTCCCGGCGAAGAACATTCTTTCGCCGACGTGGCATCTAAAGGGCCGAAACCTTGACCAAAATCATCCGGCGCGTGACCGAGCTGCGCGAGGTCGTGCGCGCATGGAAAGCGGCTGGCAATATCGTGGGCGTCGTGCCCACCATGGGCGCGCTGCATGACGGGCACCTGTCACTGGCCCGTGCCGCGAAAGCCGATTGCGAACGGGTGATCGTGACGATCTTTGTTAACCCCAAACAGTTCAACACCCCCGAAGATTTGCTGAAATACCCCCGCACCGAAGATGCGGATGCAGCCTTGCTGTCCACCATCGGTGTCGATGTGATTTTTGCACCCGACCCAGACGAAGTTTACCCCCCCGGATTTGCGACGGTGGTGTCCGTGGCAGGCGTGGCCGAACCGCTGGAAGGTGTCGCCCGCCCCGGTCATTTTGATGGGGTGGCCACGGTGGTTGCAAAGCTGTTCGGCATGACCATGGCCGACCGCGCCTATTTCGGCCAAAAAGACTGGCAGCAGTTGCAAGTCGTCAAACGGCTGGTGCGGGATCTGAATATTCCGGTCTGGATTGTCGGCTGTGAGACGATACGAGAAGCGGACGGCTTGGCCATGTCATCGCGCAATGCCCGCCTAAGCCCCGCCGCCCGCGCAACCGCCCCCGCCCTTTATGCCGCGATGACCCGCGCGGCGCAGGCCATTCAAAACAATGCAGAAAACGCCATCAAGACCTGCGAAGCAGAAATACTCGCCGCCGGGTTTGACCGCATCGACTATATCGACCTGCGCGATGCCTCGGGGCTTGCCCCGCCCGATCACGCCGACCGCCCGCGACGGTTGCTGGCCGCGGCCTGGCTGGACGGCGTGCGATTGATCGACAATATTCCGGTGTAATCACCTGCGATGGGCAATATTGCCCATCCTATCCAAACCAATCCCTATTTGCCCTTCCAAACCGGCTCGCGCTTTTCGGCGAAAGCTTTCGCGCCCTCCAGCTGATCCTCGGATGAATACAGCCGGTCCACCGTCATAAACTGCCGCTTGCCGATCCGGCTCATCGCGTCTTGAAACGCCATGTTTTCCGCCTCGCGCACGACTTCCTTGATCGCCGCATAAACCAAGGGCGGTCCTGCCTCCAGCAAACGCGCCAAATCCCACGCCTTGGCCAGCAGGTGTTCGGGCGCGCAAATCTCTTTCACAATCCCCCAGCGCAGCGCCTCATCCGCGTCAAACCACCGCCCGGTCAGCAGCAAATCCATCGCCACGTGATAGGGGATGCGCTTGG
>JAYUHO010000059.1:0-39550 GCA_043766915.1 Cypionkella sp.
TGCGCAATTTCTGGATTTGTTGATCACTTATGGTGGCTTGCTGGCGTTGCTGTTGTTTTTGCTCTGGGTCGATATCCTGCCCGGCACCGCCTTTATCACGCTGTTTGTGCTGTTGATCTTTCTGATCCGGGTGCCCTATTACATCTTGTCCGAACTGGTCTGGAATGGCCGCACGCTTGGCAAGCGGATCGTGAAAATCCGCGTCATCGCTGCCAATGGCCGCCGCCTGACCCCGCATCAGGTGACCGCGCGCAATCTGATGAAAGAGGCCGAGGTTTTCACGCCGATCAGTTTGTTGATGTCGGGCAGCACGGGCGATTGGGTGATGACGCTGATCACCCTTGTTTGGGTGCTGGGGGTGATTGCGCTGCCGTTCTTCAACCGCAAACGGCAGCGATTGGGCGACATGATTGCGGGCACCATCGTGGTGGAACAGCCCAAATCGGTGCTGCTGCCAGACCTTGCGACAGCGCGCGGGGTGAATGTTCAGCGATTTACGTTCTTGCCGATGCATTTGGATTTCTATGGCCGGTATGAGCTGCAGATGCTGGAAAGCATCCTGCGCGATCCGGGCAAATCGCCGACCTATCAGACCGAACTGGCCAAGGTGACCGAGGCGATTATCAGGAAAATCGACTATGTTGACCCAGTGCTGCCATCTGAACGCGGCGAATTTCTGATGAGTTTCTACCGCGCACAACGCGAACATCTGGAAAGCCGGCGGCTGTTTGGTGATCGGCGTGAGGATAAAAACCATAGGGCTAAGAGATAGCGTCAGGACCATGGTTGCATGAGACTATCGGCATGTTTTTTGGCAGATTTAACACGCGTTAAATCTGCCCGCGCCTGCCTGCCCATGGGCCCTTGGCCTTGTGGGCAACGAAACCGATGGACCTTGCACTGCAAGGCCCATCAGCCGGTTTCAAAGCGCCGCGTCGTTGAAATGACGCCTTCAATTCTGTTTTTGTCAGCCCGGGCTGATACTCTGCGGTTGATTTCCCGCCAATTCGACCTTAACTTTTTCAAATGACAGTCAAATTCAGCCAATCGTCAACCTATGGCCCTGTTGCCGCCCCGCAGTTTTTGCGGGGCTGACCAATCCGCTTTTTGGTCCGCCCGATCCCGGTGCAAATGCGCCGCATTTTTGTGATATCGGACAAACAATATGAGCATCCTTGCCGTTAAATCCCTGTCGCTGACGCTTGGCGTATCGCTGTTTCGTGATCTTAGTTTTACTGTCACCGCAGGCGACCGCATCGGTCTTATCGCCGCCAACGGGCGCGGAAAATCATCGCTGCTGCGCTGTCTGGCGGGCGCTTTGGAACCCAACTCGGGCGATATCACCCGCGCGCGCGGGCTGACGATTGGTCTGGTTGATCAGGATGTGCCGCCGGCCCTGTTGCCGCAATCGTTCCGGGCTGCTGTGCTGGCGGCCCTGCCCGCAGATGAGGCCGACGCGGAAAGCTGGCGCGCCGATATTGTGCTCGATGATCTGTCGGTGCCCGAGGCGTTTCGTGACACGCTGCTGTCTGATCTGTCGGGCGGTTGGCAGCGCACGGCGTTGCTGGCCCGGGTGGCCATCACTGCCCCCGATATCTATCTGCTGGACGAACCCACCAACCACCTTGATCTTTCGCGCATCGGCCAGTTGCAGGCGTGGCTGGATGCCCTGCCCCGCGATGTGGCGGTGATCACCACCAGCCATGACCGGGCGTTTCTGGATCAATCCACCACGCGCAGTCTGTTCTTGCGGGCAGACAACAGCCGGATGTTTGCCCTGCCCTACAGCCGGGCCAAAGCGGCCTTGGTGCAGGCAGATGAGGCAGATGAGCGGCGGTTTAAAAATGATCTCAACAAGGCCGATCAACTGCGCCGTCAGGCCGCCAAGCTGAAGAATATCGGGATTAATTCGGGGTCTGACCTGCTGATCACCAAGACCAAACAGCTGAAAAATCGCGCCGATAAGATCGAGGCCAGCGCCCGTCCCGCGCACCGCGAAGGATCGGCTGGCGCAATCAAACTGGCCAATTCCGGCACCCACGCAAAGGCGCTGATCACCCTGAACGATGCGACGATTACCACGCCGGACGGGCGGGCGCTGTTTTCAACCGGGCAGAAATGGATCGAACGCGGCGACCGCGTGGTGATTTTGGGCCGCAATGGCGCGGGCAAATCGCAGATGATAGGCGCAATCCTGCGCGCGATTGCCGCCCCAACGGCGGCGATTAAATCTGCCAGCACGCTGGCTTTGGGTCATTCTGATCAGATGCTGGCACAACTGCCCGATGCGCTGACGCCGTTCGCGCTGATCACGCAGCATACGATTGATCAAACCGCGCGGGGGCTGCTGTCGGGTGTGGGGATCAAACCGGATTGGCAGGAAAAACCAATCGCCAAACTGTCGGGCGGGCAAAAGGCGCGGTTGGCGATGCTGGTGTTGCGGCTGTCGAACCCGAATTTCTATCTGCTGGACGAACCTACCAACCATCTGGATATCGAAGGCCAAGAGGCGCTGGAGCAGGAATTGCTGACCCAAGGGGCCACCTGTTTGCTGGTCAGCCACGACCGCAGTTTTGTGCGGGTTGTGGGCAATCGGTTCTGGCAGATTGTTGGCAGGAAGTTGGTCGAGGTAGAGGATCCCGAGGCGTTCTTTGCGGCGGAGATGAAGGGGGGATGACCCTCGTCGCCAAGTTTTGACTTGGCCTTACGACTCAAACTTTTGCTTTTCTTGACTGATTTGACACGCGTCAAATCTGTCCGCGCCTGCCTGCCCCGGCTGGCGCGGACAGATTTTCGGGCAACGCTCTCAGCCCAACCGCCCTTACCCAACGGCCCTTGGCCTTTTGGGCAACGAAACCGATGAACCTTGCGCTGCAAGCTTCATCAGACGGTTTCGAAGATGCCCCGCCACCCCTTCCCATCTCCGGCCAACCCCTGTATGCCCCGCCCCTTGAACCCACCGGAGTTTTGCGATGCAGGGCAGCGCCAATCTGAACTTGATGCTGAAAGCGGCGCGCCGCGCGGGCAAAAGCCTGGTGAAAGACTTCCGCGAGGTGGAAAACCTGCAAGTCTCGACCAAAGGCCCCGGCGATTTCGTCTCCAAAGCCGACCGCGAAGCAGAACGGATGATCAAGGAAGATCTGATGGGCGCGCGGCCCACCTATGGCTGGCTGGGCGAGGAATCCGCGCCCGAAGCAGGTGCCGACCCCACCCGCCGCTGGATCGTTGATCCGCTGGATGGCACCACGAATTTTCTGCACGGCATGCCGCATTGGGCAGTGTCGATTGCACTGGAACATAAGGGCGAGATCGTCTCGGCCGTGGTGTTCGATGCCGCCAAGGATGAAATGTTCTGGGCCGAAAAAGGCGCTGGGGCCTGGATGAACGAACGCCGCCTGCGCGTGTCAGGCCGCCGTCAGATGCACGAGGCGGTGTTTGCCACCGGCGTGCCATTTGGGGCCAAAAAGACCTTGCCCGTGATGCTGGCCGATCTGGCGCGGCTGATGCCTGCTTGTGCAGGCGTGCGGCGTTGGGGGGCGGCATCGCTTGATCTGGCCTATGTCGCGGCGGGACGTTTTGACGGCTATTGGGAACGCGAATTGCAGGCTTGGGATATCGCGGCTGGCATTTTGCTGGTGAAAGAGGCGGGCGGCATGGTGCAAGCGGTGCGCGAGGGTGATGATATTTTGGAAAAAGGCGCGGTGCTTTGTTCCAACGACCCGCTGTTTGCCCAATTCAGCAAAATGATCCGCAACGCCTGAAGCGAGAAAATTCTTCTTATCCCGGTTTCACATCGGACGGATGGTTGATGCCATCGGTCCACGGCACTTCGCCCAGATCGCGGGGATTGACGCCATCCAAAATCGCCACATTCACCCCATATTCATTGGGGTTAGACCTGCGTTGATGATGGGTATAAATGCCGCAGGTCTTGCAAAACCAATGCTTTGCCGTCTTCGTACCCCATTGATACAGCGTCAGATTGTCTCGACCCAGCAGCACAATCACGCCGTCCAACGGGGCCGTCACCGCAATCGCGCCGCGCTTGGCGCAATAGGAACAATCGCAGCGCCGCGCGGTTGCCAGACCGCCTGACAGCGTCACCTCCAGCACCACAGCGCCACAATGACAGCTGCCTTTCATCGCCGCCCCACCCTTGGAATGCTGGATTTGCTGACCTTATAGTCTGCAGCCGGGTGCGGTGGATGCCCTGCGGTGCGGGCCCAGAACGCAAATCCACCGCGCCGCAGCAAGGCGGGCAGGATCAGCACCGCGCCGCCGATAAACCCGCCGACATGGGCCAGATAGGCCACGCCGTCTGCCGATGCATTGACCCCGTTGAAGAGCTGAATGCCAAACCACACGCCCAAGACCACCCAGGCCGGGATCGCGAATATCCGAAAGAAAATCACGAAGATAAACAGCACATCAACGCGGGCGCGGGGGAACAGCACCAGATACCCACCCAGCACCCCGGCAATCGCGCCTGATGCCCCGATCATTGGCACGCCGGATGTGACATCCGCCGCCACTTGCAACCCGGCGGCAGCAAAGCCGCTGGCCAGATAGAACAGCGCAAAGCCAACATGACCCAGCTCATCTTCCAGATTGTCGCCAAATATCCACAAAAACAGCATGTTGCCTGCCAGATGCATCCAGCCGCCATGCAAGAACATATGGGTGATGGCGGTGGCCGGGCTGTAGCCCGCCAGCAACCGATCCGGCACCAGACCCCAGTCATAAAAGAACTGGTTCAGCTGGTCTTCGGTTTGCAACGTCAGCCAATAGGCCAAAAACACCGCGATGTTCACCGCAATCAGGGCATAAGTGACAAAGGGCGTGCCGCCTGACGGGTTATGATCTCGGATCGGAAACATGCCGCAGCTTTCCCGATCCGCGCCGCCTCGTCAAGCGGCCCCCACCTCGGCCAGCAATTGCGCATTGCCGCCTGATGCAGTGGTGTCGATGCAAACATGGCGTTCCAGCATGGCATGCGCCAGATCGGGCATCCCGCCGATCAGCGGCAGGATGGGGCCGGAGCGGTCTGCCAGTATGCGCGCGCGCAGGCGGCCCCCTGCAGCATCGCCCCACCACATCACACCCGAGAATCCGGTCAGCCGCGCCAAAGCGTCGGGGGCCAAACCGCTGGCCTCAACCGCGCGGCCCCCGAGGGCACGAATGGCCTGAGCCTGAGCCAGCGCGCTTGCGGCGGAGGGGCCAAGGCACAAAACGGGCGGGCGCGGAGTGGCAGTCAGGCGGTTCGATTCGCCTGTGGGTCCGGGCAGCACCAGTGCATGGGGGGCCTGCGCCACGGGGATATTTTGCCGCAGCTGTGCGGCCACGTCAGCTTCGGACGCCACCTTATCATCCACACCCGCCACAGGGGCAGCTTGCAGGGTAAACCGCGCCACATAGTCTGGCCCGCCCGCCTTGGGGCCTGTGCCCGAAAGCCCCTCACCGCCAAAAGGTTGGCTGCCCACAACCGCGCCGATCTGGTTGCGGTTGACGTAGGTGTTGCCCACTTGCAGCCGTTCGATCACCCGCTGCACCCGGTCATCAATCCGGGTATGCAGGCCAAACGTAAGCCCGTACCCGGTGGCATTCACCGCATCTATTACCGCATCGACCTGTCCTGCGGCAAAGGTGGCGATATGCAGCACCGGGCCAAAGATTTCACGCGGCATCTGTTCAATGCCCGTCACCCGGATCACCGTGGGGCCAACAAACGTGCTGTGCATCGGCGCGGGCAGCTCTTTCATCACCCGGCCCTGACTGCGCGCCGCTGCAATATAGTCCTGAATGCCTTGTTGCGCGCCTGCGTCAATCACCGGCCCCACATCGGTGGCCAGATCCCACGGATCGCCCAGCGCCAGTTCATCCATCGCGCCAAACAGCATCTCTTGCACGGTATGGGCGACATCTTCCTGCACATACAAACAGCGCAGCGCCGAACAGCGTTGGCCCGCGGATTGAAAGCTGGCGGCCAGAATATCGCGCACCGCTTGTTCGGGCAGCGCTGTGCTGTCGACCAGCATCGCGTTCAGGCCACCGGTTTCGGCAATCAACGGGGCGGTCGGATCAAGATGTTCTGCCATGGATTTGCGGATCAGCAGCGCCGTGGCGGTTGATCCGGTAAAGGCCACGCCCGCAACCCGCGCATCCCGCGTGATCGCCGCCCCCACCGCGCCATCACCGGGCAACAGTTGCAGTACGGTTACCGGCACACCCGCGCGGTGCAGCAAATCGACTGCCAAAGCCGCAATCAGCGGGGTTTGTTCGGCAGGTTTGGCAATCACCGCATTGCCCGCAGCCAGTGCCGCCCCGATCTGGCCCGAAAAGATCGCCAGCGGAAAGTTCCACGGGCTGATGCAGGCGATCACGCCGCGCGCAGAATTTGTCAGCCCCACCGCCGCATCGGCGTAATAGCGCAGAAAATCCACCGCTTCGCGCAGCTCTGCCACTGCATCGGCCTGGGTCTTGCCCGCCTCACGCGCCAGAATGGCAAAGATTTTGCCAAAGTCAGCCTGATACAAATCCGCCGCCCGGCGCAACACTGCCGCGCGTTCGCTGGCGGGTGCGGCCCAGATCTGCGCCGCCGATATCGCCGTATCCACATCCGCCAAAGACGCGGGAATGACCTGCCCGACACCCGCCCCGGTCGCCGGGTTGCGCAGATCAACCACAGCCCCGCCCCGCATATCCCCCGCAATCATGGGAACCGCCGCAAACTGTGTGGTGGCAAAAGGCAACCGCGCCGCCTCTATCCTCCGCAAATCTTGCGCATCGGTCAAATCCCAGCCGCGCGAATTTTCCCGTGCGCCAAACAGCCGGGGCGCTGTGGCGATCACCGGGCTGACCACCGAAGCCATCGCTTCAACCGCCGTCAACGGACAGGCGGCCACCGCCTCGGGCGACACCTCTTCATTGACGATCTGGTTGACGAAAGACGAATTCGCGCCGTTTTCCAGCAACCGACGCACAAGGTAGGCCAGCAAATCGCGGTGTGCCCCGACGGGGGCATAAATCCGGCAGCGGGTGGCGTGACCCTGCAGCACGATGTCATGCAAACGTTCGCCCATGCCATGCAAGCGCTGGAATTCAAACGCGGTTTTGTCCTGCGCCATATCCAGAATAGCCGCGACGGTATGCGCGTTATGGGTGGCAAATTGCGGATAAATCCGGTCGGTCATGCCCAACAACTTACGCGCATGGGCGATGTAGGACACATCGGTGGATTGCTTGCGGGTGAACACCGGGAATGAGGGTAACCCCAACACTTGCGCGCGTTTCACCTCGGCGTCCCAATAGGCCCCTTTGACCAGCCGGACCATAATCTTGCGATCCAACTTGACCGACAGCGCATAAAGCCAGTCGATCACTGCCCCTGCGCGCCGCCCATAGGCCTGCACCACCACGCCAAAGCCGTCCCACCCCGCCAGCGATGGATCAGACAGCACCGCCTCGATCACTTCACAAGACAGCGCAAGTCGGTCGGCTTCTTCGGCGTCAATGTTAAAGCCAAGCCCCGCCGCCCGCGCCAACCCCGCCAGCGCCCGCACCCGCGGCACCAGTTCGGCCATCACACGGGCGCGTTTGGCCACCTCATAGCGCGGATGCAGCGCCGACAGTTTTACCGAGATGCCGGGATTGGCGCGGATATCGCCTTTGGTTGCCGCCGCCGCAATTGAGGTGATCGCCGCCGAATACGACAGATGATAGCGCCGCGCGTCGGCCTCGGTCCGTGCCGCCTCGCCCAGCATATCATAGCTGTAGGTATAGCCCTGCGCCTCTAACTCGCGGGCGCGTTTCATTGCCTTATCAATCGTTTCGCCCAGCACGAAATTGCGCCCCATCTCCTTCATCGCCCGCGTCACGGCGGTGCGGATCACCGGCTCGCCCAGCCGTTTGACCGCCGCCTTCAGATGCCCCACCACGCCCATATCGCTGTCATCCAGCACGCGGCCCGTCAGCATCAGCGCCCAGGTGGATGCGTTGACCAAAGACGAGGCCGATTTGCCCAGATGCCGGCCCCAATCGGATGGCGCGATCTTGTCTTCAATCAGAGCGTCCATGGTTTGTGCATCGGGCACCCGTAACAGCGCTTCGGCCAGACACATCAAGGCCACGCCTTCATCGGTCGAAAGGCCGTATTCGGCCAGGAAAACCTCCATCAACCCCGGCTTGACCGAGGCCCGGATGCGCTTCACCAAATCTGCCCCGGCATGGGTGATCCGCGCCCGGGCCGACGCATCCAGCCCCGCCTGCGTGATCAGCGATTTCAGCAAAACCGCCTCATCCGACAGACTTTCACATTCGATCACAGTCCAGCTTTCGGGGGTCGGGCGGGGCATAAGCAGACTCCTGTCATTTGCGCTATGATAGCGCGTGTTTGACAGGCTGTTGTCCTGAAGATATCCCTGAATTCAGCCAATAAGATCAGAAATCCGGAGAAATTCCATGCCAAATGACCAGATTGACCTTGACCGGTTTGATCATGCCATCCTGCGGGTGCTTGCCGCCGAAGGCCGCATCACCGCCACCGAACTGGCCCGCCGCATCGGATTGTCAAAATCGCCAACCCAAGCCCGGATGAAACGGCTGGAAGATGCAGGTGTGATCACGGGCTATCGCGCCGCCCTGAACCCCGATCTGATGGGTCTGGCGCATGTGGCCTTTGTCGAGGTGCGGTTGTCGGATACCCGTGAGGCAGCGCTGCAGGCCTTCAACAAAGCCGCCCTGCTGATCCCCGAAGTGGCGCAATGCCACATGATCGCCAGCCGCTTTGACTATCTGCTGAAGGTGCGCACCAGCGGCATTCAAGAGTACCGCCGCGTGCTGGCCGAACGCATTTCCGCCCTGCCGCATGTCGCCAGCACCTCGACCTATGTGGCGATGGAGGCGGTGAAAGAAGTATTCTAAACAGAGGGTTGTTTGGTGCCCGCGGCCGGACTTGAACCGGCACGACCTTACGATCGGGAGATTTTAAGTCTCATGTGTCTACCATTTCACCACGCGGGCAGTGAGTCAGCCTGTGCGTGGTTTACTGCAGATATGCGGCATCGGCAATTGGGCCAAGGCTGACAATTTAAACAGAGACTTGTCTCCAAGCAGTCCTGGCCCTCACAAAGGCTGACGCAGGCCAATCCCACGTTTAGGCGCGACCAAACCCTGGCAGCATAAAGCCCGGCAGCAACATCGGAACGCGGCGCGCGTAATCGCCATATTCCGGGAAACTTTCACGCAAGACGCGCTCTTCGTTTTGTGCACGGCGAATCTGCAGAGCGACCCAAACTGAACCGAGACTTGCAGCCGCGGGCGACCAGTGTCCGATCACAACACCCAGGATCGTGATCAGCTCTGCACCATAAAGTGGGTGACGGATAATTTTGTAAGGACCTGCGGTCACCAGTTCGCGAGCGGACGCCATAATAGAGAAGGACCTGCCAAGCTGGCGGATGCAATAAACCGACAAGATCGTACCGACAATAATCAAAACCGTTGATACCAAACGCAGCTCGGCACTGATCATTCCAGCAGGAAGCACAACAAGTAACATCATCGCAAAAGTGCCGGAAATTGCGGTAATGCGCGGCTCGACACCACTGGCAGCGTTTTTAAGCGGCAGTCGTGTCATGGTGAAATACAGGATCAAGAACAGGAAAATCGTGCTGACGATCATCGAGATGACCGTCAACTGCCACATCGGAACATCGGCACGGCGTGCGATAATGACAGCAACGGAAAGGGTCTGTTTATAGGCAAGATAGCCAAACACCAACAGCATCGCCAACTTACCAAGACTGTCTTCAAGTGTTTTGTTCATGGGATTTTCCTTTTTGACTTTTGGTGCTTGTCCATGCCTGCAGAATGGACTTGAGCGGGTAAAGAAGCTGCTGGTGGTAAAAAACTGGCATGTGTTCGGTCAGGCCATACTTCTGAGGTTTGTGTTTGGGCATGAACATTGTGTTGGCAACAACATCAATGATCGACAGTTGGGCTGCAAAATTGCGGTCATAGGCTTCGGGTTGGTTGGCATGGTGCCAATGGTGATACTCTGGCGAAGCGAACACATATTTCAGCGGTCCAAAGGTTACGCGTAGATTTGAATGCACAAGCAACGCCTGCGCCTGATAGATTGCGAGGTAGATCGCGATGGCGGCAGGTGAGAAACCGAGAAAATAAATCGGCAGCAAAGACATTGCATTGGACAGAATTTGGTCAACCGGATGCACTCTGTGCGTGGCAAGCCAATCCATTTCCTCGATGCTGTGATGGACAGAATGGAATTTCCACAAGAACGGAATGGCATGAGAACTGCGGTGCGCAATGTAATAACCGATGTCGGCAATCACAATGACAGCAACGGTCTGCAGCCAAATCGGTTGCGCCGAGATCCATTCAGTCTCTGCAGCAGAAACATAGCTTCGATAGACCGCGATCACCGAACCGAACAAGATTGTTGAGCCGGCCCGCACGACAAATCCATTAAACAGAAGATAGAACAGGTCGTTTGCCCAGTTGCGGCGAAGGGTGCCCTGATCCGCATGCAATGGCAAAAGCCGTTCCAGCGGAATGAACACGCACGCAAGGATAAGGATGGCCGAATAATCCACAGTTTGATCCTGCATGTTCTGGCCCAAAGGCGATGGTGAACCTCGCCCCACAAGCAAAGGCGGACGATGCGCAAAGCTGCAACACGACTGGGGTGTTGCAACGCTCTGTCGTCAGATGGTTTCCAAAAGTGGCCTAATCATGGAAATTGATTGTTTTTATGAAGGACTTCACCTTCAAATAAAGCGTGCACGGTGGACGCCATGCTGAAAGCGCCGGGTGGTGGATCAACACCCATGCCAGTGGAAATCACCTCTTACGCCGCGCTGCAGCGATTGACTCGGTGCAACCGCTTTGCCACACAGGGGCCATTCATTTCTACTTCTCAAGGATGGCCAATGAAAAAAATCTATCCCGATGCCAAGGCCGCTCTTGAGGGGCTGTTGTTTGACGGCATGCTGATCGCCTCGGGTGGGTTTGGGCTGTGCGGCATCCCCGAACTGCTGATTGCGGGCATTCGCGACGCGGGTACGAAAAACCTGACCGTGGCGTCCAACAACGCGGGCGTCGATGGCTTTGGACTGGGGCAGTTGCTGGAAACCCGGCAGGTTAAAAAGATGATCTCGTCTTATGTCGGCGAGAACGCCGAATTCATGCGGCAGTTCCTGTCGGGCGAGTTGGAGTTGGAATTCAACCCGCAAGGCACTTTGGCCGAACGTCTGCGGGCGGGGGGCGCGGGGATTGCCGGCTTTTACACCCGCACCGGCGTGGGCACGGTGATCGCCGAGGGCAAGGACCACAAGGATTTCAACGGTCAGACCTATATTCTGGAGACGGGCATCGTTGCCGATCTGGCGATTGTCAAAGCGTGGAAAGCCGATCCCTCGGGCAATCTGGTGTTCCGCAAAACCGCGCGCAATTTCAACCCGCCTGCCGCCACATCCGGCAAAATCTGCGTGGCCGAGGTCGAGGAAATCGTGCCTCTGGGTGCGCTTGATCCCGATGGCATCCACCTGCCCGGCATCTATGTGCACCGCATCGTGCAGGGTAGCCACGAAAAACGCATCGAAAACCGGACTGTCCGGCAGAAGGAAACCCTGTAATGTGGGATCGCAACCAAATGGCGCAGCGCGCCGGGCTGGAACTGCAAGATGGCTGGTATGTGAACCTTGGCATCGGCATTCCCACGCTGGTGGCCAATTACATCCCCAAAGGCGTCGAAGTGACCCTGCAATCGGAAAACGGCATGCTGGGGATGGGGCCATTCCCCTTTGCCGGGATGGAAGACGCCGATCTGATCAATGCGGGCAAGCAAACCATAACCGAATTGCCGCAAACCGCGTATTTTGATTCTGCGCAATCCTTCGCGATGATCCGCGGCGGCAAGATTGCCATGGCGATCCTAGGTGCTATGGAAGTGTCGCAGACCGGCGATCTGGCCAACTGGATGATCCCCGGCAAACTGGTCAAGGGCATGGGCGGGGCGATGGATCTGGTCGCTGGCGTGGGCCGCGTCGTGGTAGTAATGGATCACACCAGCAAACACGGCGAATCCAAAGTGCTGAAATCCTGCACTCTGCCGCTGACCGGTCAGGCGGTGGTCAACCGGATCATCACCAATCTGGGCGTGTTGGATGTGGTTCCGGGTGGGCTGAGACTGATCGAATGTGCGGATGGTGTCACCGAAGCAGACCTTCGCGCCGCAACCGATGCACATATCCTGCCCTGACCCTTTCACTTTGGCCCAAATACCTCGGGGGGTAAGTGCGGCACGCACGAGGGGGGCAGCGCCCCCTTGCCTTCAGAATTCTTAGCTAAAGCGTGTTGCTTTCAATCGGGTTCACCCCCTTGAAAGCAACACGCAACATTCCCAATCTCGGTTTGTCTTGGGTTGCAGCCAATCTGAATCAGATTGGCTGCAACCCGCTCTAAGAATTTTCCCTCTCAACCGCCCGACGCGATCACCTTGAACACACAAGGATCAGTCACCAGTTCTGGCGGGGTCAGGCACAGGCCTTGGGCCACGACCCAAGCCGCCAGCACTTTGGGCACATAATCGCGCGTCTCCGCATAGGGTGGCACGCCGGAATTGGCCGTCACCGCCCCTTCGCCCGCATTATAGGCAGCCAGAACCATCAAGGGATCGCTGTCGAACGTGTCCATCAGCCAGTTCAGATAGGCCACGCCGCCTTTGATGTTTTGCGCCGGGTCCGTCGCATCGCTTACCCCGAACCGCGTGGCGGTGGCCGGGATCAGCTGCATCAGACCCTGCGCGCCAGCCGAGCTGACCGCATCGGTGTTGCCCGCACTTTCGATGCCAATCACCGCCAGCACCAGCGCGGGCGACACATTGGTGTTGATGGTGGCTTTCAAAATCTCAGTGCCATAGGTTTTGGCCAGCTCCTGCATGCCTTGCAGGCGCGGCGCAGCAACCGATGCGCCGCCCGGCCCCAATGACAGCGTCGCCAGCGCCAGCGGGAACCGCCCGGCCACCTGATCTTGCTGCGTGGGCACCGTTTCCCAAAACCAATCGTATTTGGCCCCCGCCGGGGCTGCAGGCACAACCGGGCCGACGGCGCCATCGGCCGATGGCTTCTGGCGCGGTTCCACCACGGGCAACGCCGCCAAAAGCCGGGCTTGTTCGGCAGGATCGATTTGAACAGTGATCCGCTTGCCGGGCAGTCCGCCCCCGACCTTGACCCGCTTGAAGGTGAATTCATTGGCAACAACAGCCTCTTGCGCCGCTGCCATCACCGGCAGCAGACAGCATAGAATCATCACCAACCCGTCAAATGCCCGATGCATCCCCAAAGATGCCGCCTGTTTTTGTTATCGTTGGGATCAACGTGACAGATATGGCGCGTGCAATCCACGCAAACCCACAAAAATAAAGGCATTTTTGCCAGATTCGGCGCAAAAGCAACGGTCTGCAACCCCTGATTGCCACCGAAAGAAATTTTTGTTTCGTTTACTCTCAATATGTTAGCAAGTTTTTTCAACTTTTTTGCATCGCTCTGAAAATGCCGCAATCTGACCCAACTGGGGCCACGATCAAAGGTGCATATGAGGACATACCGAACGGCACCGGATGCGAAACAGAGGTCGCAGCCAAAAAAGGGGTCGGGGCGGTTATAAAACCGAAAGCATCTCCTTGAAAGGGAACCACAATGAAACTGTTGAACATCTTCAAAGCATTCGCAAACGACGAAGCCGGCGCAGTAACCGTTGACTGGGTCGTTCTGACCGCAGCCATCGTTGGTTTGGGCCTGGTTGTGATGCAAACCGTTGGTGCAGGCGTCGAAGACTTGAGCACCAACATTGCTGCTGATTTGACGAACGGCACTGTAGGCTACGTCAGCGCCCCCTAATCTTGTCACGGACGTCACCTGACGACAGTAAAGGCCGCGTCCGGGATGGGACGCGGCCTTTTTCATTTTCAAAGCGCTGTCTCAAAATGACCTTATTCTCATCGTGGGAATTGCCGATTTTAGCCACAAAGGAGTGCGAGTTTTTGGCAGCAAGGGCTGGAACAGGGAGCGCAGGTATCATGCGCTCTGATTAAGATTAGGGACGAAAAAATGAACGGTACGATGGCACGGTTTTTCGCCACTGAAGACGGAGCGGTGACGGTAGATTGGGTCGTGTTGACCGCAGCGATCGTTGGCCTTGGCTTGGTGGTGCTAATGCCAATTGCCTACAGCACCGACAATTCTGCCAAAGACATTGCCGAATACATCGGCGGTGTTCCAGTGGGTTACGGCAACAACTGACGACATTAATGCCTTGCTGCCAGTATCGGTGCAGGCGCGAGGTTTGGGAAAGGGGAAAAGACGATGCGTATGATATTTGGATTGGTCCTGATGGCAGGTCTGGCGCTTGCCGGGGCGGCTGTTTACCTGGCTAAGGGATATCTTTCAAAGCAAGAAGCTGCGGTTCAGACCGAAAAGCTGATCCGCCAGAAAACCGGTGGGTTGGTCGAAGTGTTCGTGGTGAACAAACCCAAGAACTACGGCGATAAAATCGCCAAAGAGGATGTCCAGCTGAGCTATTGGCCCAAAAACGCGATGCCGGACGGCGCGTTTGTGGATATGGCGGTGCTGTTTCCCGAAGACAACCAAGAGCCGCGCTATGTGGTCCGGCAGATGGAAAAGTTTGAACCCTTATTGGCCGTCAAGATCACCGAACCCGGCGAACAGGCCGGCCTGAACGGCGCGATTGAACAAGGCATGCGGGCCTTTGCGATCAAGGTCGAGGCCGCCGATTTCTTGCAAACCGGTGACCGGGTTGACCTGTATTGGACGGGGGCCATCGAAGGCACACTGGGCGACACAACGCGGTTGATTGAAAGTGCCATGAAGATTATCGCTACCGACCGCAGCGTTGATGGCGGTGTGTCAGATGCCGCGATCCAAAGCCGCACCATGACCGTTGCCGCAACGCCAGAACAGGTGGCGCGACTGGCCCAAGCCCAGGCAACCGGCCGCCTGGTGATGGCATTGGTCGGCACCGGCGATGACGTGGCAAGCGGCAAGATCGAAGTGAACAGCGCACAGTTGCTGGGCATCGAAGCCCAGGCGCCCATCGCTGTGGCCGAAGCGGTGAAAACCTGTACAATCCGCACCCGCAAAGGGGCAGACGTGATCGAAGTGCCGATCCCCTGCACCAACTAAAGCGGGTTGCCGCCAATCTGTTTCAGATTGGCGGCAACCCAAGACAAACTGAGACTGGGAATGGTGCGTGTTGCCGTTAATGGGGTGCATTCCGTTGACGGCAACACGCTTTAGGCCAACAATCAGATCGGGCGTGGTCACTGTATCTGGTGGCTGCGCTCTTTGCTTACCGCGAATGCTAGCAGGCTGTTGCACGTTATCCACATAAGGAATGGCCTTTAAGCTTTTGATTCTTGCTTAAAATTGGCTTCTGGGGCATCTTGGGACTTGGAGCGGGCTGTCAAGACCCGACCAGAGGCGTGATCGAAAGGGCAGGTCACATGAATATGCGACAACTTTTTGCGGCGGGGATGCTGGGTGCCGCCTTGGCATCGACAGCGCTCAATCCGCTGCAAGCGCAGACACTTCGGGTGTTGGAAGGCTCTGTTTCCGCGCCGCTTATCGTTCCGATGAACCGTGCGGTCGTCGTTGAAAGCGATATTGCCTTTGGTGAAATTTCTATCGCCAATCCCGGGATTGCCGATATCTCCACGCTGACAGACAAGTCGGTTTATGTGTTGGGCAAGACGCCCGGCCGCACCACGATGACGCTGCTGGCACCGGACGGAAAACTGATTTCAAACGTCGAAGTGCAGGTTCAACCCGATATCGCCGAATTCAAAGAGCGTCTGCGTCAAATCCTGCCCGGTGAATCTATCGAAGTGCGCACCGCCAATGATGGCATCGTGCTGTCTGGCACAGTGTCATCCACGGCCAAGCTGGACCGCGCCCTTGATCTGGCCGAACGGTATGCCCCCGAACGGGTGTCGAATTTGATGAGCGTGGGCGGCACCCAGCAAGTGATGCTGAAAGTGCGCTTTGCCGAAATGCAGCGGTCGGTATCGAAAAGCCTGTCGGCGTCCTTGGGTGTTTCCGGCGGCACCAATGCCGGCATTATCGCGGGCACCGGCGTTTTGGGCGATCAGGCAAAACTGACCAGCCTGCTGAACGGCGGCACCATCACCAGTACCAATGAGGCAGCAGGTCGCGCGGCCCTTGGGTTTACCGCAGGCTCGCTTGAATTTGCAGTGCTGCTGGAAGCGCTGGAATCCAAAGGCGTGGTGCGCACGTTGGCCGAACCAAACCTGACGGCGCTGTCGGGACAAGAGGCCAAGTTTCTGGCGGGCGGCGAATATCCGATTCCAATATCGGCGGGTGATGGCACCATCACAGTGCAATACAAACCTTTCGGGGTTGAGCTGAACTTTACCCCCGTGGTGGTTGACGAAGATATCATCAACCTGACGATCAACGCGGCAGTGTCGTCAATCGACACCACAGTCACGCTGCAATCCGGCGGCTTTACCTTGAATGCGTTCAAGCGGCGCGAAACGTCGACCACTGTGGAAATGCGCGACGGCGAAAGCTTTGCCATCGCGGGCCTGCTACAAGACGATTTCCGCGATCTGAACGGTCAGGTGCCATGGCTGGGCGATATTCCGATCATCGGCGCGCTGTTCCGGTCAACCGATTATCAGCGCGCGCAATCAGAACTGGTGATCATCGTCACGCCGCATCTGGTTTCGCCCACCCGAGGTGAGGCTTTGGCCCTGCCAACCGACCGCGTGCGCATTCCGACCGAAAAAGAGCTGTTCTTGTTTGGCAAAGTTGCCGGGTCGCAGAAGGGCCCCGCAGGCGAAGTGGCGCGGCAAGATTTCAGCGGCTCTTATGGCTATGTGATGGAGTGATCTGATGCAGATGCGGTCCATACATATTCTGGCGGGCGTTGCCTTACTGGCCCTTGCCTCTTGCGACACGACCAAGTTCAACAGCGAATTGGGGGCAGAGGTTGACGAGGGCAACTTCGGCAATCCAACCATGAACAACACGCTGTTGATGACCGGGCAGATCGAGGCAAGCCAGGCTTTGGCCACCCGTTTTGCCAACGAAGTGCCCTCGACCATCACCTTCGCCTTCAACAGTTCGGAATTGTCTGATCAGGCGCGCGCTACCCTGCGCAATCAGGCGCAGTGGATCCGGCAGTTCCCCGAAGTGCGGTTCCGCGTTTACGGCCATACCGATCTGGTGGGGTCGAACGCCTATAACAAGGCGTTGGGCCTGCGCCGCGCCAAGGCCGCCGTCGCCTATCTGATCAGTCAGGGCATTGGCGGCGCACGGCTTGAAGCGGTGGCGTCCTTTGGCAAAACCCGTCCCGTGGTGCAAACAAACGGTCCCGAGGAACGCAATCGCCGCACGGTCACCGAAGTGTCGGGCTTTGTGGACGGCCATCCGATGGTTTTGAACGGAAAATATGCGGCCATCATCTTTCGGGAATATGTCATCACCGGCGAAAGACCGCATCCGGGCAATACTGCCATCAAAACCCAGGTGGACCCGACAAGCGGGGGATAAAACCAGACGGCCCGCCAATGTGCGGGCCTTTTTGTTTCCAAAATTGTTTCTGAATTCGTTAAAAATCAAAGATTAACGATCTTTTAGCCCCAATATCGCCAATATCTGCCTGCATCTTATCCCCAATGGGAACAGTCGTTGATGCATTTGCATCGCGCAGGGACCGGTTTGTCTGTGATCTTTCGCATGCGGCGAGGGGCGCTGGCAGGCAGTGAGATGTCTTGAGAAGGACGATATGGTGATGACAAGCGTGGCAACTCTTCAGCCGGACCCGGCACCAATTCTGGCCTGCACAATTTCGCGCGACGTTCAGAATTTTGAGATGCTGATCGACGACATGGAGCAAGAGCTGGGCGAAAGTTGGGGCGATCTTGGCTTTGAGGATGCGCTGATCTTCCTTGGGCAACCCGAATCTGCGACGCTGCAATTTGTTGCCATCGCCGTTGATGGCGAAGATGAGGCCGATCTGACGCGGATCGTGGATGTTATTCGCGCGGCAAAGGCAAAGTCGATCAAAGTGATCTTGATTGCCGATCAGGTCAGCCCGACGGCCCTGCACCAGCTGCTGCGCCTTGGTGCCGAAGATTTCGTGCCCTATCCCTTGCCCGAAGGCGCGCTGCATGAGGCGATTGAACGTATTCGCAGCCACGTCGCACCGGTTACAGCCCCCGTGGTCATCGCAGAACCTGCCGCCATCGCCGTCCCCGCCCCCATCGCCCCGCCAATTGACGAAGAACCGCACCCGACATTCAAGGCCAAAGGCGACCGCGACGCGGTTGTCATTCCGGTGCATGGTCTGGCCGGGGGCGTTGGCGCTTCGACCTTTGCCACAAATCTGGCATGGGAGCTGGCAACAGTCAGCAAAACCGACGCCCCCCGCGTCTGTCTGATCGACCTTGATTTCCAATATGGATCGGTCGCGACCTATCTGGACCTGCCGCGCAAAGATGCCGTTTTTGATTTGCTGTCGGATACTGCGTCAGCCGACAGCGACATGCTTTTGCACGCCATGTTGACCTTCAACGACAAGCTGCATGTGCTGACCGCCCCGTCCGACATGCTGCCGCTGGATATTGTCACCCCCGAAGATGTGGGCCGCCTGATTGATATGGCGCGCGCAAATTTCGACTTCGTCATCATCGACATGCCAAAAACCATCGTGGCCTGGACCGAAACCGTGCTTTCCCGCGCGCATGTTTACTTTGCGTTGATGGAACTTGATCTAAGATCAGCACAGAACGTGCTGCGGTTGGTCCGCGCATTGAAGGCCGAAGGCCTGCCGCATGAAAAGCTGCGCTTCGCGCTGAACCGCGCGCCCAAGTTTACTGACCTTTCGGCCAAAAGCCGGGTCAAGCGTATGGCAGAAAGCCTTGATATCACGATTGAAATCCAGATGCCTGACGGGGGCGTGCAAATCACTCAGGCCAACGACCATGGCCTGCCGCTTAGTGAAAATGCCGCCAAAAACCCGCTGCGCAAAGAGATTCAAAAACTGGCTAAATCGCTGTTTGATCTGAACAAGGTCGCAGCAGCTGCCAAGAAATAGCTGTTGCTGAACTGATTGGGGACTAAGATGTTTTCTCGTTTCAAAAAACCCGAAGTAGGCTTGGCAAAACCGGGCACCCCCGTGGCTGCCAACAGTGCAGCCCCGGCGGCGCGCCCTGCGGCAGCTTCTGCCGCCAAGCCCGGCCTGGTGTCGCGGCCCATGCCATCGGGCCTCACGCCACGCCCGCCCGCCGAGGCGGCTGCAGCGGATAAAGAGAAAAAGCGCAAAGACCGCCTGGCAGAACTAAAGCAAGAACTGCACAAGCGCCTGCTGGACAACCTGAACCTGGCTGCGCTTGAACAAGCGTCTGAAGCCAATCTGAAATCTGAAATTTCGTCTATCGCCGCCGAGGCGCTGGATGAAATGGCGGTGTCGCTGAACAAAGAAGACCGCGCCATCCTGAATCAGGAACTTTATGACGAGGTGATGGGCCTTGGCCCGTTGGAACCCTTGCTTAAGGACGAAACGGTCAACGATATTCTGGTCAACGGTCCGAACCGCATTTTTGTGGAACGCGGCGGCAAGTTGGAACTGACCGACATCACCTTCAAAGATGAACGCCACCTGTTGCGCATCATCGACAAGATCGTGTCCGCCGTGGGCCGCCGGGTGGACGAATCAAACCCCTATGTTGACGCCCGTTTGCAAGACGGCAGCCGTTTCAACGCCATGGTGCCGCCGGTTGCGGTGGACGGATCGTTGGTGTCGATTCGGAAATTCAAGAAAGAAAAGCTGGGCGTGCCGGATCTGGTGCGCTTTGGCGCCTTTACCGAAGAGATTGCGCTGTATCTGCAGGCCGCCGTGTCGTGCCGGTTGAACATCATTGTGTCGGGCGGAACGGGGTCGGGTAAAACCACGACGCTAAACGCACTGTCGTCTTTTATCGACAATACCGAACGGGTGCTGACCATCGAAGATACCGCCGAACTTCAGCTGCAACAGGTGCATGTGGGCCGGATGGAAAGCCGTCCGCCAAACGTTGAAGGCAAAGGCGCAGTGACCCAGCGCGATTGCCTGCGCAACGCCCTGCGGATGCGACCAGACCGGATCATCGTGGGCGAAACCCGTGGTGAAGAAGTGATCGACATGCTGCAGGCGATGAACACCGGTCACGATGGGTCGATGACCACGATCCACGCCAACTCGGCGCGCGATGGCATCAGCCGTCTGGAAAACATGGTCGCCATGGCCGGGATCGAAATGCCGCTAAAGGCCGTGCGCAGCCAGATCGCCTCGGCTGTGAACCTGATCGTGCAGGCGTCGCGTTTGCAAGACGGCTCGCGCCGCATGGTGTCGGTGACCGAAATCACCGGCATGGAAGGCGATGTGATCTCGATGCAAGAGGTGTTCCGCTATGAACGCCTTGGTGTTGAACCCAGTGGCAAAATCATTGGCCGCTTTAACGCGACCGGCGTGCGCAGCCATTATTCAGATCGCTTCCGGCAGTGGGGCTATGATCTGCCCGCTTCCATTTATGAACCCATTGTCTGAGGAATATCATGACACTCAGCGCAGCCCCCCTGATTTATATCCTGATTTTTGTGGCCGTTGTGGCCTTGGTCGAGGGTATTTATCTTACCGTCTTTGGCAAATCCATCAGCCTGAACAACCGCATGAGCCGCCGTTTGGCCCTGCTGGACAAGAACCACAACCGCGAAGAAGTGCTGGAACAGTTGCGCAAAGAGGCCAGTCAGCACGCCAATTCGCGCGGCATTCCGCTGTATTCGATTTTGGCGGGAAAGGCACAACGGGCAAACATCGCCTTCACGCCGACGCAACTGATCGGGATCATGGGACTGGTGACGGTGTTCGCCTTTTTGGGCCTGACCGTTGGCACTTCGGTTGATACTCCGATCCGAGCCCTGATCGCCGTCGCGATGGGGGTGGGCGGTGTGTACATGTGGGTCAGCAAAAAGGCCAAGAAACGCATGGACCTGATGGATGAGCAGTTGCCCGATGCCGTCGAACTTATGGTGCGGTCGTTGCGCGTTGGGCATCCGTTTTCTTCGGCGATTGGGATCGTGTCGAAAGAAGTCGCCGACCCGTTGGGAACAGAATTTGGCATGATCGCCGATGAGGCCGCCTATGGCCGTAACGTGGCGGACAGTCTGAAGGCCTTTGCCGAACGCGTCGACAGCCAGGATTTGCGCTTTTTAGCGGTGGCCGTCACCATTCAACAAACGTCGGGCGGCAATCTGGCCGAAATTCTGGATGGTCTGGCAAAGGTGATCCGGGCGCGGTTCAAACTGTTCCGCCGCGTCTCGGCCATCACCGCCGAGGCAAAATGGTCGGGCATGTTTCTGTCGATGTTCCCGATCGGGGCGTTGGTGATGATCAACATGATCAAGCCCGATTACTTTGACGAGGTCAAAGATACACCCGTTTTCGTTCCGGCCTGTCTGGTTGTGGCAGTGTTTCTGGTCATCAACATAATCTTCATGCGTATGATGGTTAACATTAAGGTTTAAGATACCATGGGCTTTCTTGACTCCATCAATGCCGCGCTGATTGGCTGGTTTGGTCCACTTGGCCCCTTGCTTATGCTGGGCGGCCTCGGATTGGTTTTGATCATTTCGATGATCCCTTTCCTGCTGAAAAAGCCCGTAGAGCCGTTCGATAAGGTCAAAGCATTGCGCCAGAACACCGACGCGTCGGCCAATCGCGGCAATGATCTGCGCAACACCGAAAAGGGCGACAAACTGCAGAAGTTTGCAAACTTCCTTGAACCGCAAGACGTTGAATCGATGACCGCGTCGCGGATGAAATTGCTGCGCGCGGGCTATAAGGCAAAAAACGCGGTGCGCACGTTCCACTTCGCGCAGTTTGCGCTGGGATTGGGGTTTCTGGGGCTTGGCGTGATCTACGCGCTGATCACCAGCGCCCAACAAGAAGTCTCGACGCAGTTTATGATTATCTCGACCGTCGGGCCGGGCGGTTTAGGGTATTATCTGCCGCAATATTGGGTCAACCGCCGGGTTGGGCTGCGACAAAAAGAAATCGTGCAGGGCTTTCCTGATGCGCTTGATCTGATGCTGGTCTGCGTGGAAGCCGGCCAGTCGCTGGATCAATCGATCAACCGCATCGCCAAGGAAAGTCGCGCGGGCTATCCCGCTTTGGCCGATGAATTTGAAATGGTGGCGCAGGAAGTGAAAGCAGGCAAAGAACGTGTTGCGGTGCTAAAGGATATGTCCGCCCGGATCGGGATTGCCGATGTATCGTCTTTTGTAACCACTTTGGTGCAATCGGCCACCTTCGGCACCTCGATTTCCGAAGCTTTGCGGGTGTATTCTGCGGAAATGCGTGACAAACGCGTGATGAAAGCCGAAGAACTGGCAAACAAGTTGCCGACCAAGCTAACCCTTGGCACTATGCTGTTCACACTACCGCCGTTGCTGATCATTCTGATCGGGCCATCGGTTCACGGTATTGCCACATCCCTCGGAGGGGGCTGATCTTTGTGTTAAGTCGTGCGGCTGCGGCCGTGTTGATCTGCACCACCTTGGCCGCCTGTTCGATGACAGGCGGCCTTGGCGCATCAGGCGGGGCCAACGGCACGCGCATTCCCGGCCCCGACACGCGCAAAGATGATGTTGATGGCCTGCTGGTCGGTCACCGCCTGATGGAAGCGGGCGAGTATGAGCTGGCGATGAAGTCCTATCTGCGCGCCGCCGCCCGGAACGGCATGACAGTTGACGTTCTGTCAGCGATCGGATCGGCCAATCTGAAATTGGGCAGGCTGGGTCAGGCCGAACAAATCTTGCGCCGCGCCACCGAAGCCGACCCCAGCTTTGTGCCCGCCCTGAACAATCTGGGCGTGGTGTTGATGGAACGCGGCAAATCAGGCGAGGCGCGCGTGGTGTTTCAGCAAGCTTTCGCCTTGGACAGTGGCCAAACAGACTCGATCCGCGAAAATCTGCGCCTTGCTATCGCGCGGACCGAAAACTCGGTATATGGTGAAGAAGAAAAAGAAAAACCAGTGATGAACCTCGTGCGGCGCGGCAAGGGATCTTACGTTCTTCTGTCGCAACTATAAGAAATTGAGCAGCAAGCAGACCAAAGGACGCGAAAATGCGCCATCCTGTAATACTTGCCCTGTGCCTGACCGGCACGGTGGGCCTGACAGCCTGTCAGAACCGACAGTCTGACGCCGAAGTGCAGCGCGCGCTGAAAAGCGTCAACGTCATCGACGAATCCAATCTGAGCGACATCATGTTGACGGTTGGCGACCCGAATGAAGCGGTGGCCTATTTCAAGAAATCCTCGGATGAAAACCCCGACCGCATTGATCTGAAGCGCGGACTGGCAAAATCGCTGGTGCGTGCCAGCCGCCCGACCGAAGCTATCGCGGTTTGGACAGTTGTGCTGGCCTCTCCCGAGGGCACTCTTGATGATCGGGTCAGCCTTGCCGATGCACTGATCCGGTCCAACGAATGGCCCCGCGCCGAGGCAGAGTTGAACAAAATTCCGCCCACCCACGAAACCTATGAACGCTACCGGCTGGAAGCGATGGTGGCTGACAGCCAAAAGAACTGGAAGAAGGCCGACAGTTTCTATGAAATCGCCGCAGGTCTTACCACCAAACCCGCAGGTGTTTTGAACAACTGGGGCTTTTCAAAACTGACGCGCGGCGATGATGTCGGGGCGGAAAAGTTGTTTGTCGAGGCAATCACCTATGACAACACCATGTTCACCGCCAAAAACAATCTGGTCCTGGCCCGCGCCGCACAGCGCAAATATGACCTGCCCGTGATCCCGATGAGTCAGAAAGAACGGGCGGAACTGCTGTATACGATGGGACTTGGTGCAGTAAAACAAGGCGATACCCAAGTGGGCCGCGCCTTGCTGCAAGAAGCCGTCGAAACCCATCCCCAATATTTTGAGGCCGCCGCGCGGTCTCTGGCTGCACTGGAAAGCTGAACCGATGCTGACACCATTCGGCGCGCTGGCGCTGTTGCCGTTCGTTCTGGCCATTGGCATCTGGGTCTCGTGGAGCGATATGCGCTTTATGAAAATTCCCAATAAGGCAGTGATCGCCTTGCTGCTGGTCTGGCTGATTGTCGGGATATTCCTGGTGCCGTTCAAAGTCTGGCTTTGGGGCTGGGCCTTGGCGGGCATCGTGTTGGTGGCCGGGTTCGTCGCAAATGCCGCAGGGTTGGTGGGGGCGGGGGATGCTAAATTCGCCGCCGCGATGGCGCCGATTTTTGTGAACGCCAATATCAAACTGGTGTTGGTGTTGTTTGCGTCCTGCCTGTTGGGGGCGTTCGCGGCCCACCGTCTGGCCCGGATGGTGCCCGCGTTTCGCGCCGTCACGCAAAACTGGGCCAGTTGGACGCATAAGGATTTCCCGATGGGTCTGGCGCTGTCGGGAACACTTATCTTCTATATTTTGGCCATAGTTCGGTCCTTATTCTAAGGTACCGCTGGGACTGTTGAACGCCGGGGCACAATCTGCCCCGTCTGGGCAAGGGGTCCGTCGATGAACATGCAAGTGCCACTGGGGGTGATCCCTCCGCCACAGCCGAAATCCTTGGCTGAAACCGGGATCAGCCTGGTGATGATGCGCGACATTTTGCTGAAAACCATGTTCCGCACCAACCTTGATCTGGTCAGCGCCATTTCCCGTGCCATCGCCCTGCCCGTGCAACTGACCCAGGAACTGGTCGATCTGGCGCGCGGCCAACGCTTGTTGCAGGCGACCGGCACGCTGCACGCCAACTCGGGCAACGAAATGGGGTATCAGTTGACCGATGGCGGCAAGGCCCGCGCCTTGGACGGGCTGTCGCAGTCGGAATATTACGGATCCATGCCCGTGCCCCTGGCGATGTATTCCGAACAGATGAAGCGGCAATCGGTGCGCAACATCAAAATGACCCGGCCCGAATTGATGAAGGGCATGGGGCATTTGATCCTGCCGGAAGATCTGATCGGAAATCTTGGCCCTGCGGTAACGTCTGGCCGATCAATCCTGATGTATGGCCCGCCCGGCAACGGTAAGTCTTCGATCTCCAACGGTATTCGCGCGGCGTTGGGGGATAAAATCTATATCCCGCGCGCGATTGAATATTCGGGGCAGGTGATCACAGTCTATGACCCGATTGTGCATTCGTCCGCCGAAGCAGATGTCGATGATCCCAATTCCATCCGCCGCACCGGCAACCGGTTTGACAACCGCTATGTCTATTGCGAACGCCCGTCGGTGATCACCGGCGGCGAATTGACGCTGGATATGCTGGATTTGAAATACAATCCCACCGCGCGCACCTATCAGGCCCCGCTGCAATTGAAGGCGTCTGGCGGGATTTTCATCGTTGACGACTTGGGCCGCCAGGCGGAATCGCCGCAAAAACTGGTCAACCGCTGGATCGTACCGCTGGAGGAATCCCGCGATATTCTGGCGCTGCAATCGGGTGAGAAATTCACCGTTCCCTTTGATACGCTTGTGATTTTCTCAACCAACTTCCACCCGAATGAGATTTTCGATGGCGCGGCGTTGCGGCGGATTTTCTTTAAGATCAAGATTGACGGCCCCACCCAAGAGATGTTCCTGAAAATCTTCGCCATGGTCGCGCGCAAAAAGAAGATGCCGCTGGATGAGGCGGCGATGCTGCATATGCTGAAGGTGAAATATCCGACGATAGAAAACAACTTCGCCAATTATCAGCCGACCTTTTTGATCGATCAGATGATCGCGATGTGCGAATTTGAAGGCATCCCCACCCAGATGACCCCCGATTTGATCGACCGGGCCTGGGGCAATATGTTTGTGAAGGATGAAAAAATCGCGAAATGACCGGGGGCGAAAAATTTTCAGCGAAAAATTTTCATACTCCGGCCTGATCTGGAAAATCGATCAGTAAAACCGGCGAACTCCGGCGTCCGTGACTATGACGTCCAGTCTCTGATCGGTTTCATCAATCGGAACCTGCGCCATTTCCTGCGCGGCAAACCCGAACCCCACCGCAAAGGTCGGTCGCCGTGCCCGCAGCGCCTCTAACGTGCGGTCATAAAACCCACCACCATAACCCAACCGATACCCCTGATCGTCAAAGGCGATCAGTGGCACGATCAACACCTCAGGCTCGATCCACGCACCAATCCCCGGAATTTCCGCGCCAAATTCGCCCATCACCATCGCACAGCCCGGCGTCCATTCGCGAAACCGCAACGGCTGCCCCTTGCCGATGATCACCGGCACGCAGATCGGCCCCTGATGCGCCACCATTGCAGCCATCGGATCCATTTCCGTGCGCATCGCCATATAGCCAGACAGCGCCTTGCCCCTGAATTCGCTTAGGAAATCCGCCAGAAGTTCCGCTGCCTGCCCCTGCCCTGCCGCGAATGCCGCCTTGCGCGCGGCAAAGCCCGTCACCCGTGCAGCCGCCTTATCCGCCGCGATCACAGCAGCACCATACTGGCCAGGCCCAAAAACGTCAGATAGCCAAACACATCCGTCAGTGTGGTCACAAACGTGCCCGACGCCAGCGCCGGATCCAGTGTCAGCTTGTTCAACGTCAGCGGCACCAAGACCCCGCCCAGCGCCGCCACCACCTGATTGGCAATCATCGCCACCCCCAGCACCACGCCCAGTTTCCAATCGCCAAAGATCAAAAACCCGCCAACCCCCAGAATAATCGCCAGCCCAATCCCGTTCAGCAACCCGCCCTGCAACTCGCGCATCACCACCCGCTTGGCATTGGCCGAGGTCAGGCTGCGGGTCGCCAGCGCCCGCACAGCCACCGCCAGTGACTGCGTGCCTGCAATGCCACCCGTTGACGCCACAATCGGCATCAGCGCGGCCAATGTCACCAACATCGCGATGGTGTTTTCGAACCGCGAAATCACAAAAGCCGAGATCGACGCGGTGAACAGGTTCACCACCAGCCACGGCAGGCGTTGACGGGCAGAGGCAAACGCGCCGTCCGACAGGCTGGCATCATCGCCTACGCCCGCAAGGCGCAGCATGTCTTGCTCGTGCTCCTCGTCCAGCACGTTCATCGCGTCATCTATCGTTATCACACCGACAAGTCGCCCATCGGCATTCACCACAGGGGCGGAAATCAGGTGATACTGGTTGAACATATAGGCCACGTCAGCCTCTGATTCCGTGACGGGCACGGTGCGGAAACTGTCTTCCAGAATATCCATCAGCCTGATGTCACGGCGCGACGACAACAGCCGCCCCAAGGTTACATATCCCTTTGGGATCATGGACAGATCAGTCAGAATGACATGGTAGAACTGATCGGGCAGATGCTGGGCGGTGCGCAGAAAATCAATCGCCTCGCCAACCGTCCAATGTTCAGGCGCCACCACGACTTCGCGCTGCATCAGGCGGCCTGCGCTGTCTTCGGGATAGGCCAGCGCCTGTTCCACCGCCAAGCGGTCGGCCAGTTCCAGCGCGCCCAGAATGATGTCTTGCTGCGGTGTATCAAGGTCTTCCAGGATGTCGACAACGTCGTCGGAATCCAATTCGCGCATGGCTTCGGCGACCACTTCGCGCGGCAGTGCGCCGATCACCTCTTCGCGGATCGATTCGTCGATTTCCGACAGCAATTCGCCGTCAATCTCGCCCGACCACAAGGTCAGCAGACCGCGGCGTTCGGCACTGCTGATCTGTTCCAGAAGGTCGGCGATGTCAGCGGCGTGCAGCGGGTCAAGAAGATAGGTCAGACGTGCGGCATCCTGCGCCTCGACAGCATCAAGGATGGCCGCCACGCGATCTGCGTGGACCTCATCATCGTCCATCACTGCCAGATCTTCAGCCATCCGCTGCCCCCTGTTCTCTATCCTTAGCGAAAGCTGTATGCCCAAAACAGGGGGCATGGGGAAATTTGCTGATTTCTTATAGGATGATAGTGTAACGGAGTGCAGACAGGGGGCAAAACATGGCCGATTTACTTTTGGGGCAGGTGCTGGCGTTTGCGGGCGATCCGTTTGTATATGGGCCGGATGCCGCGCGGTTTGAAAGCCATGGTGCGGTGCTGGTTGAGGCTGGCAAGATTGCGGCGGTGGCCCCCGCAGACGGCTTGCGCGCGGCCCATCCTGCGGCGAAGATTACCGATTATGGCCGGGCGCTGATCTCGGCGGGGTTTATCGACGCCCATGTGCACTACCCGCAAACCGCCATCATTGCGTCCTGGGGCAAGCGGCTGATTGATTGGCTGACCACCTACACGTTCCCCGAAGAGATGCGGTTTGGCGACCGCAGTTATGCCGATGCGGTGGCCAATCGCTATCTTGATCTGGCGCTGGCGCATGGCACCACGTCGATGTGCAGCTATACCACGATCCACCCGGACTCGGTCGAGGCGTTCTTTACCGCTGCCCAATCCCGTGGGATGCGGGCGTTTGCGGGGAAAACCTGTATGGACCGCAATGCGCCCGACGGTCTGCGCGATACCGCACAATCGGGGTATGACGACAGCAAAGCGTTGCTGCAGAAATGGCATGGGGTGGACAGGTTATCTTATGTCATCACGCCGCGGTTTTCGCCCACCTCAACCCCCGATCAACTGGCGGCGTTGGGGGCGCTGTGGGCCGAATATCCCGATTGCCTGATGCAAACCCATCTGTCTGAACAACATGATGAGATTGCCTGGGTCAAAACCCTGTTCCCCACCGCCCGCGATTATCTGGACACCTATGAGGCGCACGGCCTGCTTGGCCCACGCGCAGTTTTTGGGCATGCCATTCATCTGACCTTACGCGAAAAATCCCGGCTGACCGAGATGGGGGCGGCTTTGGTGCATTGCCCCACCTCGAACACGTTCATCGGGTCGGGGTTGTTTAACATGTCGCTTGCCCCGCAGCTGCGCGTCGGCCTTGCCACCGACACCGGCGGCGGGTCTTCGTTTTCGATGCTGCGCACGATGGCCGCCGCCTATGAGGTGGCGCAACTGCGCGGGCAGGCCCTGCACCCAAGTCAGCTGTGGTGGCTGGCGACGGTCGGGTCGGCGCGCGCGCTGCATGCCGATGCACAGATCGGCAATATCGCGGTGGGGTTAGAGGCCGATCTGGTGGTGATTGATCTGGCCTCAACGCCCGCGATAGACCAAGCCACCCGGCGCGCGGCAGATATCTGGTCTGCGGTGTTCCCGACGATTATGATGGGCGATGATCGGGCGATCCGGGCGGTTTGGCTGGGAGGAAAGCTCACCCGGCGCCGCGATCTCGCCTAAGCCTTTCATATTGGCGAAAATATCCTACGGGGGACGCGGTTTTGGCCACGGCCGAAACTGCGCGGGGGTGTAAAACCCCCGGCCGCAGGCCCTGCAAACCTAATCCGCCAATTCCCAGCCATCGGGATAAAATTCGAACGGCAAGACCACTTCTGTGGCGATCCGCTCCCAGTGCCAGACCGTTTCGGCGTCTATGGTAATCGGCCCGATGCTGGCTTGCAGCAAATCGCCGCTGTATTGCGCGGTAAACCCTTTGGCTTGCAGCGCCTTCTTGACACCCGCCCAATTGGTATCGACCTCTTCGGCGACAAACTCATACACCACCACCGCCGTTTTGGGCAATTTCACCCCCCGGCTGACGGTGGCAAAGGTTTCAAACGTATCGGCGCGCTGTTCGCGGTAATCATGCATTTTGGTGCCCTTGTCGTTGCGGCCATCCTACTTCGTCCCCACCTAGTAAGTAAGGTGACGTTCAATCAAGCCCAAATCGCAGCCCCGCTTGATCTTGCCGCCGTCCGCCTGTATTCCATGCTATCCCAAACAGAATGGGGGCCCAAACAGAATGGGGGCCCAAATAGAATGGGAGGGTGCCTGCACCCTTTGTTCACCCCCGAACCGGAGTTACACATGTCCTGGACCGACGAGCGCGTTGAGACGCTCAAGAAAATGTGGGCCGAAGGCCAATCGGCCAGCCAGATCGCCAAAGAACTGGGCGGCGTCACGCGCAATGCGGTGATTGGCAAAGTGCACAGGCTTGGCTTGTCGAACCGCGTCGGCCCCGGCGCGGGTCGCGATGACGCCGATGAAGCCGAGGCGGCACCAGCGGTGCCCCCCCGCGCCGAACCAGCCGCCCGCCCTGCTGCGGCTGACATTCCACGAGTTGAACCGCGCCCTGCCCCCGAACGCCCGGCACCTGCAACTGCCGCTCCGGCGTCGGGGGCCACGATCACGCCGTTGCCATTGCGCAAAGCGATCATTCCCGCGGGCCAGCCGCTGCCGCCGCAACCCTCGGCCAACGAAATCTCGCCCGAGGCCTTGGCTTCGGTGCGCGAGGTTGAAAAGCGCGCCAAGCGGCTGACGCTGATGGAACTGACCGAACGCACCTGCAAATGGCCGATTGGCGATCCGGCCACAGATGATTTCTGGTTCTGCGGCCTGCCGTCGGTGCCGGGCAAACCCTATTGCGAGGCGCATGTCGGCGTGGCGTTCCAACCGATGAGCGCCCGCCGTGACCGCCGCCGTTAATTTTGTTTTGGGACCGCATCTGGCAGCTTTGCAGTGCAAAGCTGGGCGGTCCCTTGCCCAAAGGCGCAAGCCGACGGGCAAGGGAGGTTGGGCCGGGAACGCTGTATGGAAATCAGGCCGCGCCTGACTGGGCTGGTGCGTGAAACGCGCCTGCCCCGGGCGGGCAGGCGCGGCCTGATTTGACACGTGTCAAATCCGGCAGAAAAAATGCCGTTCAGGCTACAAGGACAGGATCATTAATTCGATCAATCCTGCCTTGCATCACAACCGGATCAGCGGCGATCCCATCAACGCCTGCACAAACAGCGCCAGCGTGATCGCGGCATAGACCACCGCCGCGATCTTGACCAAACCCGCGCCTTTGCCCTGCCGGTCCGTCCACACCCCCAAAAGCGGCAGCGCCTGCATCGCGTGCAGCGATACAAAATGCGCAGGCCGCAGATCGCCTACACTGGCCGACCACCCCATCAACGGGATCACGGCCGCATCGGGGCCGGGCCTGCCGATGAAATGACCCGCCATATTGCTCATCGTGCCTGCGGTGATCATGGTCAGCACAAAGGACAGAAGAAACCCATATCCAACCCCCGCCCGCAGTCCCGGCCCGAAACTGGCGGCTTTATCGCGCAACGCCGCCCAACCCATCAGGCCGACGCCACCCACTAAGGTGACAGCACCCACGCCCATCAGCGAATACATCACGCCAGTAAACAGCGAACTGGTGTTGAAATGCGATGTCTGCAACTGTGCGGCTTGGGCAATCATATAGATCATCTCCAGCAACATCGCTGCAGCCTTGGCGCCTGCAATTCCTGCAAACATCCGGCCATTTCGCCAGCTTGGGCTGAAGTAGGGTTCAACCAGCGCCATTGTGGCGAACAGGACAGTGAACGAAATCGAGAATTTCAGCGGCTTAGCCCAAACCACGGTGCCGTCGATCATCCGATTATCAAAGCCTGCCCACAGCAAGCATATGGCCAGAAACGCCAGCGAAACGGCTGTCAAAATCACCATCGGACCCGCGGGTGCCGCATTATAGCCAAGCGTTGTCATAGCGCGGTCTCCTTGAATTTGGGTTGGGGCAACAGCAGGGCCGCTTCCATGGCATAGGTGAAGATCACGCCCACCGGGCCGTACAGGAAAATGCTGATCTGAATCGGGGCCTAGATCAGCCGCGATACGCCGATCTTGTCCAGCCGCACCGCCATCAGCGCACCCACCATCAGATCAAACGCCAGGTAATGCGCCCAGCCTGCCAGCAGCACGTTGTCGGACAGGAACAGGGTTTTGACTTCGGTCAGCGTCGAATACCCGCCGCCCGCTTCGGCGAAATACCGCAGCACAAGTCCGGTATAAAGCACCGACAGCAGCAGCGGGATCACCACTGCGGGCAGCAGATGTAGCGCAGGCCACCTGCGCGGGGCGAAGATCAGAATGGCCCAACCCGGCAGGGCCACCATATTCGCCAATCCAAAAAGCTGTTCAGGGGTCACAAAAGTCTCCACTGTAAATTTCCGCTGTAAATATATAAATGTGATTCGCTTGCGCTGTCCAGCAAAAATATTTACACTGTAAATATACAAGGAGCCGCCGATGCCCAAAGCCGCGAAACCCTACCACCACGGCGATTTGAAAAACGCCCTTGTTCTGGCAGGCATTGATCTGCTGGAAAGCCAAGGTCTGCCGGGGTTAAGCCTGCGGGCGATCGCGGCGGCAGTCGGCGTCAGTCATACCGCACCGAAAAACCATTTTGGATCATTGCGTGGCTTGCTGACCGCTATGGGCACCGAAGCCTTTCACCGCCATTCGGCATTCATGCGCCAAGGCGTCGATGCCGCATCGGGACAAAAAGCGCGCCAATTGGCGGCGATGGAGGGCTATGCCCGCTTTGCCTTGACCCATCCCCATCTGTTCGAGCTGATGTTTTCGCCGCTGTATTGTGACTATGAGAACACCGATCTGCAGCACGCCGCCAAGGCCAGTTGTGCGGTTCTGGCCGATATTTCGGTGGGCTTGGATTGGGACAAAGCAGACGCCCCCGAAGGGCAACGCCGCGCTGAAATAATGCTGTGGTCGCTGGTGCATGGCTTTGCCAAGCTGCGCCTTTCTGGTCAGTTCAGCTCCATGACCCCAGCGGGTGCGCCCTTTGAAATTACTGATATCATGCCGGATTTCGGGTATCGCTGATACGCTTTGCAAAGGTTCCGGCCAACCGAGGTGCTGCCCGCGCGCAGGTGGGGGTTTCACACCCCCAAGCGGCAGTCGCCAAGTCACCTTGGCGACTGCCGCCTCCCCCGTGGGATATTTGGGCCAGAATGAAAGGAATTTCAGGCAAATTTGAATAAAGTTTTCCGGCCAGACAAGCCGTCAATTGCCGCCGTTCAAAATCCGTTCCAAGGCTTTGCGGGCCTCGTCCTCTAATGCCTGATTTGCACGGCGTCTGGCGGCATCCTCAAGCGATTCTCCATCCTGCGGGATCACCCCCAGTTCGGATTCCAGCCTCGCCCGCGCCTCGGCTTCCAATGCGTCGGCCTTGGCCTGCGCTTCGGCCTTCAGCGCGTCTGCCTGCAGTTGCAACTGCGCCTCCAGCTTGGCCCGTTCCTCGGCCAGCTTTTCATCCGCCAGCGCCTGCAGATCGAGCGAAAACTTTGGGTCCGACCACGGCCCCTTGATCAACAAAGGGGCCGTCAACCCGCCCGCGCCTGTCTCATCCGCCAAGGCCGTCGCCTTAATCCGGTATTCCAGATTGCGCGCGCCCCACCCCACATCCCCCGCGCCCGTTGCGGCGATAAAGGGCGACGACAGCACCAGATCGTCATTGCGCAACACGCCACCGGCGATCACAAAACTGCCGCCCAAACGGTCAAAAATTGTCTTTTGGCCGTCCCCCACATAGGACGCGTCAAAGTTCCGCAGCATCCCCGGTATGTCCAGACCCAAAATCTCGCCGTTGCTTAAGGCAACCGATCCTGACCCCTCCAGCCCCTGCATGATCGCATCCACCGAGTTGCCAACGCCCAGGAATTTTACCTGCAAATCCCCCGTACCCACCAGCCGCTGATAGCCGCCGAAATCGGCCAACAGCGGCTGTAACGCCATATTTGCGAATGACAAATCCCCACCCACTGACAGTCCCTTGCGCCCATTTACAACAAATTGGCCCGCAACCGTGCCGCCATAGGCCACAACTTTGCGAATATCGAACACAGCGCGGCTGCGCTCGACTGTGACCATCATCTGGGTTGCGCCAAATTTCACCAACCCAAGATCAAGGCTGTCGGCGGTGATCGCCACCGCTGCATCCAGCGCCCCAAGGCCAGATGCGTCAATCGTATCGCGCGGCCAGCCTGCCGCCTTTGCCCCGCCTCCCGTGCCACCACCGGGGGCGGCCACCAGTGCCAGGGCCCCCGCCGTGACCGTCGCCGACAGCTTTGGCCGCGGACCATCCGTCGTAACATCCGCGTCCACCCCCAATGCATTGCCGTCCAGCCCGACCTTGCCACCGCGCAGAAAGACCGCCGCTGCGGAAGTCACTGTCACCGCCCCCGCCACCGTGACCGACCGCGCGCCCAACCCTTCGGGCAAACCGGGGGCGGCCGTGCCCGCCAGCGCCGAAATCGCTGCCAGATCACCCAGATCGGCCACAAGATCACCCTCGGCCTCAAGGGGCGCATGCCCCGCGCGGCCCTTGAACGCCACATCCGCCGCCGCCGCGGTCAGCGTCACCTCCAACGGCACCACGCGGCCATCCAGAAATTTCTGAAACGCCCCCACCGTGGCCCCCAGACCAAAGGCCTGCCCGTGCAGCATCGCCGTCATATCCAGCCGCGCCTCGCCGATGTAGTCGGGAATGGCGACGGTGGCGTCGATCGCGGTCAGTTCGGTGCGGGACTGCGTTGCATGATCAATGAACACCAATATGCCATTCGAAACCTTGCCCTGATCAAGGGTAAAGGGCGCGCCCACGCCGGGGGTATCGGCGGTCACCGACCCGCCGGCAGAGCCGCCAAACACCCAGTTTTCCTGACCATCCGCGCTGCGCTCCAGCACAATCCGGGGCGATATCGCCTCAACCCCGATGATCTTTACCTCACCGCCGATCAGCGCGGCCATATCGACGGATATCTCCAGCCCTTCGGCGCGCAGCATCGGGCCCTCGTCCGACCATTCGGCGTTGGAAATCGTGACGGGGCCGGTTTTCACCCCCAGCTGTGGCCAAAATGACGGTCGCACCGCGCCATCGATGGTCAACTCCCGCCCGGTCAGCGCGTTGAACTTTAACACCGCGAGGCCCGCGATTTTCTCGGCGGGGATCAGCAAAACCGCACCGACGCCCAGAACCACCAGGACAACAAGTGCCACAACCGACCGAACAATCCAGCGCATGCTACCCCCAAGGTTCGTTAAGACAGCCTAGCGCCATGGGGTGGGCGGTCACAAGCAAAGACGACGAACGTGGCAGCATTTGGCGTAAGAGGGGCAATCTGGCCATTGCAGTTGGGCAAATTGTGCCTGGCTGGTGGGCAATTTGCTAGACTGCGGCATCTTTGCCCGGCTATTGCAGCGCCTGCCCCCCTTTCGCCAAACGCGCCCGCGAGGTATACCCGCCCCCATGTCACAAAATCCGCCCAACCTTCGCCCCGATCTTGCCCCCAAAGCCCGGTTTACCGAACCCAAACGCGTGGGCCAGCCGACCATCGGCATGGTCAGTCTTGGCTGCCCCAAAGCCCTTGTCGATAGTGAACGCATCCTGACCCGTCTGCGCGCCGAAGGCTATGCGATCAGCCCCGATTACGCGGGCGCGGATGCGGTGATCGTCAACACCTGCGGGTTTTTAGACTCTGCCAAGGCAGAGTCTCTGGATGCGATTGGTGAGGCTTTGGCCGCCAACGGCCGGGTGATCGTGACGGGCTGTCTGGGCGCAGAGCCTGACTATATCACCGGCGCTCATCCCCGCGTTTTGGCGGTGACCGGCCCGCACCAGTATGAGGCGGTTTTGGATGCGGTCCACAAAGCGGTGCCTGCCAAACCCGATCCGTTCATTGATCTGTTGCCCGCCAGTGCCGTCACCCTGACGCCGCGTCATTACAGTTACCTCAAGATTTCCGAAGGCTGCAATCACAAGTGCAAGTTCTGCATCATCCCCGATATGCGCGGGCTGCTGCAATCGCGCCCGGCCCATGCCGTGATGCGTGAGGCGGAAAAGCTGGTGCAGGTCGGGGTCAAGGAACTGCTGGTGATTTCCCAAGACACGTCCGCCTACGGGGTGGATCTGAAACATGCCACCGATCGCGGCCACCGCGCCCATATCACCGATCTTGCCCGCGATCTGGGGTCTTTGGGGGCTTGGGTGCGGCTGCACTATGTCTACCCCTACCCCCACGTGCGCGATCTGGTCCCGCTGATGGCCGATGGGCTGATCCTGCCTTATCTGGATATCCCGTTCCAACACGCCGACCCCGGCGTGTTGCGCCGCATGGCCCGCCCCGCCGCCGCCGCCCGCACTCTGGATGAAATCGCCGCCTGGCGGCAGGTTTGCCCCGATATCACCCTGCGGTCGACGTTTATCGTCGGCTACCCCGGCGAGACTGAGGCCGAGTTTCAAGTGCTGCTGGATTGGATGGACGAGGCGCAGTTGGACCGGGTGGGCTGTTTCCAATATGAAAACGTCGCGGGTGCGCGAAGTAACGCGCTGCCCGATCACGTGCCCGCCGAGGTAAAGCAGGAACGCTGGGACCGGTTCATGGAAAAGGCGGCAGCGATATCCGAGGCGAAACTGACGGCAAAGGTCGGCCGGGTGATCGAAGTGATCGTTGATGAAGTAGACGCCGACGGTGCCACCTGCCGCACGATGGCAGATGCGCCCGAGATCGACGGGAACCTGTTTATTGATGCGGGGTTTGACGAGTTGCTGCCGGGCGATATCGTCAGTGTGACGGTTGAGGAGGCGGGGGAGTATGATCTTTGGGGGCGGGTGGTCTAGCCCCCGCGCTACGGATCGCCGGGCCTGCCGATCGCCCCAACCTGTGCCGGGGCGATGTTTTCGATGTGATAACGGGCCGAACCCCGCCCTACGACCCCACCCAAACCGCCGCATCCATCCGTTGATGCAAAACCCTTAACACGCGTAGTTTGTCTCCGTCGATCCGATACCAGATCACGTGCGACCCCACGGCCAGTTGTCGGATTTCAGGCCGCACATGGCCCGCCGCGACACCCGAGATATCACCCCTTACCAAGGCTTTGATGCTGTCGCGCAGGGCATCAATGTAAATCGCAGATCTCGCACGGCCCCAGCCGTTGGCTGCCAAAACTGTGAATGGCAACAATGTCCGCTTTGGCATCGACCGAAAGAACAAGCTTCACGCCGCGCGTCCGGCTTTCAGGCGATCAATAAACTCATCAAAATCAAAGTTTTCTATCCATCCGCTCGTCTCGCCCTTGTCTAACTCGGCCCGCAGTTCCGCCAGCTTGACCTCGCGTTCTTCTAGCAACCGCAACCCCGCCCGGACAGCTTCAGAGACGGAGCCATAGCGGCCAGAGGCGACCTGGCCTGCCAGAAATTCGGTGAAATGGTCGCCAAGGGCGATAGAGGTGGTTTTGGCCATGCTTGGGCTCCACAGGAATAAGATCGAAAACTACCAGATTTTGGTAACGCCCGCAATCGTTCCGCGCGGGTCACCGTCAAAAGGGGCTGAAAGTTCCCGCAATAAAGATCATCACCCTTGCTTAATACGGATCCGCCACTTCAATAATCTCCTGCCCCATCAGCACGCAGGCATCGGGGATCTGGGCGTAGAGGAAATGCATCCGGTAGGTCGCTTTATAGACATAGCCGTTCACCTCCAGCACGTTGAACAGACCCGACCCGGCCAGCGCCGGGACCGGGGGCAGTTCCACGGCTTGAACGTCCAGCGACCAGGCCATCTTTTCGCCGTCATCAGACGGTGCGCCGGGCAGGTCGGCCAAGGCCGCGCCATCGCTTTCCCAGTGCAGTTTCAGCAGATGTCCCGCCCGCGTCAGCGCATCGGCCTGGCAATACAGGCCACCTGCATCGGCGGTGGTCACACCGCAGGTTGCGGCCAGGGCCAGCAAGATCAGACGCATGATGACTTTAACCTTTTAAAGACTGCGGCGAATGTTCCGCCAAATGGCCGTGGACGCAAGTCACGTTGCCATCACCCCCTCCAAATTCTGACACCCAAGGCGGCGGTTCGCGCCGCTGCGGCTTTGTGCCACTGGCTGCGGGGCAGGTTGGGTTTATATCTAAGCTATGTCCGAGCAAATTGCCACCTCTCCCATCCGCCCCGCCAACACCGAAGTGTTGTACAATGACACCTGCCCGATCTGCCGGTTTGAGATTGCAGCGTATAAGCGGCGCGCAGTCGCACAAAACCTGCCCATCCGGTTTGACAGCCTTGACGCCGCCGCCGACTGGGGGCTGACGGCCGATGAGGCGGCGCGGCGGCTGCATGTGATCCATAACGGACGGCTGCTGGCAGGGATCCCTGCGTTCATCGCGCTGTGGTCGGAACTGCCGCGTTGGCGCTGGGCGGCGCGTGTGGCGGCTTTGCCGGGCCTCAACCGGGTGGTCTGCCTGCTTTATGACCGGGTTTTGGCCCCAAGCCTTTACCACGCACACGTGCGGCGGCGGGCAAAACAGCCGGGCGCGGGCTGAAACCGCAGAACGGCCTTTAAGTCAGCACAGTTTGGCCGCAGAGGCCGATCAACCTTAGGGGGAATGGTCCTTTCTGGGGGGTGTCATGCGTGTTTTTATCCCGGCCTTGGCATGTGCCATGATCGCGGCTCTGCCAAATCCGGCGGGCGCGGATGAGGTCGAACAATCCCCCATGCCCGCGATGGAGTGTGCCGATGGGTCTGACGCCGCTGCCAACCCGCAAAGCCACGCCGATCTTCCGCATTGCACGGCTGGCCCGGAATACTCAACGCCGAAAGGCGATGCACGTGCGAAAGGCGATGCACATGCGTAAGGTGATCCTTCTTCTGTTGGCCCTGCTGCCCACGCCCGCGATGGCCACCGTAACCCCGGATGCCATGCGCGAACTGGTGATGGCGGGCGATGTGGCGGCGGTACAGGCGGCGCTGGCCGAGGCTGTGGCGCAGGATGCGGGATCGGGGGCAGAGCCTGACATGCAGCGCGAGTTGTTTGGTGTATTTGTCACCACGCATCCGGATATAGGGGCTTTTACTGAGAAATGGCTGCAAAAAGATCCGGCCTCGGCCTTGGCGATGACAGCACGGGCCTGGCATCTTTACTCTGTCGGTTGGGCGATCCGCGGCGATGAAGTTGCCGTTCATGTCTACCCGGCCGCGATGGCCGAGATGCGCGAAAAACATGCCGAGTCGTTTGCTTTGGCTATGGCCGCCACGCACGCAATGCCAGAGTTGATAGCCGCGTCAGATGCGATGCTTCGGTTGACACCGACCTTGGGAAAAATCGAAGTGGTCCCGCTGGAGTTGGAACGGGTATTCGCCCGACAGCCCAACCGTGGCAGCCTGATGCGTGCGATGCGTGCCGTGTCACCTCAATGGGGCGGGCGATATGATCAGCTTATCCTGCTATGCGACCGTTACGCGCCCCAGATCACCTCAGTTGCACACTATGATCCCGACACCTGCAAGATTGACGGTGTCTATTATGGCGCTTTCTGGAATGGTAAACAGCGCGAGGCGGCGCATCAGGTGCTGTTGTGGAACGCCAATCCGATTCTGGACTACGCCCGGCTGATCGACGTAGTGGATGGGTATGGCCCGCCAGAGCACCGGTTAGAGGTGCTGACCAAGCTGCAATCGCAACGCCCGCTGACCGTAGACGAGGCTGCGGCCTTTGACAGCGCGACGGCTGAATTGAACGGGCCAAACAGGCTTGTTTATCCGGTTCAAGAGTCGAAAGCGCGGCTTGCCGAAATCGGCGCGCGCCGCCTTGCTGCAGATCGCGATCCGTTTAA
>JAYUHO010000060.1:0-6558 GCA_043766915.1 Cypionkella sp.
CAATCTGAATCAGATTGGCTGCAACCCGCTCTGAAATTGCGTTTCATTTTGGTGAAACTACTCCGCGGGGGAGCCCCAATCGCGACTGCGATTGGGGCGGGGGTGTGAAACCCCGCTTTGATGCCGGGCAAAGCCCCAATCTACGCGTGAATGGCCCCGTCGCCGCAGGCCAGCGCCGCCTCGCGCACGGCTTCGGAATAGGTGGGATGGGCGTGGCAGGTCAGCGCCAGATCCTGCGCTGAAGCGCCAAATTCCATCGCGACACAAATCTCATGGATCAGATCGCCCGCCATAGGCCCGATGATATGGGCCCCCAAAATGCGGTCGGTGGCGGCATCGGCTAGGATTTTGACAAAGCCGTCGCCCTGAAACACCGCCTTGGCGCGCGCGTTGCCCATAAAGCTGAATTTGCCCACCTTATAGACGCGGCCTTCGGCTTTCAGCGTCTCTTCGGTCGCCCCAACATTTGAGACTTCGGGCGTGGTATAGATCACGCCGGGGATCACGCCATAATTCACATGCCCGGCTTTGCCCGCCATGATCTCGGCCAGGGCCATGCCCTCGTCCTCGGCCTTATGTGCCAGCATCGGGCCGGTGATCGCATCCCCAATCGCATATAGGCCTTTGATATTGGTGGCATACTGCGCATCGGTCTTGATCTGGCCGCGCGGCAGCATCTCTACCCCCAAACCGTCCAGTCCCAGACCGGCGGTAAAGGGTTTGCGCCCGGTGGCCAGCAGCACCACTTCGGCGTCAAGGCTGGCCTCGGCTTCGGTTTTGCGCAGCTTGTAGCTGACTTTCGCACCCTCTTTGTCAGTTACCACGCCTTGGACGGCCGCACTCAGGATGAATTTCATCCCCTGTTTGGTCAAAATCCGCTGGAACGTCTTGGCAACTTCGCCGTCCATCCCCGGCGTGATGGCATCCAGATATTCCACCACCGTCACATCCGTGCCAAGTCGGGCATAGACAGAGCCCATTTCCAGCCCGATCACGCCCGCGCCAATCACCACCATGGTTTTGGGAATCTTGCCCAGCGTCAGCGCGCCGGTTGAGGTGACAACGCTCACCTCATCCACCGTCACACCGGAGAGTGACGACGCCTCGGACCCGGTGGCGATCACGATATGTCTGGCGTCATGGACATCTTCGCCGACCTTGACCTTGCCGGTTTCAGGGATGCTTGCCCAGCCTTTGATCCAGGTGATCTTGTTTTTCTTGAACAGAAATTCGATGCCCTTGGTGTTGGTGCCCACCACATCCTCTTTGTAGGATTGCATTTTGGCCCAATCAACCTTTGGCGCGCCGCCCATCAGGCCCATTTTCTCGTGGTTTTCATGCACTTCATGCAGCTGATGCGTGGCGTGCAGCAGAGCCTTTGACGGAATGCACCCGACGTTCAGGCAGGTGCCGCCAAGCGTGTCGCGGCCTTCCACCACGGCCACGTTCAGCCCCAGTTGCGCCGCGCGGATCGCACAGACATAACCACCGGGGCCGGCACCGATAATGATTGCGTCAAAACTTGCCATGGTTGGGTTCCTTTTCCCGACACAGGCCGGAGGGCTGTCTGCCCTCCGGACCTCCCGAGGATATTTTTACCAGAATGAAAGGGTCAGATCAGTGCGGCGATTAGCATCGTAACAGTTGCCCCGAACCCTACTGCCCAGATGGCCGAGCGCCAAGGGGCAAGGCCAAAAACATAGGCCGGAACATAAAGGATGCGGGCAGTCAGGTAGGCGTAGGCAGCGTAATGCGTGACGGGGGTCGACTGCTGGCCCAGTGTCACAACGACCACGGCAAGTGTGAACAAGATCAAGCCTTCGAAATGGTTGTTCATCGCGCGTTGCAGCCGTGCGGTGGTTTTTGACATCGGCCTGGCCGGTGGCACGTCGCGTGGGCTGGAGGTGTATTTGGGCGTCAGATCGATATTCGCCAACGTGGCGAAAATAACGAAATGCAGCGCTTGCAGCAGCCCCGCAAGCGCAAGGACGGTCAGTTCTGGGGTCATCGGGAAGGCTCCATGGCGGGGGCTTTGCAGAGGGCGTCGCCGGAAAAAATTGTCGGCACGTTCACCTTTCACACCAGTATTTGGGTTCGGGTTGCAGCGGGCAAGTGCGGCCAAACCGCCAACGCACCGCGCCAATCCTGACCGCGCATCCGTGCATCACACCGTGGCCAGTCTTGTTTGCAGCAGTTTGTTCTTGCCAACCTTACGGGCACCCCGACGATCCCAGACTGCGCGGTTTTCTGCGGTCAAATAGGTCTCTCGCTGTTGAACCAGCCAATCCTGTGCTGCGTCCATCAGGCGACTTAAGACCGGATCAGCGCGATACGTCGCAAGGCGGGCCCGCACTGCCGGTAAATACCGCTGGATAGAGCGATCGGTGACGGCGGAGGATTCGGCCAATGTCCACAGTTTTGATCCCAGAACGTGGTTCCCATGGGCAAAGGCCATCCCATCACCACGCACATTTTTCAGCATGAACACATCCTCGGCGCGCACGAAATAATGATGGATATCGGCGTTTTCCCAAGTGCAGTGATGATCCTTGATGCCGCGGAAGGTGTCGGCGGTGGGGTGAAGCAGGCCCTTGTTTGCAATTTTTGCGCCTGCGGTGTTTCGCGCCTGCGGTTCGGGCTCTTTCGGCTCTTTCGGCAGATGGCAGGTGATGCGGCCAAATTTTTCGGGGCGAAACAGCGATTTGTGATAGTGCAGGCTGTCTTCAATGCGCGCGCTTGATCCGGTTTGCTCGGCCAGCAGGCTGCCACCGTTCCATTCAGTCCGCCCGTCGCTGGCGATAAAGCGCCAGGTGATGGCGATGCAGTCGCAATTGCCTGCAGCTGCAATCAGATCATCCACCCGGCCTGCGCCTGTGGTGACGTTCAGAAATTCATCCGCATCGATGTGCAAAAGCCATTCGACATCGGCCATTTGCGCGTGGTTCAGCGCATAAGGCAGCCCGATGGCCTGCGGGGGCTCCCCCGGTTGCACGGGGTTGCGGATATGGATCAGCGGTTCGGTCATCGCAAGCCGGTCGGCGATCAGATCGGTGCCGTCCTGACAGCCGTTGGTGACCAGAAAAATGCGATCAAACCCAATGCTAAGATGATAGGCGACCCATTCGGGCAAAAACACCGCCTCATTGCGCATACAACAGACAACAGCGCGTTTGGTGCGGGGGATCGGGGTGGGCATAAGGCGGGCTCGGGGTAAGGGGCGGGCTATGGGTGGGTTTATTGAGGAAACGTCGGCAGAAAGTCAAGGAAATGAGGTGACGCGGGGGCGGTGAAGGTATTGGCCTATCTGACGACAGGTGTGCAAGCGCACCCTGCTGGTTTGCGGCAGGATGCGCTTACAATTGGTTCTGTCACGGATGGGGTGTCAGGCTGCCGCGACGGCCAATCCCATTCCTGCGATGTAAAGATAGGCGGTGGCAAGAAATCCCACCAGCCAGATCAGCGTGCGCGCCCATGGCAGGCCCATAGCATAGACCACAACATACAGGATGCGCGCGATAATAAAGGCCTGAGCGGCGAGCAGCGTGGTGCTGCTTGACAGGCCTTTGTGCGCAAGGATCAGGATTGCCGGGGCAAACAGCGCCATGGCGACAATAGAGTTCAGCTGCGCGCGGTCCATTCGCCCGGCGACGCCGAGCAGTTTTGGCATGTCATCGCGCGGTTTGACCAGCATTTCCAAGCCCACTTGGGCTTGGGCGGTAAGCACTTGCACAAGGATGGTGACGATAACCACAAGGCCGTACAGGCCCAGAATTCCAAGTTCGTTACCCATTTTGGTTTCCCTTTCGCCCTCGTTCCGTGTTGACCGGGATCGGCGCGGCACAGCGGGGCTGCGGGGAGTATAGCATAGATTGCGGGGGTTTGGGGGGTGTTGGTTGGCCAAATTGAAAATACTAGCCCGATCCCAATGACTTAGTGAACCCTCCTAAGATTCCCCCGAGAAAATCCCCTATTCCTGTCATGTTTGCTGCGCCTTCCGACTTTTCTTTTACCAATTGCGCGGCGGTGACGTGACCTCCGTTGACAGAAAATTTATGGCCCAGAATTGCAAAGCCCTTGGACGTAAGCACTGCGCCACAAACATGAAATTCGCTCGATATGCTATCGACCAGCCATGTTACCCTGACATAATCTTCATCTATTAACCATTTGATACAAGTTTGAAAAAATGGTTGATATTCGGGGAGAAGACTTAGGTTTTTGAATGACAGTCGCGAGTCTTGAAGACCGTTGTCTATTAAAAAACTGAGAATGCGCGCAATAACAAGCTCGCTTTTTTCGATACTAATACTCAAAGCTTGCTTCCTTATTGCTTTTTTTTGAAAACTTTACGTCTCGTTTGTCTGCTTAACGTTTTCAATCATAATATTCTCCGGCCATAAATTAGCGGGGACATGACTAAAAATGGTAAGCCTTAAGGCACACCCTACGCGATGTTTCGTAGGGTGTGCCTTAAGGTTCACCCCCCCCTCACAAATCCATCAATAACCGCCGTGGATCTTCCAGCGCTTCTTTTACCCGCACAAGAAATGTCACGGCGCCTTTGCCATCGACAACCCGGTGATCATAGGACAGCGCCAGATACATCATCGGACGGATGACGATCTGGCCGCCAACCACGACGGGGCGATCTTGGATTTTGTGCATCCCCAAAATACCCGATTGCGGTGGGTTCAGGATGGGCGACGACATCAGGCTGCCGTAAACGCCGCCGTTGGAAATGGTAAACGACCCGCCCTGCATTTCGGCCATCGACAGCTTGCCATCGCGGGCGCGGCTGCCCAACTCGTTGATTTTCTTCTCAATCGCTGCAAAGCCCATCTGATCGGCGTCGCGCACCACCGGCACCACAAGCCCCGTCGGCGTGCCCACCGCCACGCCCATGTGGACGTAGTTTTTGTAAACCACGTCGCCGCCGTCAATCTCGGCGTTGACCTCGGGGATTTCTTTCAGCGCGTGCGTGCAGGCGGTGACGAAAAACGCCATGAAGCCCATTTTCACGCCGTGTTTTTTCTCAAACGCCTCTTTATAGGTGGCGCGGATGTCCATCACCGCAGACATATCGACCTCGTTATAGGTGGTCAGCATGGCGGCGGTGTTTTGGGCGTCTTTCAGGCGGCGGGCGATGGTGGCGCGCAGGCGGGTCATTTTCACCCGCTCTTCACGGGCGGCATCATCGGCGGGCACCGGCGCACGGGGCAGGGCGGCGGGGGCGGGGGCTGCGGCCAAGGGGGCGGCCGCGGCGGTGCGCGCGACGTCTTCTTTCATCACGCGGCCATCGCGGCCGGTGCCTTGCACCTGATCGGGGGATAACCCGGCCTCGGCCATCGCTTTTTTCGCGGCAGGGGCGTTTTCGACGTCTTTAGATATCGGGGCCGGGGCCGGGGCTGCAGTGGCCTCAGCTTTGACTGCGGCGGGTTTTGCGGCCTCGGGTTTTGCAGCCCCAACTGCGCCTTCGGTGACAATCGCAAGCCGCGCATTTGCCGCCACGGTGGTGCCTTCGGGAGCGAGGATTTCCGAAAGAACGCCGGTGACCGGGCTGGGAACCTCGACGGAAACCTTATCGGTTTCCAATTCGCACAGCATCTCATCTTGCTTCACCGCATCGCCCGGCTTTTTGAACCAGGTGGAAACGGTGGCCTCGGATACGCTTTCGCCCAATGAGGGCACCATCACGTCTGTCATTTCAGTCTCTCCTGCGCCGTGGCGCGTGGGCGTTGAAGGGCAAAGGCGGGCATCAGCCGCCCAAAGCCTCGGACACTAAGGCGGTTTGTTCGATTTTGTGGCGCGACGCGAGGCCCGTGGCAGGCGAGGCATTTGCCACCCGGCCCGCATAGCGTGCGCGGGTTTGCTTTGCGCCGATTTTGGTCAGAACGGTTTCAAGTTCGGGTTCAATAAACGACCACGCGCCTTGGTTTTTCGGCTCTTCCTGACACCAGATGACTTCGGCGGTCTTGAAACGCGACAGTTCCGCCGTCAGCGATTGCATCGGCGTTGGATACAGCTGTTCGACCCGCAAGATATAGGTGTCGTCCTGCGCGCGCGCATCGCGTTCGGCCAAAAGGTCATAATACACCTTGCCCGAACACAAGATCACCCGTTTGATCGCCGCATCCGGTTGCAGTTTCAGCGTCGAACTGCCCTGCTGCGCATCATCCCATAACACGCGGTGGAAGGTCGATCCATCGGTGAAATCGGCAGCATTCGACACCGCCATCGGGTGGCGCAACAAAGATTTAGGCGTCATCAGGATCAGTGGTTTGCGGAAATCGCGGTGCATCTGACGGCGCAGGATGTGGAAGTAATTCGACGGCGTGGTGCAGTTGGCGACGATCCAGTTGTCATGTGCCGACATTTGCAAGAACCGTTCCAACCGGGCGCTGGAATGTTCCGGCCCCTGACCTTCCATGCCATGCGGCAACAGGCACACAAGACCCGACATCCGCAGCCATTTGCTCTCACCCGAGTTCACGAACTGATCAAACATGATCTGCGCGCCATTGGCGAAATCGCCAAACTGCGCCTCCCACATCGTCAGCG
>JAYUHO010000061.1:0-2442 GCA_043766915.1 Cypionkella sp.
GCTTCTGATCGGTATAGGTCTCGATCCTGGCCTTGGCGCCCAAGGTCATCGCCATTTTACGCACGACGATTTCGGATTCTTCCAACCGTTTGGGATTGATATCCATCAGCCGGATCGTCGACCCGGACAAAGACGCCTTGTGCAAAACATCGCCAGCGATGTTCTTGGTGAAAATGGTGCTGCCTGCGCCAATAAAGGTGATCACGGTCATGTTGCTATCTCGAATGCTGCGCGGACCAGCCGCTTGGTGTAGTCGGTCTGGGGGTTCACCAGCACTTCTGCCACTGGCCCCTGTTCGACGATTTTGCCGTTCTGCATCACCATCACGCGGTGACAGAGGGCACGCACGACCTTAAGGTCATGACTGATAAAGAGGTAACTCAAACCCTTTTCGCGTTGGAGTTTCCGCAATAATTCAATGATCTGCGCCTGCACCGACAGGTCCAAGGCGCTGGTCGGTTCATCCAGCAAAATAAACTCAGGCTGAAGCGCAATCGCCCGCGCGATGGCCAGTCTTTGCCGCTGGCCACCGGAAAATTCATGCGGAAACCGGTGGCTGATCGTATCAGGCATGCCCGCGTCACGCAGCGCCTGTTTCATCCGCTCATAGCGCTCGGCGGCATTCTTGCCGATGCGGTTCACGACCAGCCCTTCTTCGATGATCTGGCGGACCGACATCCGGGGGTTCAGAGATGAAAACGGGTCTTGAAACACGATCTGCATGCGCGACCGATAGGGCTGCATCTCAGCCCGTGACTTCGATTCAATCCGGTCGCCCAGAAACGTGATCTGCCCTTCGTTCATCCGGATCAGCCGGATCAGCGCCTGCCCAAACGTAGTCTTGCCCGACCCGCTTTCACCAACCAGCCCCAGCGTTTCGCCCCGTTTCAAATCCAGTGACAGCCCGTCGACCGCATGCAGCGGGGTATATGTGCCGCGAAACGCGCCCCCTTTGCGGAGCATGAACGACACGCGGACATTCTCGCCGCTTAACACGCTGTCCTGCGCCCCCAACAGCGGATTGGCCACTCCCTTGGGGTCGGATGCGAGCAGCCGTTTGGTATAGGGATGTTGCGGGTTCGCGAAAACACTCTCGGTCGGCCCGCTTTCCCGCACCTCGCCATGTTGCATCACATAGACCTGATCGGCGAATTGGCGGACCACGGTCAAGTCATGGGTGATCAGGATCACGCCCATGCCGTATTTGGCCTTAAGATCATCAATCAGATGCAGGATCTGCGCCTGCACGGTCACATCCAGCGCGGTGGTCGGCTCGTCCGCGATCAGCACATCAGGGCGGTTGGCCAGCGCCATGGCGATCATCACCCGCTGCCTTTGCCCGCCGGACAATTGATGCGGATACTGGTTCACCCGCATGTCGGGGTCGGGCAACTGCACCTCGGCCAGCAGTTCCACCGCCCGCGCCCAAGCCGCCCGCTTGCCCAATTTCTGATGCAGCATCAGCACTTCGACAATCTGCGCGCCGACCTTATAGACCGGGTTCAGCGATGACATCGGTTCCTGAAAGATCATCGAAATCCGGTTGCCACGCAGGCCGCGCATTTCACGCAGGGACAGCTTGGCCATATCGCGCCCATCATAGGTGATAGTCGTGTCCTTGGACACGGTGGCGCGCTTGGTCAGCAATTTCATGATCGCCCGCGCCGTCACCGACTTGCCCGATCCGCTTTCGCCGACCAGCGCCGTGGTCTGGCCGCGATACAGCGTGAACGACACATCGCGCACCGCCTCGACATAGCCGCCTTCGACTTTGAAGGTGACACCGATGCGGTCGGCGTCAATCAGGGGTGTTTGATCCAAGTCTTTCATCTTCGCCCTCAATACGGATCAATGGCATCGCGCAGCCCGTCGCCCAGCGCATTAAACGCAAAGACGGCGAGCAGCACGAAACCCACAGGCGACAGGATCCAGGGATAGGTACCGATGGACGCGAACGTGCCTGCGTCCTGCAACATCAAGCCCCAGGAAATCAGCGGTGGTTTGACCGCGAACCCCAGATAGCCGAGGAACGATTCCAGCAGGACTATCGACGGAATGCCCAAAGTGATCGACACGATCACATGGGACATCACATTGGGCAGGATATGGCGGGTGATGATCCGGCGATCCGTGGCCCCCACCGCCATCGCGGCGCGGACATAATCCACCTGCCGCAAAGCCAGCGTTTTCGACCGGACCTCGCGGCTTAATTGTGCCCAGCCAAGGCCGACAATGACGATCACCACAAAGGTCAGGAACAGCCCGGTGGGGGCCGTGACCGGGATGAGCGTGGCCAAAGCCAGATACAAAGGCAGTTGCGGGAATGCCAGAATAATCTCCACAAACCGTTGAAACCACATGTCAAACCGACCGCCGACATAACCGCTGGTGATCCCCATCAGCGTGCCGATAATGGTAATCAGCGCGATGGAACTCAGCGCC
>JAYUHO010000062.1:0-6547 GCA_043766915.1 Cypionkella sp.
TCGCTGAACCCGGCGATGAAAATCGGCGCGCAACTGGCCGAAGTGCCGATGATCCACCAAGGGATGAGCAAAACCGAGGCTTGGGTGCTGGCGCGCCAGATTGTGGCCGACGTGCGCCTGCCCGACCCAGACCGCATCATCAACGCCTTTCCGCACCAATTGTCGGGCGGCCAGCAGCAGCGCATCGTCATCGCGATGGCCCTGATGAGCAAACCGGCGCTATTGATTTTGGACGAACCCACCACGGCGCTGGATGTGACCGTCGAGGCGGGCATCGTCGATCTGGTCAAGGATCTGGGGACCAAATACGGCACCTCGATGCTGTTTATTTCGCACAACCTTGGCCTGATCCTTGATACCTGTGACCGGCTGTGCGTGATGTATTCGGGCGAAGCGGTGGAAACCGGAAATGTGGTGCAAGTGTTTGATAAGATGCGCCATCCTTACACGCAGGCGCTGTTCCGGTCGATTCCTCTGCCCGGTGCGGATAAAAACTCGCACCCGCTTGTGGCGATCCCCGGCAATTTTCCCCTGCCGCATGAACGCCCGCAGGGCTGCAACTTTGGTCCGCGCTGCGACTATTTTGAGGATGGTCGCTGTAATTCCTCCGCAGGCATCGCGATGTCATCCGTGCCCGGTGACGACCGCCACGCCAGCCGCTGCGTGAAATGGGCCGAGGTTGATTGGAACGCGCCCATCAAGCTTAAAGCGGCCAAACCCAAAACGCCTATTGGCAAAGTTGTCCTGAAAATGGAGGACCTGAAGAAATACTATTCGGTGTCGGGCGGAACCTTTGGCGGCGGCACCAAGAAAGTGGTCAAGGCCAACGAAACCCTGTCGTTTGAGGCGCATGAAGGCGAAACGCTGGCAATTGTCGGTGAAAGTGGGTGTGGCAAATCAACCTTTGCCAAGGTGCTGATGGGCTTGGAAACGGCCACATCCGGCACCATCATGCTGTTTGATGAAAACGTGCAATCCACGCCGATCCAGCAGCGCAACACCGATATGGTGTCGTCGGTGCAGATGGTGTTCCAAAACCCTTTCGACACGCTGAATCCGTCGATGACCGTCGGCCGCCAGGTCATCCGCGCGCTGGAAATTTTCAAATTTGGCAGATCCGATCAGGAACGTTCCGACCGGATGCTGGAACTGCTGGATCTGGTGAAACTGCCGCGCGCCTTTGCCGACCGCATGCCGCGGCAACTGTCGGGTGGGCAAAAACAACGCGTCGGCATCGCACGCGCCTTTGCCGGTGGGGCAAAGGTGGTGGTGGCGGATGAACCGGTCAGCGCCTTGGATGTTTCAGTGCAGGCGGCGGTGACCGATCTTTTGATGGATATTCAGCGCGAGAATAAGACGACGCTTTTGTTCATCAGCCACGACCTTAGCATCGTGCGCTATCTCTCTGACCGGGTGATGGTGATGTATCTGGGGCATGTTGTTGAAATGGGCACCACCGATCAGGTGTTTCAGCCCCCCTACCACCCCTATACCGAGGCGCTGCTTTCGGCGGTGCCCATCGCCGACACCAAGGTAATCCGCAAACGTATCGTGCTGGAAGGCGATATCCCGTCGGCGATGAACCCGCCCCCCGGCTGCCCATTCCAGACGCGCTGCCGCTGGAAGTCCCAGGTGCCGGGCGGGCTGTGCGATGTGGAAATGCCGCCCATGCGCACGCTGTCAAACGGTCATCAGCTGAAGTGCCATTTGTCAGATGAGATTTTGGCCTCGATGGAGCCGGTGATCAAGATGGCGGCAGAATAGGTTCAGGAGAATGATAGAAAAATTGCCCATCCCCGGCGGTGCAGGATGGGCAATTTGCCCATCTCGCCACAAAAATCACCCCAAAATCGCAATCACGTAATTCTTCGTCTCGGTATAGGGTGGAACGCCGCCATTCTTTTCCACCGCCAACGGACCGGCGTTATATGCCGCCAAGGCCAGCCGCCAGCTGCCGAATTTGTCATACATCATCTTCAGATAGCGCGCGCCGCCATCAAGGTTTTGTTCGGGCACCTTCGGATCAACCCCCAAAACCGCCGCCGTTCCAGGCATCAGCTGCGCCAGTCCCGTTGCACCTTTGTTAGACACGGCCCCATTGTTCCAACCGCTTTCTTGCTGGATCAGGCGCAAGAACAGCTCTTCAGGCACCCCATGTTTGCGCGCCGCAGCCCGGGCCATTTCCAGATAGGCCCCCTTATACTTGCCATTATAACTAACCGACGTGGACTCCGCCGATTTAGCCGCGCCTTTCTTGTAGTCAGGCCGCAGCCGCACCGAGCCATCATATTGCTTGGCCAACCGCCCATCCAGCAGGGATGTTTGCGATTTGAACACAGACAGGCGGTTTTTCTTTGATCCCGACAGCCGCAATCCTTCGGCTTCGGCGACCGGCGCCGATGCAAGCAAAAGGCCGGCGGCGACTGCAAAGGACAAAACAGAGGACAAAGCGCGCATGAACGATTCCAGACCAATTGTTGCAAGACTATAGCGGCTTTATCAGCCTTAGCCAGTGCCCTGCCCGGATCGGCAATCCTTTGCCGCCTGTCTGGTAGGGCGCCGGGCTTTATCAGGCCCGTTGCAGGGGCTTGGGTGCAGGTCTATAGCTTTTATTAACCAATCCCGGCGAGGCTGTCGGGACAAAGCGGAATCAGGGAGAGTTTCATGGCTGGATCGGTCAACAAAGTTATCATCGTCGGCAATCTGGGCCGTGACCCCGAAGTGCGCAGTTTTCAAAACGGCGGCAAAGTGGTGAACCTGAACATCGCCACGTCGGAAACCTGGCGGGATAAGGCCAGTGGAGAGCGTAAGGAACGCACCGAATGGCACCGGGTTTCGATCCTGAACGAACCGCTTGCTAAGATTGCCGAGCAGTATCTGAAAAAGGGGTCCAAGGTTTATATCGAAGGCCAGCTGGAAACCCGTAAATGGCAAGATCAATCGGGGGCCGAGAAATACACCACCGAAGTGGTCTTGCGCCCCTATCGCGGCGAGTTGACGTTGTTGGATGGCCGCGAAGGGGGCAGCACAGGCGGCGGGTCGGGCGGCGGCTATGAAGACCGCGGCGGTTACGAAGATCAGGGCGGCGGCTCGGGTGGCGGATATCGCGGCGGAACGACAGGCGGCGCACCGGGTGGCGGCAGCACCGGCGGCGGCGGGCGGTCAGACATGGATGACGAAATTCCGTTCTAAACCGCCCAAACCGGCATCAGACGCAAGGTATTCAGGGCCGCATGGCCAGCAACACTGGACCTTTGCGCCCTATTCCCTATATAATTGCTCAACAACTATGTGAGAGCGCCATGAACCAGCCGCAGGACAAGATTGAGGGCACGCCCCTGATCCGACCATCCACCACCGATCATCCGTTGTATGATCAGGTGGTCGAGGCGTGCCGCACGGTGTTTGACCCTGAAATCCCGGTGAATATCTATGATCTGGGGCTTGTCTACACGGTCGAGATCAGTGCCGAGAACGAAGTCGAGATTCTGATGACCCTTACCGCGCCGGGCTGCCCCGTTGCGGGTGAAATGCCAGGGTGGGTTGCCGATGCAGTTGAACCCTTGGCGGGCGTCAAACATGTGAACGTCGCCATGACTTTCGACCCGCCCTGGGGTATGGAGATGATGTCAGACGAGGCGCGGTTGGAACTGGGCTTTATGTGACGCCTTTGCAGTGCCCTTGAACAGGTGGCGCTGTGCAATTACCTATCGGATAACACAAGGACTACGCCCATGTTTGGTATCCCCGGAAAAGCCGCTGTAACACTGACGCCGATTGCGGTGCGCCAGATCAACAGCCTGATGGCCAAGCAAAATTCGGCTGGTTTGCGCATTGGTATCAAAAAAGGCGGCTGCGCTGGCATGGAATACACCATGGATTACGTGACCGAAGCCAACCCGATGGATGAAGTGGTGGAACAAGACGGCGCACGGGTTTTGATCGCACCAATGGCGCAGATGTTTTTGTTTGGCACTGTGATCGATTACGAAATTGACCTGCTGCAATCGGGGTTCAAATTCCGCAACCCGAACGTGGCCGAGGCCTGCGGTTGCGGTGAATCCATCAAGTTCAAAGACGCGCCCGCCGCCTGAGGTTTGCTTTCGCGGTGCGATTTGTCCGCCGTTCTGGACCGAACGCAAATCGGTTCTTCATCGACATCAATATCTGAAAATTTGGACCAGAATGAAGGCGCAGAGCTTTCCCTTGGCATGACCATCGGGTAACTCTGGGCAACAGCCTATGGGGGGGGACCGTAATGAAAAAACTTGCCGCCGGAAATTGGAAGATGAATGGCGCGATTGCCTCGCTTGACGAGGTATCGGCACTGATCGCCGCCCATCCCGCCCCCGGCTGCGAGATGCTGCTGTGCCCGCCCGCCACCCTGCTGGCACCGATGGCGGCGCGCGCGGCAGGGTCACGCCTGATGATCGGCGGACAAGATTGCCACTTTGCCGCCAGCGGCGCGCACACCGGTGATATTTCGGCAGCGATGCTGAAACAGGCCGGGGCCAGCCATGTGATTCTTGGCCATTCCGAACGCCGCGCGGATCACGCAGAAACCGATGCGCTGGTGTTGGCCAAAGCACAGGCGGCCATTGCCGCAGGCCTGATTGCGATTGTGTGTGTCGGCGAAACTGAAGCGCAGCGCGATGCGGGCGATACGCTGGCGGTGATCGGCGCACAGCTCGACGGCTCGGTGCCGCGCGGCGCCACGGCTGACAGTTTGGTCATCGCCTATGAACCGGTGTGGGCCATCGGCACCGGCCGCACGCCGACGCTGGCCCAGATCGGCGAGGTGCATGCGTTCTTACGCGCCCGCCTGACGGCCCATATCGGCACCACGGCGGGAGGCGTGCGGTTGCTTTACGGCGGGTCGGTGAAACCCTCGAACGCCGGCGAGATCTTTGCGGTGGCCGATGTGGACGGGGCGCTGGTCGGCGGGGCCAGCCTGAAAGCGGCTGATTTTGGGGCCATCGTCAGCGCTTTATCGGCATGACCTTAGCCCCACGCGGCCTGCTTGCGGCCAATCTTATTTGCATGCTGTCGATGATCGTTTGGGCTGCGGGATTGCCCGCAGCGAATATGCTGATCCCCATCGTTCCACCGCTGCCCCTGGCGGCCATGCGCCTGCTGTTGGGCGCGCTTGTCCTGTTGCCGCTGTGGTGGCTGGTGGATGGCGGGCGGGCGATTTTGGGCGCGTCCTGGTCGCGCGGACTTGGGATCGGTGGCGTCTGTCTTGGATTGGCTGCGACCTTGCTGATTTATGCGCAATCCAAAACCGATGCGGTCACCGTGGCGGTCATTTCGGCGCTGGCCCCGATCATCGGTATGGGGTTGGAATGCGTGCTGGACGCACGGCGCGTAACAGGGCGATTGATCGCGGGATTGCTGCTCAGTCTGGCGGGCGGTCTTGGATCTTATGCTGTGGCGATGGGCGAGATGGCATTGGGTTTGGGCGCGTTTGCCGCGTTGGGGTCGGTCGTGGCCTATACATGGGGCTCGCGCGCCACCGTAACGGCGTTTCCGGGTCTGTCTCCGATCGGACGCACCGCGATTACCGTAACAGGGGCTGCGATTGTCACCACTCTTGCCGCCCTGATCCATTCCCTCTTGGGTGCCCCTGCCCCCCTCTGGGCGGCGTTCGGCTGGCCCGAATTCGGTGCGCTTGTGGTGTTTGGCGTGGGCTCTATCGCCATCAGTCAGCTCTTGTGGATCATGTCTGTGGGCCGGCTTGGCATCGGCATGTCCAGCCTGCACCTCAACGCCACACCGTTTTATGTGATGTTCTTTTTGTTCGTGCTGGGCGCAGAGTGGCGCTGGATCCAAGCCCTTTGCGCCGCGATTGTCGGCCTTGGCGTGCTGATCGCACAAGGGATTGTGTTTCCCGGGCGCAGGGCAACCGCATGAAAACGCTGTATCAATCACCAACAGATCCGGTTTTTGTGCAAAACCCCTATCCGTTTTATGAACTGGCCCGCAGCCAGGGGCCGTTTTTCCTTTGGCAGGATTACAACCTGATCTGCACCCCCAATGCCGCTGCCTGCAATGCCATCTTCCGCGACCGCCGCTTTGGCCGTCAGGTTCCTGCCGAAGTGGCCCCGCAAATCCCCGATCATCTGCGCCCCTTTTACGCGGTTGAAGCCCATTCGATGCTGGAATTGGAACCGCCCCGCCACACCCGCCTGCGGGGCCTTGTTCTGCGCGCCTTCACCTCACGCCGGATTGCCGCCCTGCAACCCGAGATCGAAGCGCTGAGCCAACAGTTGATCGACGCCTTCCCCAAGGATGGCCCGTTCGATCTGCTGACCCATTTTGCGCAAAAACTGCCTGTCATCATCATCGCACGGCTGCTGGGGGTGCCCGAGGCGGTGTCGGATGATCTGTTGCGCTGGTCGAACGCCATGGTCGGCATGTATATGGCCGGGCGCAGCCGCGAGGCAGAAGATCGCGCCGCCGCCGCCGCGGGTGACTTTGCCGAATTCTTGCGCGGCTACATCGAAAAACGCCGCGCCACCCCCGCCGATGATCTGATCACCCATCTGAT
>JAYUHO010000063.1:0-6543 GCA_043766915.1 Cypionkella sp.
CCAATCGCCCGAGTATTCATAGCCGTTGGTCAGCTTGTAGCTTCCGGTGCCATTTTGCAGCCCATTGCGAAAGGTGCCGGAATAGACCGAGCCATCCTCGTATTGCTTGGTGATCACCTCACCTTCGGTCTGCGCCGTAGCCCCCGCCGCCAAGGCCAAAGCCACCGCAACAACCTGCAAAAACAAACCCTGCCGCATCATTGATCACCCAATTGTCCGCCCATACCCTAACCGTTGCAGGGCGCGCCTGACAAGCGGGCGGCGTCAGTGGCGGCTTTCGCTTGCCAGTGAACCTGTTAGAACCGGGAAAACACCGGATCGGAGCATCTTATGGCCGACACTTTCCGCCTGACTTTGGCACAGTTGAACCCGACTTTGGGCGCGATTGATGCGAATGCCGCCCTTGCGCTGGACGCCTGGCTGCAGGGGCGCGCAGCAGGGGCGCAGATGGTCGCGCTGACAGAGATGTTTATCACCGGCTATCAAACCCAGGATATTGTGCTGAAACGCGCCTTTGTGCGCCATGCGATGGCCGCGATTGACGATATAGCCAAGCAGATTATCGATGGCCCCGCTTTGGGGATTGGCGGCCCGCATCTGCGCGATGGCAAACTTTATAACGGCTATTATATCTTGCAAGACGGCGCGATCGCAGCCTGCGTTCTGAAACATGATCTGCCCAATGACGGGGTGTTTGATGAAAAGCGCATCTTTTCTTCGGCCCCACCGCAAGGCCCTTACCGCATTGGCCCTCTGCGCATCGGCAGCCCTATTTGCGAAGATGCGTGGCATTCCGAGGTATGCGAAACCTTGGCGGAATCGGGCGCGCAAATCCTTTTGGTTCCGAATGGATCGCCCTACCATCGCGGCAAACCTGCGGTGCGCACCAATCTGATGGTCGCGCGCGTGGTGGAAACCGGGTTGCCACTGGTCTATCTGAACATGATCGGCGGGCAGGACGATCAGGTGTTTGATGGCGCGTCCTTCGTGCTGAACCCCGGCGGCGAACTGGCGGCGCAGTTGCCGCAGTTTGACGCTTGCATCACCCATATTGATTTCGCCGAAACGCCCGACGGGTGGCGCGCGCTTCCCGGTATCATGGCGCTGCTGCCCAATTCCTACGAGGCGGATTATCACGCCATGGTGGTGTCCTTGCGCGATTATCTGGCCAAGACCGGGTTCAAAAAGGTGCTGCTGGGCCTGTCTGGCGGCATTGACAGCGCGATTGTCGCCACCATCGCCGCCGATGCGATTGGCCCCGAAAATGTGCGCTGCGTGATGTTGCCATCAGAATTCACGTCGCAGCATTCACTGGACGACGCGGCAGAGGTCGCCACAGCGCTGGGCTGTCGGTTGGATACGGTGTCGATTACGGGTGCGCAAACCGCCGTGGGGGCGGCCTTGGCCCCGCTGTTCACCGGCATGACACCGGGGATCGCCGAGGAAAACATCCAATCGCGCCTGCGGGGGCTGATGTTGATGGCGATCTCGAACAAAACGGGTGAAATGCTGCTGACCACGGGCAATAAATCCGAAGTGGCGGTGGGCTATTGCACCATCTATGGGGATATGAATGGTGGCTATAACCCGCTGAAAGACATGTATAAAATGCGGGTTTTTGAAACCTGCCGCTGGCGCAATACGCATCATTTTGACTGGATGATGGGCCCCAAAGGCGAAATGATCCCGCCGCGCGTAATTGACAAACCGCCCTCCGCCGAATTGCGCCCCGATCAGCGCGATGATGACAGCCTGCCGCCCTATCCGGTGCTGGATGCCATTCTGGACGGGTTGGTTGATCAAGACCTGTCGGTCAACGATATGGTAGGGCGCGGGTTTGAGCGCGCAGTGGTCAAAAAGGTCGAGCATTTGATTTATATCAGCGAATACAAACGCTTTCAGGCCGCCCCCGGCACGCGGCTGACCAAACATGCGTTTTGGGCGGACCGGCGCTATCCGGTTGTCAACCGCTGGCGGGATGACGGATAGTCTAAGTCTGGCTCACAACGCAGTGCTCCTGCAATCGCGCTGCATCGGCGGGTTTGCACAACTGTGTGGCATCCGTCATCACCGCAGCACTGGCCGCCGCCGATCCATGCGACAGCGCCGCAGCCGACCCCAGCCCCCGCGCCAAAGCCAGAACAAAGCCCGCCACGAAACTGTCGCCCGCGCCGACCTTGCTTTTGACCACTACTTTCGCAGCCGTCACGAACAACCGTCGTCCGGCTTCGGCCATCACGGATCCATCCGCACCGCGGGCCACAACCACATGTTTGGCCACGCCCCGCGCCACCAAAGAGGCTGCAAAATCAGCACTTTGCGCGCGGGTTTGCAGGGAGACGCCCGCTATTTCTTCCGCCTCTTCGCCGTCCATCCGCAAAACGAACAAACCCGGGATCGGGTGGGCCACTGCGTCGCGCAATGCAGCCCCTGATGTGTCCAGCACCACGTTTAGTCCCGGCATCGACCGCGCCAGACGCGCCGGGAAATCCACCGGAACCCCCGGCGGTTGGCTGCCAGATATCACCCCAATCGACCCCGCCCGTGCCGAGGCGCGCAGCAGCAAAAACACCCGTTCCTGATCGGCATCGCTCCAGATCGGGCCGGGCAACATAAAGCGGTATTGCTGCCCGGAATCCTTCGCTGTCACGGTAAGGCTTTGCCGCGTTTCGCCGGGGGCGGTAAGCGCCAGAAACGGGACAGATTCTTGGCGGATCAATCCCGCCAGCCGATCCCCGGTCAAACCGCCCAACGCCACCAGCGCCAGACTTTCGCCGCCCAAAATGGCAATCGCGCGGCTGACGTTCAGCCCCCCGCCCCCCGGATCAAACAGCGGCTCGGAACAGCGCAGTTTTTGATCCGGCACAAGGCTGGCCACATCGGTGGACATATCAAGCGCAGGGTTCAGTGTCAGCGTCAGAATTGGGCCTTGTTCCGGTGCAACCATTCAGCAAAACCTTATGAAAACAAAGCTACTCAACGATTTCTATCGGCGTATCGAACGTGCCGGTCTTGTCGGAATTTTTATCCCGCAATGTGGTTTGCAGCACATATTTTCCCGGGGTGATGCCATCCAGCGTATAGGTCAGGTTGGCCTGAAATTCATGGTTCTGCGCGCGCGATTGCAGTTCTAACTCTGTCAGATTGGGAATTTCGCCCAGCACTTCGCCCGCCTCATTCATCACTTTCAGATCAACCACAAACCCGATGGAATACAACCCGTCACCGGGCGCGCCATAGCCATAGCCATAGGGTTCGGCATAGATGATCACCGGCTCACCCACCTTGTACTTTTCATTTGGACGGGGGTTGTAGACGCCAAATCCCGATGCTGGTTCAGCGACCAAAACCACCTGCCGAAAACTGATTGAGGGGGCGGTATCCCACACCGTTTGATACAGCTCACCCGCAGCGGTTCCTGCTCCGGCATAATCATCCGCTGCAATCATTGCTTCAATCTCGGTTGCCTTGTCGGCGACGGTGCCTGCGACTGCCGTGCCCACGGCGGAAAATGCCGCAAAAATCGAAAAAGAAATCAAAAACAAAGGTGTTCGGTTCATTACGCGCGCTCCTGCAGATTGCATCTGCCCATATTTACGGGCTAATTCCGGCATCATAGTGTCAATGCAGCGCTTTCGACAACAAGAATTGCAAGCCGGGTTTTGCCGTGGAAACGCGCCGATCTGGACATTTCTGCACCCGTATGACAGGGAGGCCAGGTTGCAGGAGAGCCGCCCATGACCGCCACCCCATCGCCAAAACCAACCATCACCCGCTTTGCGCCGTCGCCCACCGGATACATCCATGTGGGCAATCTGCGCACCGCGCTGATGAATTACCTGATCACAGCCAAGGCCGGGGGCACCTTTATTTTGCGGCTGGATGACACTGATCAGGAACGCAGCAAACAAGAGTACGCCGATGGGGTGATGGCCGATCTGGACTGGCTGGGCCTGCATTGGGACCGGGTCGAAAAGCAATCGCTGCGCTTTGATCGCTATCGCGAGGCGGCGGACCAGTTGCGCGGGGTGGGGCGGTTTTATGAATGTTTTGAATCGCCGGTAGAGCTGGATTTGAAGCGCAAAAAACAGCTGAACATGCACAAACCACCCGTTTATGACCGGGCATCGTTTCGGATGACGGATGAGGATAAGGCCAAAGCGCGGGCCGAGGGCCGCAATGGCTATTGGCGGTTTTTGCTGGATCAGCAGCGCATTGAATGGCCTGACGGCATTCTGGGGCCAATCTCGATTGATGCGGCATCGGTGTCTGATCCGGTGTTGATCCGGGCCGACGGGCAGATCCTTTATACGTTCGCCTCTTCGGTGGACGATATTGATATGGGCGTCACCTCGATCGTGCGCGGGGCCGATCACGTCACAAACACCGCGACGCAAATTCAGATCATGCAGGCGATGGGAGGAGTGCCCCCGTCTTTTGCGCATCATTCCTTACTTACCGGGCCGGGGGGCGAGGAATTGTCCAAACGGCTGGGCACGCTGTCGCTGCGCGATTTGCGCGCGCGGGGGGTGGAACCGATGGCGCTGTTGTCCCTGATGGCGCGGTTGGGGTCGTCCAAACCCGTGGAACTGGCGTCGTCGATGCAAGATCTGATTGACGGCTTTGACATTGGGTCATTTGGCGCGGCCCCGACCAAGTTCGATGCCGAAGACCTGTTCCCGCTGACCCGCGCGCATGTTCAAAGCCTGCCGTTGGTCAAGGTTGCGGCAAAGATTGCCGAAATCGGTGTGCCGGATGATCAGGCCGAAGGGTTCTGGGCGGTGGCCAAGGGCAATATCACCGTGCTGGCCGATCTGGCGGGTTGGTGGCAGTTGTTCCGCGATGGAGCCGAGCCTTTGGTTGATGACGAAGACCGTGAATTTGTGGCGCAAGCCTACGCGCTGCTGCCCGCCAAACCCTGGACGCCCGCAACCTGGGGCGAATGGACGGGGGCTGTCAAAGACGCCACCGGGCGCAAGGGCAAAGCCTTGTTCCGTCCATTGCGCCGTGCCTTGACCGGGCTAGATGCAGGACCAGAGATGGCCGATGTCATGCCCTTGTTGCAAACACTGCGGCCGCTCTGATTGTATTTTGGGAGGTGATCCGCCCGAAAGTCACATAAAGCTGGAGGCGGCGGGGGAGTGACCCTGTCCAAATAACGATGGTAGAACAACGCAAGCAGGCGAAATTCGCTGAAGGCAATCTTTTTCGTCACATCACAGTGATGGCGTTGACCTCAAGCGTTGGATTGATGGCGATCTTTGCCGTTGATCTGGTGAATATCGTGTTCATCTCGATGCTGAACCAAGCCGAATTCACCGCCGCTGTGGGTTATGCCGGGGCGATCCTGTTCTTTACCACATCCTTCGGCATTGGCCTGTCGATTGCGGTTTCGGCGCTGGTAGCGCGCGCGGTTGGGCAACAGGATCTGACGCTTGCGCGGCAAAAAGCCACCAACGGGCTGCTGATCGGTATTGCGTTCGGCATCATTTTCTCGGCCATTGTCTGGGTTTTTCTGCCGCAAATCGTTGGCCTTCTGGGGGCCACCGGGCGCACCGCCGATCTGACGGTGCATTTTCTGCGTATCGTCACCCCGGCACAGCCTTTCTTGATGGTGGGCATGATCGGAGGGGCCATTTTGCGCAGCCACGGTGACGCAAGGCGTGCGATGGCGGCCACGCTGTGGGGCGCGCTGGCCAACGGGATTTTGGACCCGATCCTGATCTTTGGGCTGGACCTTGATCTGACCGGTGCGGCGTTCGCCTCGGTTGTTTCGCGCCTTGTCATCGCGGGCACGGCGTTGCTGCCGATCATCAAACATCATGGCGGTTTTGATCGGCCAAGCCGCGCCGGGCTGCTGGCCGACCTGCCCGTGGTGTTCAACATCGCGGGGCCTGCCATCCTGACCCAAATCGCCACTCCGGTAGGGCAGGCGATGATCACCCGCATGGTGTCAGACTTTGGCCCCGCCGCCGTGGCAGGCATTGCGATTTCAGGGCGGCTGACGCCGGTGGCGTTGGGGATCATCTTTGTACTGTCCGGCGCAATCGGGCCGATCATTGGTCAGAACTTTGGGGCTGGCCGGATGGACCGGGTGCGGCGTGCTTTTCTGGATGGGTTGCTGTTCACCGGCATTGTGATTGCGACGGTATCGCTGCTGTTGTTCCTTTTGCGCGCGCCAATTGCCGATCTGTTCAATGCCCAAGGTCTGACCCGCGATCTGGTGTATCTGTTCTGCGGCCCGATATCGTTGCTGTTCTTCTTTAACGGCGCAATTTTTGTCGCCAATGCGGCCTGCAACAATCTGGGCAAACCCTTTACCTCGACCCTGATCAACTGGGGCCGCCATACGCTGGGCACTGTGCCTTTTGCCTATTGGCTGGGGGGGCTTTACGGCGCGCAAGGTATTGTGCTGGGCCAGGCAGTCGGCGGGATTTTGTTCGGCATTCTGGCAGTTTGGCTGGCGCTGCGGATCATTGATGCCGCTAAACCCCGGTCGGTTTGAGCGGCCGAAGTGTCGTTTTCACTTGCCGCGGTGATGGC
>JAYUHO010000064.1:0-6540 GCA_043766915.1 Cypionkella sp.
TATCTGCAATGATCAGAGTGCGCTCAAACTGCCCGGTGTTTTCGGCATTGATGCGGAAATAGGTCGACAATTCCATCGGGCAGCGCACACCTTCGGGGATATAGACAAACGAGCCATCCGAAAACACCGCCGAATTCAGCGTTGCAAAATAGTTGTCCGACTGCGGCACAACCGAACCGATATACTTGCGCACCAGATCAGGATATTCGCGCAACGCCTCGGAGATCGAACAAAAGATCACCCCCGCCTTCAGCAGCTCGGCTTTGAACGTCGTGCCAACCGATACGCTGTCAAAAACGGCGTCGACAGCCACCCGTCGTTCTCCCTCAGGGGCTTCCACCCCCGCCAGCAAAGCCTGCTCTTTCAAGGGGATACCCAGCTTGGCGTAAGTTGCCAGCAGCTTGGGGTCGACCTCCGCCAGCGATTTCGGCTTGACGGCCATGCTCTTGGGTTTGGCGTAATAATACTGATCCTGATAGTCGATCTTGGGATAATTCAGCATCGCCCACCGCGGCTCTTCCATCTTCACCCAACGCCGATACGCCGCAAGCCGCCAGTCCAGCATCCATTCGGGTTCTTCGTTCTTGGCCGAAATCAAGCGCACGATATCTTCGGACAGCCCTTTGGGGGCGTATTCCATCTCGATCTCGGTTTCCCAGCCGTATTTGTACTTGCCCGCCATGGCCTGCACGGTTTCGATGGTTTCCCGATCGACACCGTCGCGTACTTCCAAATCCAACGCCGTCATGGCTTATCCTTTCCGTTTCAGGGGTTTAACGCCCTATCCTTATGCAACACGCGAAGTGATGCGCTTATAGTCGCGCGCCCAGGCCTCTGCAAACCGCAGCACCTGATCACGTGTCACATCGGGGCCCAGCGATATCCGAATGGCCTGCCCTGCCAGTTCATTGCCATATCCCATTGCCGTCAACACCCGGCTGGCCCGCACCTTGCCGCTGGAACACGCCGATCCTGCCGAAACAGCAAACCCGGCCAGATCCATCGCCATCACCTGCGTCTCACCTTTCCAGCCGGGCGCAATCAGGCACAGCGTGTTCGGCAAGCGCCGCGTGGTATTCCCAACTGAAATAGTCTGAAAACCAAACCCCGACAATGCCAAATCTAGAATATTTCTAATTTCGGCGACTTTGTCCCAAACCCCGTCCGCCAAATCGCGCGCTGCTGCCGTCGCTGCCGCCGCAAAGCCCGCGATACCGATCAGGTTTTCGGTGCCCGCCCGCCGGCCCATTTCCTGCCCACCGCCGCGCAATTGCGGTGTAAAATCAATGCCCCGCCGCAACACCAGCGCGCCAATGCCTTTCGGTCCGCCCAGTTTATGCGCTGAAATCAGTGCCATGTCGCAGCCCAGCCAGTTGAATGCCAACGGAATTTTTCCAAAGCCTTGGGTCACATCGCACACGGCCAGGCCGGACGGCAAGTGCTGCACGATACCTGTTTCCGAATTGGCCAGCTGCACCGCCGACCGCGCCGGATCGGCGATCTGCACCTGCCCCGATGCATCCACGGTCAAATCCGCCTCACACCAGGCCGAAACGGCTTCATGCTCAATCCCCGCGCAGTGCAATCCCCGCCCGGAGCAAGCCAATGCCGCCGCCTCGGTCGCCCCGGATGTAAACACAATATCCGCGCCATCTGCGCCCATCGCTTGGGCAATATCCCCGCGTGCCCGCTCGATCAGGCCCTTGGCCGCGCGCCCTTCGGCATGCACCGAAGACGGATTGCCCAGCACATCCATTGCCGCAATCATCGCCGCCCGCGCTTCGGGCCGCAGCGGCGTGGTGGCGTTCCAATCCAGATAGATGCGCCCGCTCATGCGCCAACGCTTTCATCTTGGTTAAAATACCTTGAGGGGGTGAGGGGCCACGCCCCGAGGGGGGGCAAAGCACCCCCTAAAAATCTTCCTGCAAGATTTTTTCCCGCAACCGTCATCACAGATCATCCACCACGGCAAACAGTGCAGGCACCGCAGGACAGGGCACCATCGCATTGCTGATCACATCCGACAGCCGGGTCTGGTGCAAGAACACATAGACCTGCGCCGAGAGCCCCTCCCACAACCGGTTGGTCAGGCTTTGCGCCCGGGTGCCCGACACGCCGCCCGACGCCCCCGCCCCGGTGTGCAGGGCGTCTACGGTTTCCTCAACCGCTTCTAACACCTGCGAAATCCGTATCGCATCCGGGCTTTTTGCCAACCGATAGCCGCCGCCCGGCCCGCGGACCGCCTCGACCAGCCCTGCCCGGCGCAGCTTGACGAACAATTGCTCCAGATACGGCAGTGACAGGTCTTGCCGCTTGGCAATCTCGGCCAATGACATCAGGTCATCGCCCTTGGCCAAAGCCAAATCGGCCAAGGCTACCATCGCATAGCGCCCTTTGGTGGAAAGTTTCATTGCCGCCGCCGATCAAAATACGCAAGTCCATTGACGTTCAGGGTTGGTCCGCTTAACTCAACTCCAGTCCATGGGTGATGCCGCAAGCGATTGCGACAGCACTTTAGAATGGTTCTAGGATATCCGAGCGAATTCGTCAACAAACCGCTCGCGACATAAGGCACGGAACACACATGCCCGAAGTTATTTTTGCCGGCCCCGAAGGCCGCCTTGAAGGCCGCTACCATCCGCAAAAGGAACGCGATGCGCCGATCGCGATCGTGCTGCATCCGCATCCGGCTTACGGCGGCACGATGAACAACAAAGTGGTCTATAACCTGCATTATGCGTTCTACAACATGGGGTTCACCGTGATGCGGTTCAACTTCCGTGGCGTCGGGCGCAGTCAGGGCGAATATGACATGGGCATCGGAGAGCTGTCCGATGCCGCCAGCGCCTTGGATTACCTGCAGTCGATGAACCAGAACGCTAAGCATTGCTGGGTGGCAGGGTTCTCCTTTGGTGCCTGGATCGGCATGCAGTTGTTGATGCGCCGCCCGGAAATTACTGGCTTTATCTCGGTCGCGCCCCCGGCCAACCTTTATGATTTCAGCTTTCTTGCGCCCTGCCCGGCCTCTGGTCTGATCATCAACGGGACCGCCGACAAAGTGGCCCCGCCGAAAGACACCACCACCTTGGTGAACAAACTGCACGAACAAAAGGGCATCACCATCACCCACACGCAAATCGAAGGCGCAGATCACTTTTTCAAGGACGAAGAAGCGCATATGAAACCGATGATCGACACCGTAAGCACCTACGTCAAACGCCGCCTGACCGAGGTATCGCGCTGATGTCGGTGCTTGACGACATGGGCGATCAGCTTGCCCGCGAGGTGATCGCCGCGATGGAGGAACTGGGCGATGACCGGTTCTTTGACAAAGTCTCCAAAGTGCTGCTCGATGCTTCGCCCACCATGCAAGAGGCGTTCTTAACCGCCTACCGCGTCCGCGTCGCGGAAAAACGCGGTCGCGCGTTCATGGAGGCCGCGTTGAAGGCCAAGCGCGAGGGCCGTGACGGCCCGAAAGTACATATGGACAGTGGCGGCGGGCATTGAGCGCACGGCTTGACGCCCAATTCGCCTTTCTGAATGAGGCGGATCGGCTGAAGTCGGTGCTGCGCGCGACCACCTTATGCGATGGGTCGCGGCGGGAAAATTCCGGTGAACATTCGTGGCATCTGGCGCTTTATGCGCTGGTGCTGGCCGATCAAGCCGCCCCGGGCGTGGATATCAACCGCGTGATCCGCATGTTGCTGATTCATGATCTTGTTGAAATAGACGTCGGCGATGTGCCGATCCATTCGGCAAACGGGTTGGCGCATGGCAGTACATCCGTACAAGTCGCCGAATCCCGCGCCGCTGATCGGATTTTCGGATTGCTGCCCGGTGATCTGGGCCGCGACCTGCACGCCCTTTGGGATGAGTTTGAAGCGGCCCTGACCCCCGACGCGATCTTTGCCAAATCCCTTGACCGCGTGCAGCCCGTTATGGCCAATCTGGCATCGGGTGGCGGCACTTGGGTGGAGTATCAGGTGACGGCGGAACAGTTAGAGACGCGCGTAGGCGCAAAGATCGCAAGGGGTGCGCCGGTGATTTGGGAGTGGGTGAAGGTTAAGACCGCGTTTTACTTCAGCGGCGCGTGACATGATTCAGTATACCGTCGCATACCGCCTTCCCTTTCATCGAATTTTCACCTAAACCGCTCTGAACCACAATCATCACCACAAAGGGCCAGCCATGACCAAGATCAAAGTTGCAAACCCCGTTGTTGAACTTGACGGCGACGAGATGACCCGGATCATCTGGGATTTCATCAAGCAAAAGCTGATCCTGCCCTACCTGGACCTTGATCTGAAATATTACGATCTGGGCATCGAAGAACGTGACCGCACCAATGATCAGGTGACGATTGACAGCGCCCATGCGATCCAGAAATATGGCGTCGGCGTGAAATGCGCGACCATCACCCCGGATGAGCAACGGGTGGAAGAGTTCGGCCTGAAACAGATGTGGAAATCGCCCAACGGCACCATCCGTAACATTCTGGGCGGGGTGATTTTCCGCCAGCCGATCATCTGCAAAAACGTGCCACGTCTGGTGCCCGGCTGGACCAAACCGATTGTGATCGGTCGCCATGCCTTTGGCGATCAATACCGCGCCACCGATTTCCGCTTTCCGGGGGCTGGCAAGCTGACGATGAAGTTTGTCGGCGACGACGGTGTGGTGATCGAAAAGGATGTCTACACGGCGGCGTCTTCCGGCGTTTACATGGGCATGTATAACCTTGACGACAGCATTATCGACTTTGCCCGTGCCTCGTTGAACTATGGGTTAAACCTTGGCTGGCCGGTTTACCTTTCGACCAAGAATACCATCCTGAAAGCCTATGATGGCCGCTTCAAAGACCTGTTCCAAAAGGTCTATGAAGAAGAATTCGCCGAGGCCTATAAGGCCAAAGGCATCACCTATGAACACCGTCTGATTGACGATATGGTGGCTAGCTCGATGAAATGGGCGGGCGGCTATGTCTGGGCCTGCAAGAATTACGACGGCGATGTGCAGTCCGATCTGGTGGCGCAAGGCTTTGGGTCTTTGGGTATGATGACGTCGGTCCTGATGACGCCAGATGGCAAAATTGTTGAAGCAGAGGCCGCCCACGGCACTGTCACGCGGCATTTCCGCGAAAACCAAAAGGGCAAGGCCACCAGCACAAATTCGGTGGCCTCGATCTATGCATGGACCGGCGGCCTGAAGCACCGCGCCAAGCTGGATGACAACGCCGCCCTGCTGCGCTTTGCCGAAACCTTGGAAAAGGTGACGGTTGATACCGTTGAAGACGGCCATATGACCAAAGATCTGGCCCTGCTGGTGGGCCCTGATCAAAAATGGCTGACCACCATGGGCTATCTTGAAAAGGTGGATGAGTATTTGAACAAGGCGCTGGTGGGCTAACGCCTTCACATCTGTTGTCGATAGCAATGATTAGGGGTGCGGGAAGCCGCACCCTTTTGCATGGCAGCTGCCGATCGCGGAACCATTTCGCCCCTCACCCGTTTGTGAAGACACAAGCAGCGCCAGATACGGCGCGCTGGGGCAAGGAGCTATCCCATGAACAGCATTATTTATCTTATCGGCTTGGTGGTCGTCGTCTTGGCGATCTTGTCGTTTGTTGGCCTGCGCTAAGGGTTGAAAGGGAAATTGACAATGGAACGCACAGAAGCATTGACCACCCAGTCGGCCCCGCGTGTTGCCCTTGAAGGCAGCTATGTCGATTGGTCGGCGATTTTGGCGGGCGCGGCCACCGCTGCCGCGATTGCCACGCTGGCCGCAGCCTTTGGCGCCGCAATCGGGCTGTCGGCCGTATCCGTCGAAACCGGAGAGAAAGCGGGGTCACTGACATTGGCCATGGTATTAGGCGCGGTTTGGTTGGTGGTAACGCTGGTCGCAAGCTATGCCTCGGGTGGCTATATCGCAGGCCGCATGCGCCGTCGGGTAGATCAGGCATCGGCAGACGAAGTGTCGGTGCATGACGGCTTGAACGGCTTGGCGGTATGGGCAGTTGGCACATTGGTCAGTGTGATGCTGTTGACCAATGCCGCAGGCAGCGTGGTATCGGCGGCTGGATCAGCGGCCTCTACCGCTGTGACGGCTGCAGTATCAGCGGTTGGCGGCATTGCGCAAGGCGCGCTGACGGCGGCAGGGGCGGCTCTGCCCGCCGACGCGGGATCAACGGCAATGTCGTTCGTCACCGACACGCTGTTGCGCACTGCACCCTCTGCCACGTCGCCTGCAGAACCGGCTGAAACCGCGCGTCAATCAGCGGCGATCTTTGGAAACTATATGACCACAGGTGCCATCAGTGACGCTGACCGCGCTTATCTGGATGCTGCTGTTGCCGCACAAACCGGCCTTCCCCCCGCCGAGGCGACTGCGCGGGTTGATGCTGCGCTGGCCACTGCCGAAACCCAACGTGCCGAGGCGATCAAGCTGGCCGAAGACGCCAAACAACAGGCCATCGACATCGCAGAAACCGCTCGAATCAGCGCCGTGCTGACCGCGTTTCTGGTGACGGCATCGGCGCTTGTGGCC
>JAYUHO010000065.1:0-6540 GCA_043766915.1 Cypionkella sp.
CAACACCCGTCCGTTACGGCCCAACTGCACATCTTCGGGCAGGATGGTTTCCATCCAGGCCCGGTCGGTCACCTTGAACACATCCTGCAACCGGTTCGACGCGGTCTCATCCGGGCCGACGATGCGAAAGTTGCGCGCCCCGGCATTGGCCTGCAGCACGGCGCGCAGAAAATCACCCATCACCCGTGTTGCCTCGGCCCTGACTGCCCCCGGATGCGCCACCGCAACCGCGTGCTGGCGCAGGTCCGGCATCTCCAGCGCCCGGCGCAACGCCCCGCCATTGGCGTGGGGATTTGCGCTCATCCGCCGATGGCCTGTCGGCGTGGTGGCGCTGATCGCGGCCACCGGCGCGCCGGTTTCATCGAACAACTCTTCAGGGCGGTAGCTGCGCAGCCATTCCTCCAGCAACGCCAGATGACCGGGAGTATCGGCCAGACCCGACAATGGCACCTGATGCGAGCGCCAGAAGCCTTCGGTTTTCAACCCGTCAACCTGTTTCGGGCCGGTCCAGCCTTTGGGGCTGCGCAAGATGATCACCGGCCATGTCGGGCGCGGCCACGCCGCAGACGGATTTGCACGCGCGGTGCTTTGGATCGATTTGATCCGCTGCATCGCGGTGTCCAGCGCCGCCGCCATCTGTACATGCATCAACGCGGGCTGGTCGCCTTCAACATAAATCGGCTCATAGCCGTATCCGGTGAACAGCGCGTGCAATTCCGCCTGCGGGATGCGCCCCAGAATGCTGGGATTTGCGATCTTATAGCCATTCAGATGCAGGATCGGCAGCACCGCGCCGTCGTGCACCGGGCTGAGAAACTTGTTGGAATGCCAGGCAGCGGCCAGCGGGCCAGTTTCGGCCTCGCCGTCACCCACCACGCAAGCCACGATCAGGTCAGGATTGTCAAATGCGGCACCGTAAGCATGCGACAGCGCATAGCCCAGTTCTCCGCCTTCATGGATTGATCCCGGAACATCGGGTGCGGCATGGCTTGGGATGCCACCGGGAAACGAAAACTGCCGGAACAGCCGCCGCAGGCCCTGCAGGTCGCGCGGGATATCGGGGTTCAACTCGCTATAGGTGCCTTCCAGATAGGTGTTTGCCACCATCGCCGGACCCCCATGCCCCGGCCCACAAACATAGATCATGTTCGCATCCTGCAGCCGGATAATCCGGTTAAGATGCGCATAGATAAAATTCAGCCCCGGCGACGTGCCCCAATGCCCAAGCAGGCGGGGTTTGATGTGTTCGATCCGCAAAGCTTCGCGCAGCAGCGGGTTGTCGAGCAGATAAATCTGCCCCACCGTCAGATAGTTCGCGGCGCGCCAATAGGCATCAATATGCTGAAGATCTGCCTGCGACAGCGGATCCGCTTTGATCGGAGCGGTCTGGCCATGTTCCACATGCGTATCCTTTTGAAGAAAGCGGGAAATAAGCCGATCGTGCTGGGTGATCTTGCCAATCGCAGCATTGCTCAATGTGTCAACGCTTGGGATCGGTGGTTCGTTCCCCAAAAGTGGTGCAAGTTTTTGACAAAAAACCGCGACATCTGAAATCATGATCAAGGGACGCGAGCGGTGCCGACTTGCAAGCCCGAACAAACCTGAAGCGCTCTAAGGGATGACCCGCCTATTCTTCCGGGCCCGTGCCTTGGCCTGGCACGGTTTGAACAACAACGCTTTTTCCATCGGTAAAGAACGGATCGCCCGCCAGATTCTGCCCAAGCACCGGCGGCACAAGATCAATCCACTGCGCCACCGCTACCAGATTAGTACGCACTAAATCGGCCAGCAGAAAATCCCGCTCGGCATCAATATTGGGATCGATATGATGGGTCAGACCCCATTTCAGGCCATCATCAAAGCTGGCGGTGCCAACAAACACCAGCATCCCCTCAGTCGTGCGAAATCCGGTGTTCCAGAACCGGGCATGGTGGCGTTGCCTAAGGCTGTTTGCCTTTGTTTCGGCCTGAAACCCAAAGTCATGCGGTTGATCGTTCCAGAATGCGGGCGTGACCGGCGCGGTGTCATAGTCGCGGTTGAACCAGACCGCAAATGCCGCCCGCGATAAGGTGTCAAAGCTTGGTTTGTCAGTCAGGTGCCAACCCGCTTTGGCGAACAGCTTTAGGAACGTCGGCTCGTCTTCTGCCAGAACAATGACACTGATGGGTTCCTGTGCGGTTCCCAAAATGCTTTCAGATGTCGTGGGCAATAAACCCACCGCAAAAGCCCGCGGCACCGATTGGTCAAGTTGTGTCACCGCAGCGACAGTCAGAACGTTGCGCGTTTGCTGGTAATTTCCAACCACGATCCACATGGCAATGACAGCGACGACGATCACACCAAATGCTGCAATCCGTCGCCAGCGCGGCATTGGCACCTGCTGTGCAGGCTTGCCTTTGATCTGACGCCATTCCGCCAGCCATATCCCAAGCAGCGCCCACAAAGCGCCGACCAGATAGCCGTTCAGCACATCGCTTACATAGTGTTCGACAAGATAAAGGCGGCTTAGTCCGATCATAAAAAAAACGACCAGAACGCCGACCCCGAATGTAACCAGAACCGGTCCAACCCTCTCTCGGATCAGGATATAGGTCAAAAAGCCAAAGAACGCGGCGCTGACCGCACTGTGACCGCTGGGAAACGAATAACTGCTTTCGCCGTAGACGGCTAACTCGGGTCTGGCGCGGGCAAAGATGTTCTTAAGCAAGGTCACCGTCAGTTGGTTGCCCAGCAGCACAATCCAAAGCCCCGGCAGATACTGCAGGCGGGGCCAAAGCCACAACAGGATGGAAACAGCGACGGCCAGAGTCAGGACAATCCTCCAAGACCCGAATGCCGTGACAATGGTAAAAAAGCGAACCAGCGATGGATCGCGGAACGCAGCCAGCAAATTGGCGATGCGAATATCTGTCTGAACGATCTGTCCCTGAGTGACGAAGTCCAGGGTCGAGTTGGCATAAAGCAGCAGAAAATAGGCAAATGCCGACCCCATAACAGTGATCGGCAAGCCGGAAAACCGCGCGCGTGAAAACCGGTTTGCCAAAAATTGAAACGCGGCAGGGTTGCGCGAGACAAGGCGTCGCACGTCCGGATTATCCCGGATCGCCTGCCCGACCGAGCGCAGAACTGACACCACAAACGGCAGGGCCTGGCGCAGTTTACCCGTCAGAAACCACAGCGCCACCAGAACCAACAACACCGCGAGGGCAAACAATCCCGCCCGTGTTGCGGTGGCACCAACCAGATCAAGTGCCGTTCCAAAAAAGTAGCCAATGCTGAGAAAAGCAAGGGTATAGGCAAATCCACCGATGACATTCCAAAGAAAAAAGCGTTTGGGCGACATGCCGGACAGCCCGGCGACAACCGGAACAACCGGGCGCAGCGGGCCCAGAAAATGGCCCATGATGATGCTGGGGGGGCCATATTTGACGAAAAACCGTTTGCCCCGGTCAAGGTTGGCCGCTGAAAAGACCCGCCTGCCCTCTTGAAACAGGTGCCCGCCCCTGGCGCCGATCCGGAAACTGACCTCGGCCCCCAAAATCGTCCCGATCGAGACAAACCACACCATATCGCCGAAATCGTAAAGACCCTGCGCCACCAGCACCCCGCCAATAAGAACAACAATTGTGCCCGGTGCAAACAGACTGGTCAGGATCAATGCTTCGCCAAAGGCAAGCAGGCCGATCACCCAATATCCCCAAAGCCCCAAGGACTGAAGCGAGGGAAGAAGATCATTCACTGCGTTTTGCATATTGCCCTTCGTGACATCCCTTCACCGTAAACGGTCTGGACCCGAGACACCCTAAAAAATGCTGGTAAGACAGCGGTCAAGCCGCGTCTCTTTTCTATAAAGAGACGGCACAACCGCTGCGGCAAGGGCCCCCGTCCCCATCCCGCCAAATATATCGCTGACGTAATGGGTGCCGATATAGACGCGGGAAACCGCGACAACCAGCGCGGCCAAGCCAAACCACACGGCCCGTCGCGGCATGCCGCCGAAGGCAAAGGTCAGGGCAATCGCAAAGGCTGCGGTGGCGTGGTCGGATGGAAACGACGGATCAAGACTGGGCGCGGTCAACAAATGGCTGACATCCGCCGCGTAGGGGCGCACCCGATCGACAAAAAGCAGAATAATCTGGTTGAAACCAAGGCCAAGGAAAAACGCAAGACCCGCCCTGATCAACACATGCCGCGTGGTGGACCTGTCGGTTTTTGCCCACCATTGGCAGGCCACGGCAAGTACAAGCACCGGAATGCCTGCCGCAGAAATCCAGATCATCACAACATCAAGAAACGGATGACGCCCGGCCGGGCCATTCACCAGTTGCGTCAGCGCAACATCAAACGTTTGCAACATATTCATCCAGATTTCACAGACCGTTATTGGCGTCAAAAACGCGTTGCGCATAATCTGCCAGCAAAGCTTCACAGTGTTTCAGCCGCTTTGCCGCAGCCCCCGAAAGCGAGGCCTGATAGAAATCCAGACCCCTGATTTTTTCCAGCCAGCCTTGAAGTTTTTTAAGATCGTTGTCCTCTTCTTCCAACTCGGCAAAGGTGTATTTTTGTTTGGCGACTTCCTTGGCAATTTCGGCCTCGAACGCCTCACATTTCCCCAAAAACTCACGGTATTGATCATCCCGGTCCGCCTTGAACCGCGCGATGACCTTATCTTCCTGGGGCTTGTCCAATGAGGTTGTCAGCAAAAGAACCGTCTCGCCACCCATTTCGGCGGCGTCGTTCTCCAGCATCTTCAGCTGCCGCATATGCCCGGCGGTTTGCGGCAGCAAACACACGCCGTTCTGCAAGTAGACAGCGCCCATGCCTTTCAGCCGCCGCCAGAGCGCAATCCGCTTGGCGGCGGGTTCCGGCGGCACTTTATAGATCATCAATATCCAAGTGATTTGATCCATCGTAACAGCCTAATGTTACGACCGTAACAAGTCAAGTTTACGCGGCATTGCAGCACAACCTGCCCGCCCAACGCGGTGTCACCCCGCAATTGATTGTCCGACTGGTGCGGGAAAGGCGACACGTCGTCCGCAAAAGGCAATCGTCGCGCTGAAGTCCCACCTAAAATGCAGGTCGTCATCCATGGTTGCTGCCCCCGGTCGCATCGGCTGGAAGAATAAGCGCGCTTAGTCTTTCAAGATCGGTGCCAATGCGGCCACGTTGATCGGGCGGATAGGCGTCGGTCGGCGGCAGACCTTTGTTTAAGTAAAACAGCACCAGATCGCGCGCGATAGGGGCCGCAGCCGTCGATCCCCCGCCGCCATGTTCAACCAGCACAGACACCGCGATCTGTGGCGCTTCGACCGGGGCGAATGCAGTAAACCATGCATGGTCACGTCGGTTCCATGGCAGATCACTTTGGCTGCGCACGCCTGAAGCGCGTTCGGCGGCGGAAATGCTGAACACCTGACTCGACCCGGTCTTTCCCGCCATGAACTGACCCTCAGCGACGATGCGCGATGCTTTTGCCGTTCCCTTGTCCGAATTCACCACATCGAACATCCCTTGATGAACCAGCGCCAGCGACGTCGCAGAAATACCTAACGCGTCGGGGATCGTGTCTGTCGTATTGACCGGTGGCCGCACCAGCCGTGGCACCACAGCGCGACCAGATGCAATGCGGGCCACCATCACGGCCAGTTGCATGGGCGAGGCCAGCACAAAACCCTGACCGATTGAGGCGTTGATCGTATCGCCAATCAGCCAACCGGCCCCTTGCTGTTCTTGCTTCCAGGCGCGCGACGGGTTCAACCCGGCAGAAATGCCAGACAACGGCAAGTCGGGTTTGATCCCCAACCCCAGCCGGGCATTCATCGCGTTCAAACCGTCAATACCGACACGCTGCGCCATTTCATAAAAGAACACGTCGCAGGATTCGCGAAGCGCACCTTGCATATTCACCCGGCCATGCCCGCCGCGTTTCCAGCAATGAAACTTGCGGCCTGAAATCTCGACAAAGCCGGGGCAACTGACGGTATCGTCTTGCGTTACCAACCCATCTTCGAGGGCCGCCAGCGCAAGTGACATCTTGACGGTCGAGCCGGGTGGGTAAGCCCCCTGAACGGTTTTGTCCGCCAGCGGGCGATATTCAGAGTCGCGCAGCGCGCCATATGCGGCGGACGAAATACCACCAACGAACAGGTTTGGATCGAAGGACGGCGCAGACACCGACGCAAGAACATCGCCGTTGCGCACATCCATCACGACCGCGGCTGCACTTTGGTCCCCCAATCTGGCAAGGGTGAAATTCTGCAGGTGGTGGTCCAGTGTCAGGTGCAGATCCTGGCCTTGCTGCGGATCGGTGCGATCCAGACTGCGCATGACGCGCCCTGTCGCATTCACTTCGACCGCCAACGTGCCCTGGACCCCCCTTAGCTGCGGCTCGAACGCCCGTTCAATACTAAGCTTGCCGATCTTGAACCCCGGCATCGTCAGCAGCGGATCCTTTGCGCCCGCATCTTCCAGATCGGATTCACTTACGCGCCCGACATAGCCGATCACATGCGCAAAATCCTGTCCGAACGGATAGCT
>JAYUHO010000066.1:0-2433 GCA_043766915.1 Cypionkella sp.
GGGGGGTTCCCGGCCAATGACCGCGCTTTTGCAAATCCGCAATATTTCCAAGGCCTTCGGCACGGTTCTGGCCGTCGATGACGTATCCTTGGACATCGCCGAAAACGAGTTTTACGCCCTGCTAGGCGCATCCGGCAGCGGCAAAACAACCTTGCTGCGGATGCTGGCCGGGTTTGAAACCGCCACATCGGGCCAGATTTTGCTGGACGGCAAAGACATCTCAAACACCCCGCCGAACAAGCGCCCCGTCAACCTGATGTTCCAGTCCTACGCTTTGTTTCCGCACATGACTGTGCGGGCCAACATCGCCTATGGGCTGGAAATGGAGCGTTTACCCCGCGCCCCGATCACCGCCCGCGTTGACGACATCCTGAACGTCATCGAACTGACCGCCTATGCCGACCGCAAGCCCGATCAACTGTCCGGCGGGCAGAAACAGCGGGTCGCACTGGCCCGCGCCTTGGTCAAACGGCCCCGGGTTTTGCTGCTGGACGAGCCACTGGGCGCGCTGGACAAAAAACTGCGCGGCGCGATGCAGTTGGAGCTGAAGCGGCTGCAACACGAGGTCGGGATTACGTTCATCGTCGTCACGCACGACCAGGAGGAAGCTTTGGTCATGGCCGACCGGATAGCGATCCTGAAGGATGGAAAACTGCTGCAATCTGGCCCGCCCCGGCAGGTGTATGAACACCCAATCAACCGCTTTGGCGCCGATTTCATCGGGGTGATGAACTTTTTCCCCGGCGTGGCGGATGCCATGGGCCTGTTGGCCAATGATGGCACCCGGATCATCGCCACTAGCCAAACCAATGGCCCCGCCGTAGCCGCCGTTCGCCCCGAACGCATCCGGCTGACACCCGGCGAAAACACCCTGTCGGGCACAGTCACAGCACTGGCCTATCACGGCCTTGACCTGCAACTGCATGTCCAGACCAAGGCAAGCCCCAAACCCGTCATCATCCGCCTGACCGCCGATATGGCCGAGGCGCAATCCCTGAACGCAGGTGACCCCGTCACGCTTGGCTGGTCCGCCAAAGACACCCGCATTTTCCCGGCTTGAAGGAATTGATCATGACCCAGAAAACATTCGCCTTTTTCCCCGAAGCGGCCTACGGCCCCGCCCTGAACTCTGTCGGCATTGCGCAGGCGATAACCGCACGCGGACACAAAGCGGTATTCCTGTCCGACCCCGGTTTTGTGCCGGTCTACGAAGGCTATGGGTTCGAGGCGCATCCGGTGAAACTGTCTGCCCCGATGCCCGCCGATGAGCTGGCCAAGTTCTGGGAAAACTTCATTAACGGCCATATCCCAAACTTCCGCAAAGCCCCCATCGACCAGATCGACAATTATGTGCGGGACTGCTGGGAGGCGATCGTGGACAGCGCCAAATGGGCGCAACAGGACCTGCCCGCCATTCTGGCCCGGGTGAACCCTGACGTGATCTGCGTCGATAACGTCATCCTGTTCCCGGCAATCAAGCAATCGGGCAAGCTTTGGGTGCGGATCATTTCCTGTTCGGAAAACGAGATCGAGGATGACGCGATCCCGCCGCATTTGTCGGGGATGAGCGTGCATGACCACGTCGGCCACAAGGCGTTTCAGGCCAAATTCAATGCGGTCATCAAACCGATCCACGACGATTTCAACGCCTTCCTTGCCGCGAATAACGAAGCGCCGTATCCACTTGGCCAGTTCTTCGAACCCTCGCCCTTCCTCAACCTATTGCTCTACCCCGAGCCGGTAAAATTCGACCGGGCCAAGCCGCTGGACCCCAAACAATTCCAGTATCTCGAAGGCTGCGTGCGCAAAGAGGCCCCCTATGACATCCCGACCTTTGGCGCAAACCAAGACGGCCCGCTGCTCTATATCTCGTTCGGCTCGCTTGGCGCGGGCGATACAGACCTGCTGAAACGCCTGATTGCCATGGTCGGCAAATCCCGGTTCCGCGCGCTGGTCAATGTGGGCGACTACGGCGCGGAATATACCGACCTGCCGCCCAACGTGGTGATTTCCAACTGGTTCCCGCAGCCGTCCGTCATCCCCTTGGTCGATGCCGTCATCCATCACGGCGGCAACAATTCCTTCACCGAATGCCTGTATTTCGGCAAACCGGCGGTCATCATGGCCTATGTCTGGGACGGGCACGACAATGCGATGCGGGTGCAGGAAACCGGGCATGGGTTCCGGTCGGACCGCTATGATTGGACCGATGCGGACCTGTTGGCCAAGCTGGAAACCTGCCTGACCGATCCTGCAATGCAGGCGAAACTGGCGGCCACTTCGGCGCATATGCAGTCACAAAACGGCCCGGACAAGGCCGCTGGATTACTCGAGGCTTTGCTATGACCAACCTGTCATCCACTGCCCCGCATATCCACAATGCCGTCAGCTATGACGATCTGGTCGACTGGGGCCCCCAGCCGAACGCCACGG
>JAYUHO010000067.1:0-6524 GCA_043766915.1 Cypionkella sp.
TTGCCGGCCTGCCGGGCATCGCGGTGCCGGTGGGTCTGGATGCCAAGGGATTGCCGCTGGGCCTGCAGCTGATCGGGCGACCGTGGGACGAGGCGGGACTGCTTAATCACGCTTATGTTTTAGAACGCAGCGCCGCATTTGTGGCCAAACCAAATAAATGGTGGTAAGGCGCGATTTACCGAAAAAAAACCACCGAGGCAGAGACGATGCGCGCGCCGATCCTAATGCTGGCAGCCCTGGGGCTGACCGCCTGTACACAGACCGTGCCCGATTCCGGGGCAGGCGTTGGTTTTGAAAGCTATGACAGCTATCTGAACGCGCGCACCGCAGCTGCGGCCCCCGCAGGCGCGCCATTGACGGGCTTCAGCACCGATGGTGCGGCGGCGGCGATCAGCAATGCTGAAACGGGCGGGGTACAACCCGCATTGCCGCCAGTGGTTCAGCAAGCCCCCCTCCCGGCACAATCCGGCACCCGCGCGCGCGGCAACGCCCCGGCGGGCATCGTTGAAACCACGTCGGAAATGGACGCGGTCAACGGCGGTGCGGCTGCGGCTGGCGTGTCAGACGAGCAGGATTTTGAGGCCGTCAAAGCTCGCGAAACCATCGAAAGCGACAAAGCCCGGATTGAAACCAACCGCGCCAAGTATCAGGTTGATCAACCCGGTGCCCTGCCACAGCGCAGCGGAGACTCTGGTCCCAACATCGTCGAATTTGCGATTTCCACCACGCACCCTTTGGGCACGCAGATGTACAAGCGGTCCAAAATGGGGTTTACCAATGTGAACAAGGCCTGTGCCAAGTTCCCGTCGCCCGATCTGGCGCAAGAGGCGTTTTTGGCGGCAGGCGGCCCTGACCGTGACCGCAAGGGCCTTGATCCGGATGGCGATGGCTTTGCCTGCGCTTGGGATCCGACGCCCTTCCGCACCGCGCTGAATTGAGCGGCTACTCCTCGCCTAACTTTGGGGACCGGCGGGGGGCAACAACTCCAATCTTTGTCGTGCTGCACTACACCGCCATGGGCAACTGCGCCGAGGCGCGCGCGCGATTGTGCGATCCTTCGGCAGAGGTTTCTGCGCATTGGTTGATTTCCGAAATGGGGCAGGCCGAGGCGTTGGTCGATGAAACCTATCGCGCGTGGCACGCAGGGGCGGGCGAATGGGCCGGCCTGAGCGACGTGAATTCGCATTCGATTGGGATCGAACTGGTCAATTCTGGCAGCCAGCCCTTTGCAGAACCGCAGATGACGGCGCTGGAGACCCTGTTGCAGGGGATCATGGCGCGCTGGGCCATTCCGCCGCACCGCATCATCGCGCATTCCGATATGGCCCCGTCCCGCAAGCGCGATCCGGGCCCGCGGTTTGATTGGCGCAGGTTGGCGCTGGGCGGCCTTTCAGTTTGGCCGCAGCCGGGGCAGGCAGACGCAACCGCGTTTTTGCCCGCTCTGCGCGCTTTTGGCTATCCAGACGCGCCCGAAGCTGATTTGTTAAGCGCCTTCCGGCTGCGCTTTCGGCCTTGGGCTGCAGGGCCGGTGGGTGCGATTGACGCGGGATTGGCGGTTGATCTTGGTCAGCGTTTCCCAACCTGACCGGTATGGGCATATTGCTCATCTATCGCAGTGTTGACGCGCGACACCCCACGGCGTAAGTCCCTTCTGCGCGGATGGCTGGATGATCGCGGGGGCGTAAGTTTCCGAGGAAAGTCCGGACTCCATGAAATAAGGGTGCCGGGTAACGCCCGGCGGGGGTAACCCCAGGGAAAGCGCCACAGAGAAGAGTCTGCCATGGTGCCGGGCAATCGCGTTCGGCGGATCCATGGTAAAGGTGAAACGGTGGGGTAAAAGCCCACCGCGGACTTGGCAACAAGGACGGCACGGCAAGCCCCACCCGGAGCAATGCCGAATAGGGGCCCTACGTGGGTTTGGTCGCGGACCCCGGTCCGGGATACCACCACAGGGATGTTTCAGCCCAGGGGTCCGGGTTGGCAGCTTGACCGCCTTGGCAACAAGTGCGGCAGAGGAATGATCATCCAAAGGGGCAACTCTTGGACAGAATCCGGCTTATAGGCCGTCCGCGCAAATTTCTATAGAATCCCCCCAGCGTTTCCCATTAGACTCCGGGTAATCGGGCAAAATAGTGTTAGGATTTCCAATGGCAAAAGACGCTGCAAAAAAGCCGCGCAAGGCTGACTTCAAGGGTGCTGTGAAAGACGCCGAAGCGATGGGCAACACCCAGACCAAAACCGGTGATGGGTTCGTGCAGCACATCTATGCCGATTACGACACCTATAAACGCATTCAGGAAGACGCCAACAAAAAGAAGATCAACGCGCAATATGTCAAGAAATCGCACATCTTCTTTTTGGCCGATTGGCTGACAGAGCAAGGCGTTGCGGCAGGTTTTGGCATTTGCCACGGCGTGCGGCGCGGCAAGGAACAGGCCTGGTTTAATCGCAGGCTGGACGGCGCAAAGGTGATCGGCACTGATATTTCCGAAACCGCCACGCAGTTTCCAGACACTGTGCAGTGGGACTTTCATGAAGAGAACCCCGACTGGGCAGGCAAAGCGGCGTTTGTCTATTCCAACTCTTGGGATCACGCCTATGACCCGGCAAAGGCGCTGCAGGCGTGGGCAAACTGCCTGATCCCCGGGGGGCGGCTGTTGCTGGATCATACCCCGGGCCATTTGCCCGCCGCGACAAACGCACTTGACCCGTTTGGCGCAACCGAGGCTGCCTTGGTGAAACTGATAAACGAAAGCTGTGCGGAATTTGGCGCAGTGGAAACGGTGCTGGATCGCAGCGGCGCCGAAGAATATCCGTGCCGCGTTGTTGTGTTCAAACGCACACTGGCGACGACAAAGGCGGCGGTCGAAAAACCAAAGGCCAAAGCCCCTGCCAAGTCCGCCCCCAAGGGGTAGGTCTGCCAAGCAGATTGCGCCTTAGAATGGGGCGACCATATTGCGCGGCAGGCGTGCGCTTTGCGGTTGACTCTGCCGGTGCCTGCCGTAAAAGGCAGGTTCAAGAATTTCGCGGCGGAACCCATGTTTCCCCGTTGCAGGAGAAACGACTATGGCCAAACCGGCGACGATCAAAATCCGGCTGAACTCGACAGCTGGCACCGGCCACTTTTATGTGACCAAAAAGAATGCCCGCACCATGACCGAAAAGATGGTCGTGAAAAAATACGATCCGGTAAAGCGTGAGCATGTGGAATACAAAGAAGGCAAGATCAAGTAAGATCGGCTGGCTTTGACTGATAATAAAGCCGCACCTTCGGGTGCGGTTTTTTGTTGTTCTGGCGGAAGGTCGGCGTTGCCGGGATTGACGATGCCAAACTGCGCGCCATCCTTTTTCAGATGATAAACCCCCTTCATATCCGCCCCGCCACCCTTGCGGATGCAGATGCAGTCGATGCGCTGCTTGGCCGCAGCTATCCCATTCTTTTGGCCCCGGATTATCCTGCAGATGTGTTGACGGCGGCTTTGCCGGGGATGACGCGGGCCAAGCCAGAACTGCTGACCAGCGGGACATATTTCGTCGCGGTGAACGGGCAGGGGCAGATCATAGCCGCTGGCGGCTGGACCATAGCCGACCCAACTGATCATTCAGCGGATCACGCGACGGGGCATATCCGCCATGTCGCCACAGACCCCGGCTGCCTGCGGATGGGACTGGGACGGGCGCTGATGGCGAAGGTGATGGCGGATTCAACGCAGGCCGGAATACGGCAGATGGCGTGTCTTTCGACCCGCACCGCCGTGCCGTTTTATCGCGCTATGGGATTTGTAACCTTAGGCGCACAGGACGTGACGCTGCGGTCTGGCGCGGTGTTTCCGGCTGTTGCGATGTGGGCCGATTTGCAAGCCTGACGCGCAAACAAAAAGGCCGGGGTTTCCCCCGGCCCTTTAGCCAATCCTGACGTTCAAATCACTCGCGGTTGCCAAGAAAGCTTAGCAAGAACATGAACATGTTGATAAAGTCCAGATACAGGCTTAGCGCGCCCATGATCGCCGCTTTGCCAAGCCATTCATTGTCACCTGCACTTGCATGCTCAAGGTAGGTGTTCTTGATCCGCTGGGTGTCAAAGGCCGTCAGACCTGCGAAAATCAGCACGCCGATCACCGAGATTGCAAACGCCAACAGGGAAGAGGCAAGGAAGATATTGATCACGGATGCGGCGATCAAACCGATCAGGCCCATGATCAGGAATGATCCCATGCCCGACAAGTCTTTCTTGGTGGTGTAGCCATAAAGCGACAGGCCTGCAAACGCGATTGACGTGACCAGAAAGGTCTGCGTGATCGAAGTGCCGGTATAAACGGCGAAGATGAACGACAACGACAGACCAACAGCGGCAGCATAGGCGTAAAAGAACAACTGTGCCGCAGCAACCGACATCCGGTTGATCATCGCGCTAAACGCAAAAACCATCACCAGCGGCAGAAACATCGCAACCCATTTGAACGGCGTGCCAAAAATGGCAGCAACCATTGCGTCATTGGTGCCAACGGCCCATGCTACGCCAGCCGTGATCAACATGGCCACGGACATAAGCCCATAGACCTTGTTCATGTGGGCGCGAAGCCCAGCGTCGATATCGGCGGTCCGGGCGCCCGCGCCTGTTGTAGTCCGGATCGTCTGATAGTCAGCCATTCTTAGCCTCCGAAGTTGAACTTGATTGGAGATTTGGACGAACCTCACCCCCATGCGTGTCATATCGGTAGTCTATACAGCAGATTCAAGGATTTCGCTTGGGAATTTATTCCCGTCTGCGCGATCTTTTCCGATCAAACGCGCCAGCCGCGTGGCACGTCCCAAATCGGGCGTGTGGCCTCGGTCACCGCCTGCGCGCGAGTCAGGCCGATATCGCGCAAACGGGCATCATCAAGGGTCATCAGATATCTGCGCTCGGCACGCAGGGCCAGGGCATGGCGCAGCCGCGCCGCCACTTTCGCAAGACGGCTGGTGGACTGCACCCGGGCCACGGCCAGGGTCGACGTGTGAAGTGAGGCGAACATGGCGTGTCCTTTCGGGTTTCATCGGTATCTGTGATGGTGGGGGTTTCATGCATCACATCACTTGATATGTTTAGCCGAATCTGTTTTATTGTGAAAATGAATGGTTTTGACTTCAGGCATCAGGATTTGTGATATGACGCGCAATCTCGACATGACATCCTTGCGGTCTTTCGTGGCCATCGCCGATGCGGGCGGGGTGACGCGGGCGGCGGGGTTTTTGAACCTGACGCAGTCGGCGGTGTCGATGCAGATCAAACGTCTTGAGGAAATGCTGGACACCGAACTGCTGGACCGCAGCATGCGTAAAGTGGCGCTGACGGCGGATGGCGAGTTGCTGTTGGGCTACGCCCGCAGAATGCTTGTGCTGAATGACGAGGTGTTTGGCCGGTTGACGGAAACTGCGCATGAGGGTGAGATCGTGTTGGGTGTGCCACATGACATCGTCTACCCCGCCATCCCGCAGGTGATGCGCCGTTTCGCCAAAGAATTCCCCAAGATGCGGGTGACGCTGCTGTCGTCGTTCACTCTGACGTTGAAAGAACAGTTTGCGCGCGGTGAATGTGACGTGATCATTACCACGGAAGACGGTCTTGCCGCCGCGGGCGAGACACTCGCCGAATTGCCGCTGGTCTGGATCGGGGCACAGGGCGGAACTGCGTGGAAACAGCGCCCGCTGCGACTGGCCTATGAGGCGGCCTGCATCTTTCGCAAACGCGCCCAAGCGGCCCTGGATGCCAGTGGCATCGTCTGGGATATGGCGGTGGAAAGTGAAAGCACCCGCGCGGTCGAGGCAACGGTTTCTGCCGATCTGGCAGTGCATACCGTGCTGGGTGGATCAGAACCGCCTTATGTTGAACGGATCAGCCATGGCGGCACATTGCCGGAACTGGGTTTTATGAAGGTGAATATGTACGTGGCAGACCCCGCGCATTCGCCTGCCGTTGTCGCGTTGGCGGCGATGATCCGGCAGGCCTATCAAACCCGTGCGCCGCGATTGGTGGCCGACCGCAACGCAGTGCAGGAAATGGCCTGACGCCTACAGCGGCTTGCAGACACTCTGAGTCAGACTGACTGCAAACCATGACAAACCGAGCCTTGGAATGGTGCATTTTGCATTTTATGGGGTGAACCACATTAAGTGCAAAACACTTTAACGCAGGGTGATAACCACTTTTCCGCTGGCGGTGCGGCTGCGCAGCAATTCCAATCCTTCGGGATAACGCTCAAACGGCAGGCAATGGCTGATATGCGGGCGCAGGCCGCCGGTATCATACCAGCCAAACAAGGTGGCAAGGCTATCCGTCAACACCTTTGGTGCGAATTTCATATACCCCCCCCAGTAAAGCCCCATCACCGTCAGATTTTTCACCAACAGCAGATTGGCGGCAATCTTTGGCACCTCGCCCGACGCAAAGCCGATGGTCAAGATGCGGGCCTCGGGACGGCAGGCGGACAGGGCTGCATCAAAACCGGGGCCGCCGACGGGATCATAAACCACGTCCACGCCAC